>NZ_JARVSB010000001.1:0-240043 GCF_030209365.1 Plantibacter sp. ME-Dv--P-095
TCAACCTCGGCTTCCCCCAGAACTGAGGCACCCCGGCCCGCCCGCCCTTCGACAAGCTCAGGGACCGACACCCCGGAGCCTGGCGAAGGGCAGGGCCGAGCGGCAAGATCGAATCACACACGACGGAGTGAACACCATGCAGTGGATGTACGAGCAGGGCGAGCTCTCCCGCGACGGCTGGGAGAGCGTCGTCGACGGGGCGACCGAGGGTTGGCAGCACACCGGGCTCCGCGTCGCCGAACTCTCGGGTGACGACGAGCTCGGGCTCCTGGCCGGTGCGGTGGAGCGCATCGTCGTCCCGCTCGCCGGCTCGTTCTCCGTGCAGTGGTCCGACGGTGACGGGAACGCCGACACCGCGGTGCTCGGCGGTCGGGCATCCGTGTTCGACGGCCCCACCGACGTCCTCTACCTCGGTACCGGGACGGCCGGGACGCTCCGAGGCTCCGGCCGGGTCGCCGTCGCTGAGGCACCGGCGACCACCGCGCTGCCGACCCGCTACGTGCGCGCCGACGAGGTGCCCGTCGAGTTGCGTGGTGCCGGGCGCTCCAGCCGGCAGGTCCACAACTTCGGCACGCCGGACGCGCTCGACGCCGCGAAGCTCATCGTCTGCGAGGTCGTGACCCCGGCCGAGAACTGGTCGTCCTACCCCGCCCACAAGCACGATGAGCACGTGCCCGGCGAGGAGACTCGACTCGAGGAGATCTACTACTTCGAGTCCGCCGTGTCCAAGGGGCTGGTCGCGCCGGCGTCGACGGATCCCTTCGGCATGTTCGCCACCTACTCCTCGCCCACCGGGGAGATCGACATCACCGCGATCGTCCGCACGGGCGACATCGCGCTCGTACCCTTCGGGTACCACGGACCGGCCGTCGCGGCTCCGGGCTACGACCTCTACTACCTGAACGTGATGGCGGGCCCCGACGACGAGCGGGCCTGGCACATCAGCGACGACCCGGCACACGCGTGGATCCGTCAGAGCTGGGCCGGCCAGGACATCGACCCGCGCCTGCCGTACACGGCCGATGCGGCACCGCACCACTCGAACGACAGCACCGACGACGAAGGACAGCAGTGATGGCGACGAACCCCAGGACGAAGCGGATGACGGTGAGCCAGGCGCTCGTCGAATTCCTCGGTCACCAGTGGACCGTGGACGGCGACCACCGGGAGCGGACCATCCCCGGCATGTTCGGCATCTTCGGGCACGGCAACGTCGCAGGTCTCGGGCAGGCGCTCAAACAGGCGAACGCGCTCGAGCCCGACCTCATGCCCTACTTCCAGGCGCGCAACGAGCAGGCGATGGTGCACCAATCCGTCGGCTACGCCCGCATGCACCGACGCCTCGGCACCTTCGCGAGTGCGGCCTCGGTCGGCCCGGGTGCCGCGAACATGCTCACCGGTGCCGCCCTCGCCACCACCAACCGGCTTCCGGCGCTCCTGCTGCCCAGTGACACCTTCGCGACACGCGTCGCCGACCCGGTCCTCCAGCAACTCGAACTGCCGCACGACATCGGCATCACCGTCAACGACGCGTTCCGTCCGCTGTCCCGCTTCTTCGACCGGGTGCAGCGGCCCGAGCAGCTGTTCTCGATCGCCCTCGCCGCCATGCGCGTCCTCACCGACCCGGCCGAGACCGGCGCGGTCACGATCGCCCTGCCGGAGGACGTGCAGGCGGAGACCGTCGAGGTGCCGATCGAGTTCCTCCAGGACCGCGAGTGGCACCTCCGCCGTCCACTCCCGGAACGTGCGGCACTGGCTCGCGCCGTCACGGCGATCCGCGGGGCGAAGCGTCCCATCATCGTCGCCGGCGGGGGAGTGATCTACTCGAACGCGGAGGAGGCGCTGCGGCTGCTCGTCGAGGCGACCGGCATCCCCGTCGGTACCTCGCAGGCCGGTGGCGGTTCGCTCGTGTGGGACCACCCCCAGAACGTCGGCGCGATCGGCGCCACCGGGACCACGGCGGCCAATCGTCTCGCGGCGGAAGCCGACGTCGTGATCGGTGTGGGGACGCGCTACAGCGACTTCACCACGGCGAGCCGCACGGCGTTCCAGGCCGAGGGTGTGACCTTCGTCAACGTCAACGTCGCGAGCTTCGACGCGTACAAGCACGGAACGCAGATCGCCGTCGTCGCGGATGCGCGGGAGACGCTCGAAGCGTTGCAGACCGAGCTCGCCGGATTCCGCGTCGACGCCGAACACGCCGAGACCGTCCGCCGCGAGAAGGCGGCATGGGATGCGGTCGTCGACGAGGCCTTCGTGCCGTCCGGACTCGCGCTCCCCGGCCAGGCCGAGATCATCGGTGCCGTGCAGTCGAGCACCGACCCTGAGGACGTGATCGTGCAGGCGGCCGGCTCGCTCCCCGGCGACCTCCACAAGCTGTGGCGCGTGCGGGACGCCCTCGGCTACCACGTCGAGTACGCCTTCTCCTGCATGGGATACGAGATCGCCGGCGGGCTCGGCGTGAAGCGCGGTGCCGAGGCGAGCGGATCCGACCGCGACGTGGTCGTCATGGTGGGCGACGGGTCGTACCTCATGCTCCACACGGAGCTCGTGACCGCGGTCGCCGAGGGCATCAAGCTCATCGTCGTCCTCATCCAGAACCACGGGTACGCCTCGATCGGGCACCTCTCGGAGACGGTCGGATCCGAACGCTTCGGCACCTGGTACCGCAGCCTCGACCCCGAGGCCCGCAACTTCCAGGGCGAGCAGATCCTGCCCGTCGACCTCGCCGCCAATGCGCGCAGCTACGGCGTCGACGTGATCGAGATCCAGCCCGGCGCCTCGTCGATCGACGACCTCAGGGCGGCCATGGCGACCGCAAAGGCCTCCGACCGGACGACGCTCATCCACATCAACAGCGATCCACTGCTGTACTCGCCCGACGGCGAAGGCTGGTGGGACGTCCCCGTCCCCGCAGTCTCCGAGCTGCCGAGCACGCGGCGTGCGTACGAGGAGTACGCCGAGATCAAGGCCACCCAGAAGCCGCTGCTCGGCTGAGTCACCGACCAGAACCCCACGAACGAGTACCGAAGGAACCCGATGTCAGCATCCGCCACCACCCCGTCGATCCGTATCGGCACCGCGCCCGACTCCTGGGGTGTCTGGTTCCCCGACGACCCGAAGCAGGTCCCGTGGGAGCGCTTCCTCGACGAGGTCGTCGCTTCCGGCTACGAGTGGATCGAGCTCGGCCCGTACGGGTACCTCCCCACCGATCCGAACCAGCTCGCCGACGAACTCGGCTCTCGAGGGCTCAAGCTCTCGGCGGGAACCGTCTTCACCGGCTTCCACAAGGGCGACGACCAGTGGAAGCGCGCCTGGGACCAGGCGCTCGACATCGCCGGGCTCGTCTCGAAGCTCGGGGCCGAGCACCTCGTCGTGATCCCGGACCTGTGGCGCAGTGACGCGACGAGTGAGGTCCTCGAGGCTCGCACCCTCGACGACGGGCAGTGGGCGAAGCTCGCCGCCGGGCACGATCGCCTCGGCAAGGCCCTCCTCGAGGAGTTCGGGATCAAGCAGCAGTTCCACTCCCACGCCGACAGCCACGTCGGGACGACCAAAGAGGTCGAGCGCTTCCTCGCGGAGACCGACGAGCGGTACACGAACCTCTGCCTCGACACGGGCCACTTCTCCTACTACGGCGGCGACAACCTCAAGCTCATCGACGACCACCCGTCGCGGATCGGCTACCTGCACCTGAAGCAGGTCGACACGAGCCTGCTGTTCGACGTCCTGAAGAACGACGTGCCGTTCGCCGAGGCCGTCACCCAGGACATCATGGTCGAGCCGCCGTTCGGCGTCCCGGAGCTCGGCCCCATCATCGAGCGCGTCGCGGCACTCGACCCGCAGATCTTCGGCATCGTCGAGCAGGACATGTACGGCTGCTCGATCGATCGCCCGTTCCCCATCGCCAAGCGCACACGCGAGCACATCTTCGGCGAGACCGCCGCGGCCCGCGTCAGCTGACCCACCCCGACCAGCCAGAACCCACGGAAGGCACCGACGCCATGAGCACCACCACCCAGACCACTGACCGTCCCACGGGGACCGACGCACGGACCGGCGACCTCCGGGTCGGCATCGTCGGTGCCGGCCTGATGGGAGCCGACCACGTCAAACGGATCACCGAACGCGTGAGCGGTGCGGTCGTCGCGGCGATCATCGAACCGGACGCAGGCCGCGCCGCAGCCGCGGCCGCCAACGCCCCCGGGGCCCAGGCGTTCACCAGGATCGAGGACGCGATCGCGGCCGGCGCTGTGGACGCCGTCCTCATCGCGACCCCCGGGCAGTTCCACGAGCCGGTGCTCCTGCCGGCACTCGCCGCCGGACTCCCGATCCTCTGCGAGAAGCCGCTGACGCCCGACTCCACGTCGTCGTGGCGGGTGCTCGAGGCCGAGCAGCAGCTCGACCGACCGCACATCCAGGTCGGGTTCATGCGCCGGTTCGACGCCGAGTACCAGCAGCTGCGCGCCCTCGTCGAGTCGGGCGAGGCCGGCGAGCTCCTCATGCTCCGCGGTGTCCACCGCAACGCGGTCGTCCCCGACACATACACGCAGACGATGCTCATCACCGACTCCGTCGTGCACGAGTTCGACGTGCTGCCGTGGGTGGCCGGCTCGACCGTCGCGAGCGTCGAGGTGAAGTACCCGCGTCGCAACCGGCTGAGCCCTGACCACCTGCGCGAGCCGATCCTCGTCATCATCGAGCTCGCGAACGGTGTCCTCGTCGACGTGGAGATGAACGTGAGTGTCCAGTTCGGCTACCAGGTTGCGACCGAGGCCGTCTTCGCCGAGAGCATCGCACGCATCGGCCAGCCGTCGGGGCTGCAGCAGTGGAAGGACGGCCGCTTCAGCGTCGCCGACCACACGAGCTTCGTGACCCGGTTCGCCGCGGCCTACGACGAGCAGGTGCAGCGCTGGGTGGACGCCGTCCGTCTCGGCACGCTCGTCGACGGCCCGAACGCCTGGGACGGCTACAAGGTGGCACTCGCCTGCGAGGCCGGCGTCGCCGCCCTCAACACCGACGGCCCGGTGCCCGTCGTCGTTCCCGAGCGCCCCGCGTTCTACGCTTGATCCGCGTCCGGTCGGGGTCCCTCGCGACGCCGGCCGGACGCACTGACGAAGGAGTTCCCCGATGGTCCGCATCGCCCTCGACCCGACCCCGTACCACCACGACCACGGGCTGCTCGACTTCCCCGACATCGCCGCACGGCTCGGGTACGACCACCTGCAGCTGACGCCGCACGCCGACTTCGGGCCGTTCTACCGCTACCCCAAGGCCGACGACGCCCTCGTCGCCGCCCTGCGCAAGCGCGTCGCCGACGCCGGGATCACGATCCCGGCACTCCTGCCGGTGCAGCGCATCTCCTCACCCGAGGAGCCGCAGCGGGAGGCTGCCGTCCGGAACTTCTCGCGCATCATCCGGCTGGCGGTCGAGCTCGGTGTCGACACCCTCAACACCGAGTTCAGCGGCCGGCCGGAGCGCAGCGAGGACTCGGAGGCGGCGTTCTACCGTTCGATGGAGACCCTGTTGCCGCTCGCCGAACGGGAGGGTGTCCGGATCAACTTCGACCCGCACCCCGACGACTTCGTCGAGGACGGGCTCGAGGCCTGGCGGATCATCCGCGGCTTGAATTCGTCATCCGTCGGCTTCGTCTACGTCGCCTCGCACACCTTCCATTACGGCGACCGCGCTGCCAGCCTGCTGCCTGAGCTCGGCGACCGACTCGGTGCGGTGTACGCGGCGGACACCTTCGACCACCACCGGTCGCATGGCCTTCGATACATCAGCAACCCGCCGGGCAACGCGGCACGGGTGCACCAGCACCTCGCGATCGGCGACGGTGACGTCGACTGGACGGGACTCTTCGCAACGCTCGGTCGCACCGGCTTCCTCGATCGCGAGGACGCCATCCTCGTGTCGAACGTCTTCGCGGAGGACGAGCGCGCCGACGAGATCTCGCGGTTCCAGCTCGAGCGCCTCCGCGCCCTCATCGACACCGGCCGCGCGGCCGCCTCGAATGAGGGAGCGGGAGCCGACGCGTGAGACTCGGCCTCGTCGGATACGGTTTCGGCGGGCGCACATTCCACGCCCCGTTCGTCACCGCACTCGGCGAGGGCGTCCTCGCCGGTGTGGTGACCCGATCGCCGGCGAGACGCGCGGAGTTGGCATCGGATCATCCTGGTGTCCCAGCCTTCGACACCCTGGCCGAATTGCTGGCATCCGGCGTCGACGTCGTCACGATTTCAACGCCGCCGTCGGGACGCATCGATCTCGCGAAACAGGTGATCGACGCGGCCGTACCGGTGATCGTCGACAAACCGATGGCCGTCAGCCTCGCCGAGGCCCGCGAGCTCGTCTCTTACGCCGCCGAGCGGGGCGTGCCGCTCAGCGTGTTCCAGAACCGGCGGTGGGACTCGGAGTCCAGGACGCTGCGGGCGATCGTCCGTTCTGGAGCGGTCGGTGACCTCCGGACGGTCGAGAACGTGCTCGACCGCTGGGAGCCCGAGGCGACTGCCGACGGGTCAGGGGGCGGCCAGCTCCTCGACCTCGGGAGTCATATCGTGGACCAGGTGCGCGAAGCCCTCGGGCCGGCGGACCGGGTGTTCGCGACGATCGACCGCCGACCCGCTGACGCC
The DNA here is from genome assembly GCF_030209365.1 of Plantibacter sp. ME-Dv--P-095. Lineage (NCBI taxonomy): Bacteria > Bacillati > Actinomycetota > Actinomycetes > Micrococcales > Microbacteriaceae > Plantibacter > Plantibacter sp. ME-Dv--P-095. Next base: position 6,636 of record NZ_JARVSB010000001.1, read on the forward strand.
TACGAGTACGCCTTCGATCTGGTGATAGAGCACCGGAACGGTGTCCGGTCGATCGTCGCATCCGACGTCCTCCAGCCTGACGGCCGGCCGCGCCTCCGGGTCACCGGAAGCTCCGGGACCATCACCCTGGACGGACTCGACATCCAGACCGAGCAGGTGCTCGCCGGCCTGCGACCGGGCGACCGGGGGTGGGGTGTCGAGCCGCACGAGCGGTGGGGCAGGCTGACGACGGTCGATGGCGAGCGTCGGCCCTACCCGCGGGCCGACGGCCGGTGGCAGGACTTCTACACCGGTGTCCGCGACGCCGTCGACTCCGGGTCGGGCGGGTTCCCTGTCGCCGTCGAGGGCTCGCTCGCGACGTTCGCGATCCTCGAGGCAGCGCGGCACAGCGACCGCCTCGGAGCGTGGGTCGACCTCTCATCCGTCTGACGCCTCCGGCACACGGAGCCGGGGGATGAAGCCCCCACGACCGAACGGCCCGCCCTCTCGATGAGGGCGGGCCGTTCGGCGGTACAGCGGCTGCCGATCAGAACGTCTTGTACTGCTCCTTGAAGTGGTCCTCGAGGGACTCCAGGCTCTTGCCCTTCGTCTCCGGGACGCTCGTCGCGACGAAGAGGATGGCGAGGAGACCGACCGCTGCGAAGAGCAGGAACGTTCCGAAACCGAGCGACTCGACGAGCGAGGGGAACGCCAACGAGATGATCGCGTTCGTGGACCAGAGCACCAGGACGGTGATGCCGATCATGACGCCGCGCATCTTCAGTGGGAAGATCTCGGCGATCATGAGCCACGCGAGGGGACCGATGGTGCCCTGCATGATCCCGATGAAGAGCAGGATCGCGACGAGGAGCAGCCACGGGCGGACGGGGTTGTCCTCAGGGAGCCCCAGGCCGATGGCGCCGACGAGCAGGTGCATCGTCGTGGTCCCGATGAAGCCGAACAGCATCAGCGAGCGGCGGTTGAAGCGGTTGATGATGGAGAGTGCCACGAGCATCGCCGTGACGGACATCACACCGTTCAGGACGTTGAAGCTCAGCGCGGCGTTCCGTGTGAAGCCGGCCGCCTCGAGCACCTGGGTGCCGTAGTACATCATCGAGTTGATGCCGGTGAGCTGCTGGTAGGCGGCGATGCCGATGCCGATGAAGAGGAGGCGTCGGATCCACGGGGTCCGCACGATGTCCATGAAGGTGCCGGACTGCTCGTCCTTCTCGATCACGGAGAGCTGCCGGACCTCTTCCATCTCGGCGACGGCCCGCTCCTCGGATCGCACCTGCCGGAGCACCTCGAGGGCCTCGTCGTCGCGACCGCGAGCGAGGAGCCAGCGCGGACTCTCGGGCATCCGGAGCATGCCGAAGAACAGGACGAATGCCGGGATCACGGCGATGGCGAGCATGTAGCGCCAGACGTGGTCGTTGGAGCCCCAGACATTGCCGATGATGGCGTTGATGGCGAAGGCGAGGAACTGCCCGCCGACGATCATCAGTTCATTGCGGGAGACGAGGCTTCCGCGCTTCTCGAACGGGGCGACCTCGGCGAGGTAGACCGGGACGGTGACCGAGGCGCCACCCACGGCGAGACCGAGGATGAAGCGGAAGACGAGGAGGATCTCGTAGCTCGGAGCGATGACACAGCCGCCGGCACCGATGAAGAACAGGACGGCGATGATGAGGATGTTGCGCTTCCGACCGAGTCGGTCCGACAGTCGCCCGCCGAAGAAGGCGCCTACAGCAGCCCCGATCAACAGGGTGAAGGTGATGAGGCCCTCTTGGAAGGGATTGAGCCCGAAGTACTCCATCATGAACGACAGGGCGCCGTTGAGCACCCCGGTGTCGTAGCCGAAGAGGAGTCCACCGAAGGTCGCGATGACGGCGACGAGGCCGAGGCGCTTGTTGTAGGGGCCGTTGCCGAGGGGTGGCAAGGCCACCTTCACGGCATTGGTGATCGTTCCACCATGAGACACGTTGTTCGCTCCTTTGCGTGTTCCCGCCTCCAGCCCCGATGGGCCGGTTGTCGACGCTGAACCGGGTGAGAATGTGTCCTTATGTTAGGACATTCTGCCAACAAGCGCCAGTACCGACATGAGCGTCTTCACGAAGCGAGCCCTGCCGCCACGCATCGGTGGGGCAGGGCTCGCAGGAGGTGGCTCCGATTCAGAACGCGCCAGTGCGGAACCGCTCGACGCCGACCGCGCCCTCGACGACAGCAGCAGTGAGTTCTTCGACACTCGTGTCCTCGCGGCGGACATCGAGGATCTTCCGCCCGTGGTTCATCACGATGTGGCGATCACAGACCTGGTAGGCGTGGTGCAGGTTGTGGGTGACCAGCACCGAGCTCACGCCCTCCGACTTCAACTGTCGGAGATAGTTCAGCAGCGCCTCGGTCGCCCGCACGGCGAGTGCGGACGTCGGTTCGTCCAGGATGAGGAGGCTTCGCTTGAAGTGCACCGCTCGGGCGATGGCGACCGCCTGCGCCTGTCCGCCTGACAGCGAGGCGACGAGCTGCTTCGAGGACTTGATGCCCTCGATCGTCACGACGGTGTCCAGGATCTCCGAGGTGATCGCGTCCATCTGCTTCATCTTCATGAGACCGAGACGGTTGGTGATCTCCCGACCCATGAACAGGTTCCGAGTGATGGACATCTGCGGCACGAGCGCCGAGTCCTGGAAAATCGTCTCGACGCCGAGCTGTTCCGTCAGCGCCCGGTTGACGGTGTCGTGCTGCTGACCTTCCCAGGTGTACGAACCCGACGACATCTGGACGACGCCCGACATGATCTTCACAAGTGTCGACTTGCCGGCACCATTGTCGCCGAGCAGGCCGACGACCTCGCTGTGGCCGATGTCGAAGGAGACGTCGTTCAGGACGGTGTTGGCTCCGTATCGCTTGGTGACTCCCTCGACCCTGAGCAGAGGCGTCGCGGTGTCGATGGTGGCGTCGATGATCACGAGGCCTTTCCTTCCATGAGCTTGTTGAAGATGGCGGCGATCACGATGATGAGGCCGACGAAGAGTTGGATGTAGAAGCCGGGCGCCTTCGCGAGGATGAGTCCGTTCTCGATGATGCGGATGAGGGCGGCGCCGATGATCATGCCGACGATGCTGCCTCGACCGCCGAGGAGCGAGGTCCCACCGACTACGGCGGCGGCGATGGCCATGAGCGTGTAGTCGTCGGTGCTCCCCGGCTGCATCGACGAGGTGCGGACCGCGATAAGGATCGAGGCGAACCCGACGAGTCCGCCGAAGATGCCGAACGCCATGAGCCGGACGACGGCCGGGTTGATGGAGATCGCCTTCGCCGCGGCCGCGTTGCCGCCGACGGCGTAGACGTGGTTGCCGCGCTTGTGCCGGTGGAGGAAGAGCCAGCCGATCACGCCGATGACGAGCAACCAGACCAGCTGTGACCGGAACAGGCCGAAGTCGCCGGCGAAGAGCGTGACGAGCGTGTCGTCCTTCGCGCTCGACAGGATTGCGGGCGATGTGCCGTTCACGAAGAGGCTTGCACCGGTCCAGAAGAACCCCATACCGAGTGTGGCGATGAAGGACGGGATCTTGGTGACGACGACGATGAGGCCGTTGATGAGCGCGATGCCGGTGCCGCAGGCGATGGCTGCGAGTGCACCCCAGCCCCAGCCGACGGCCTCGGAGACGCGGATGAAGATGATCGCGGAGAAGCCGATGTTCGCGCCGAGCGACAGGTCGAACTCGCCCGCGATCATGAGGATCCCGGCGCCGATGCCGAGGATGGCGAGCACGGGGATGGACTGGGAGATGACGCCGGAGAGGTTGCTCGGCGACAGGAACGGGAACGCGTCCGGTGCGACCACGCCGGCGATGATGAAGCCGAGCAGGACGATCGCGAAGATGATGCCGATCTCGAGTGCGCCGCGTCCGCGGGTGTAGGTGATCGTGTCCCGCAGTCGGTCGACGAATCCGTGCGGTTGGTTGTCGGACAGCTTGCGCGGCTGGGAGATGCTCTCCGTGGAGAGCGGGGCGGTCAGGATGGGCGCGGGTTCGCGCGTGGGTGGTTGAGACATGGGGGTCCTTCGGTGCGCGACGGATCGCGGTCGGTTCGGAGAGGGGATGCCGTGCGGTGCGCCGAGGGTCGTGGATCGGCCCCCGGCGCTGTGGGCGGGCGTCAGTAGCGGATGCCCTGCAGGTCCTTCTCCTCGAGGAAGGAGACGTTGGACTTGTCGATCAGGCCGAGGCCGCCGGAGTTGATGTTGGCGGGGGAGAGGCCGAAGTCGATCGACAGAATGCCCTGCATGACCGACTGGTACCCCTGCACGTAGCCCTGCTGATCGGCGGTCGCGAGGATCTTGCCGTCCTTGATGCCCTGGATCACCTGCGGGGACGTGTCGAAACCGACGACCGGGACGGAGATGCCCGCAGCCTCCATGGCGGCGACGACGTTCCGGTGCGGCGTGCCGCCGAGCGGGACGATCGCCTTGACGTCGGGGTTCGCGGTCAGCCACGACGTCATGGAGTTGAGGGCTTCCTCGTCGGCGCCGGACGTGCGGAGGTACTCACCCTTGGCGCCGACCTCGTCGAGGGCCTTCTGGACGCCGCCGCCTCGCTTGATCGCGTAGTCCTGTTCCGGTTCTTCAGCCGGGAACATGACCTTGTCGCCCTCCTTGAGGTCGACTTCCTTCAGGAGGCGTTCGCCGACGAGCGTGCCGACTTCGGTGAAGTCCTGGCCGACGAAGCCGGACACGCAGTCCTTCGCGCTGTCAGGAGCGGGCACGTTGTAGGCGATGACGGTGATACCGGCGTCGTGGGCGTCACAGGCCACTTTCGACCATTTCTCACCCTCGTTGAACGGCATGAAGATGAGCGAGGGCTTGGTCGCGATCGCCGTGCCGACGAGGTCGACCATCTTGTCCGGGTCGCCTTCCGCGGTCTGGTGGGTGAGATTCAGGTGACCGAGCTCGGCGGCGTCCTCGCCGCCCTTCAGGATCTGCGCCCAGAACGGGTCGCTCGCCGGGTTGTAGTAGGTGAAGAAGTAGGCGTCGCGGTTGTCCGCGCGCGATCCGAAACCGGAGGCGAGCCCGGCGTCTGAGCTGCTGCCGGCGCTCGGGGTCGCCGTGCAACCGGCCAGGGCGAGTGCAGCGACGCCGACGAGGGCGATCGTGCCGAGGAGCGAGCGTCGTGCTGAGGTGTTCACTTCGTTGTGTCCTTTCGAGGGGTGGGCCTCGGGCGGCCCGTGCATCATTGCAGGGCTCAAGCTAGTGAAGAACTGACAAGAGGGCAATAGAAAGTCAGGACATATTTACTTATTGGTGACAGAGGCCCGGTGAGCCGCTAAGGTAAGAATGTCCTTACAAAGTTTTGCCGAACAGGAGACTTCTATGCCGCTCGTCAGGATCGACCTCACCGCCGGCCGTGATGCCGCGAACGTCCGAGAGATCGCAGACGCCATCCACGAGGCGATCGTGTCCGTGTACGGGATTCCGCCCCGTGATCGCTTCCAGATCGTGACCGAACATCTGGCCGGTCAGATCATCGCCGAGGATGCGGGGCTCGGTTTCGAGCGCTCCGGCGGCGTCGTCATGATCCAGATCTTCACCCAGCGCGGTCGAAGCGACGAGACCAAGCAGGCGCTCTACGCGGCTGTAGCCGGGCATCTCTCCGAGGTCGGCGTCGACGGCGCGGACGTCTTCATCGGCTACGTCGAGAACGGGCCGCAAGACTGGTCCTTCGGCTTCGGTCGCGCACAGTACCTGAGCGGCGAGCTCGCCGTTCCGGCGCGCTGAGGTCGCGCGATCCGGTCGTTACCGGTCGACGAGGGTGACCTCGAAGGAGTACAGGTCGGGTCGGTAGACGTGCTGGCCGAACTCGACCGCCCGACCGGAGTTGTCGAAGGCGGTCCGCGACATCGTCAGGAGAGCGCCGCCCTTCCGGACGTCGAGCATCTCACTCTCCGCCCCCGTCGCCTCCCTCGCGCCGATCCGCTGCTTGGCCACGCGCATCGTGACGCCGCGTGCTCGGAGGAGTTGATAGAGACCGTGGTGCTCGAGGGCTCCGAGGTCGAGGTCGGTGAGGTCCTCGGGGAGGAAGTTCTCGAGGATCGCCAGCGGGACACCGTCCGCCCGGCGCAGCCGTTTGATGTGGACGATCGGGCTACCGGCCGACACGCCGAGGGCGTCCGCGACCTTCTCGTCCGCCGTTGTGACCTCGGCCGAGAGGATGTCGGTCTCCGGTTTCTGGCCCGTACGCTCGAGATCCTCGAACAAGCTCGTGAGTTCGACGTTCCGCGTGACCTTGCCGTGGACGACCTGTGTGCCGATGCCGCGGCGACGAACGAGGAGGCCCTTGTCCACGAGTTCCTGAATGGCTCGACGGATCGTGGGGCGGGAGAGTCCGAGGCGATTGCCCAGCGCGACCTCGTTCTCGAGACGCGATCCCGCCGGCAACGTCTCATCGTGGATTGCTTGCTCGAGCCGGGTCGCGATCTGGTAGTAGAGCGGGACCGGACCCGAGCGGTCGAGGTCGAGGAAGAGTTCGACGGGGAGCGTCTGCTCGAGCTGTGCCATGAGGCTCCTTCAGGGTGGAGTGAAAACTTGTCCTGACAATATCAGGGCTTTCCAAATGGTGGGTATGTCAGGTCGCAGTGAGTTGGTTCGCAGATTGTCAGGACATACTGTCAAAAATTGGATAGGCTCGACGTACTGCGTCGCCGCAGCTCCGGCGATCGCCCACTCGACTTCCGGAGGCATTTCGATGACCGACACACTCACCACAGCCGACACCCTTCCGCTCGCCGTTGCAGCCGCCTCGACGCCGACAAGTCTGTGGAACGACTCCGCGGACCCTGACGAACTCGCCAGGTCGATCGCGTTCGGTGCGGTCGGCGCGACCTGCAACCCGGTCATCGCGCTCGCCGTGATCTCCCAGAACCTCGACGTGTGGGCGCCGCGGATCGCTGAACTTGCTGTCGAGTTCCCGACGGCAGGGGAGGCCGAGCTTGGCTGGAAGGTGGTCGAGGAGCTGTCGATCCAGGCCGCCGTGCTCCTCGAGCCGGCGTTCCGGGAAAGCAACGGCCGCAACGGTCGGCTGTCGATCCAGACCGATCCACGCCTGCACCGAGACGCTGACGCGCTCGTCGAGCAGGCCGTTCGATTCTCGGCGCTGGCCGAGAACATCATCGTGAAGATCCCCGCGACCGCGGTCGGTATCCGCGCGATCGAGGAAGCGACCTATCGAGGCGTCAGCATCAACGCGACGGTCTCGTTCACGGTGGCGCAGGCCGTCGCGGTCGCCGAGGCGATCGAGCGCGGTCTCGATCGACGGGCCGCTGAGGGACTGCCGGACTGGGAGTTCGGCTCCGTCGTCACCATCATGGGCGGGCGCCTCGACGACTGGCTGAAGGCGTCCGTCGCGAAGGACCGCATCCTCATCGATCCCGGCTACCTCGAGTGGGCGGGCGTGGCCGCGTTGAAGGAGGCGCACCGGATCTTCACTGAACGTGGGTACCGGTCGAGGATCCTCTCCGCCGCCTTCCGTAACCACCTGCAGTGGTCCGAGCTGGTCGGCGGCGATCTGGTGGTCTCGCCGCCGTTCGACTGGCAGCTGCGTATCAACGAGAACCGGATCCCCGTCGACCTGCACCGCATCGACGTGCCGGTCGCTCAGCACATCGTGGACACGCTCTTGGAACGAGTTCCGGAATTCCGGAGGGCGTACCTGGTGGATGGCATGTCCATTGATGAGTTCGACGATTTCGGCGCCACACGCCGGACGTTGCGTCAGTTCCTCGAAGCCGATGCCAAGCTCGACGCGCTGGTGCGGGACATCCTCCTGCCGGTGATCTGAGGCCGAACCGTGAGTGTCGGGTCGAGTGGCTCTGCAGCGCGGGCGGAGCAGGCGCAGGGGATCACCTTCCATTCGCGTCGCTGGGTCCGTCCGGAGGATCTCAATGCACACGGGAGTCTGTTCGGCGGCAGTCTGCTGCGCTGGATCGACGAGGAGGCGGCTATCTACGCGATCCTGCAGCTCGGGAACCCGCGGGCGGTGACGAAGTACATCTCCGAGATCGATTTCGTCTCCTCTGCGCTCCAGGGGGACCTCATCGAGATGGGGCTCCGCGCGACCGCCTTCGGCCGGACCTCGCTCACGATGCGGGCAGAGGTGCGAAACATGGTCTCCCGACGGAGCATCCTCACGATCGAACGGATCGTGTTCGTGAGTCTCGACGAGGATGGGCACCCGGTACCGCATGGGTACACCGCGACGACTTACGACCGTGATCGGCTTCCCGCATCACCGGCGTCCCGGTAAGAGCCTTCGTCACAGCACCAAGGCTGGCGGGGCCGTCGTCGCTCGGAACGTGAGCGAGACCGGCGCCGCCAACCTGGCTCTCCTTCGGATCGCGATGACGGAGCAGGTGTGGCATAACCTTGCCGCCGCGATGCCGACTCGCGAGTACTGGATCGGCGACTGAGCCAGTGCAGCCCGAAAGCGTCGCCGTGGTTCGAATGTTTGGAAGCGGGCGTCAGAACCGGAGGATCGTCCGGATCGCTGCCACAGCACCCGCACGAGCCCACTCGGTGAACTCGAACGGGAGGACCTCCAACCGCGCTGGTGCGTCGTTCGGAAGTCGAATCGCTTCGATCGTCCGACGCACCTCAGGGCCTGCGATTTCCAGGACGGCGAGACCATCGCCGGTCAGGACGACCCGTTCCGGATCGAGTCCGTTGATGATCGTCCCGATGATGACGCCCAGGGCTCGGCCGGCTGATTCGAACGCCCGCAGTGCGGTCGCGTCACCCGCGCGGGCGAGTGAGACTGCTCCCGCATAGTCGACGTCCTCGCGGCCCACCGCTCTCACGATGGACTCGCTCGTGAGGTAGACGCTTGCGCAACCGTGATGCCCGAGCCCGCAGGTCGAGCCGGTGGAATCGACGATCAGGTGGTCGAAGCGACCGGCACGTCCGCTGTGGCCGGTGACGACGCGGCCGTCGACGATCAGGCCGAATCCGATGCCGGCGCCGATCGTGATGAGGGCCAGTGAGTCCGATCCTGCGCCCGCGCCGAACCAGTGCTGCGAGGCGGTCAGCGCGTGGACGTCGTTGTCGGCCGTCACCGGGATGCCCAACCGCTGGCCGAGCAGCTCGGCGAGCGGCACGTCCCGCCACTTGAGGAAGTAGGAGGCGAGGACGATCTGACGGCCGTCGATCCGGGCGAGGTCTCCGGCGAGGCAGATTCCCGCGGCGCGGATGTCGTCGAACTCCACGGCGAATCGGTCGTACAGCCGGCCGATCTGGTCCACGGTGTCGGAGACGGACGTGGACACCAATGGTTCCTCCGCGCTCGCGACGATCTGCGCACTGAGATCCGTCACGACCGCGAACACGGCATCGCCGGTCAGCTTCACCCCGAGGAAATGGTGAGCGTCGCCACGGACGACGAGCATCTCACTAGGCCGACCCATGGCGCCGCGCAGGGCTGTCTCGCCTTCCGTGACCATCGCCTGCTCCATCAGCACCCGGGTCGCGCGGGTCAGGCTCGCTCGGGACACGTCGAGGCGTCGCGCGATCTCGGCGCGGGGGAGCGGGCCGTGGATGAGGAGTTCGCGGAGGGCGCCGCGTTCGGCGTCCGCAAGGTGCGGCCACCGGTGTGGAGCGTTCGTGGACAGACGAGTCTCCGTCACGCGTGGGGTCCTCTCGCCATCGGGTCTCGCCGGCATCGGCGTCGGCATCGGGAGCCTACCGCTTCCGTCATCGTGATCGACTTTGTCACGTTAAGTAATAAAGTAGCAGATGACATCCGTCAGCAGGCCCGACACGCAAGGACGCTCATGGCTTACCTCCCGCTTCATTCCGATTGGACCCTCACCGCTCTCGCCGGACCGGTGCCGAACGCGGTCCGTGACGTGACCGTCGCCGCGTCGGTCCCCGGTTGCGTGCACCTTGATCTCCACGCCCACGGACTCATCGCCGACCCGTTCGACGGGGACAACGAGGCGGCCCAGCAGTGGATCGGGAGCACGGTTTGGCGCTATGAGACGACCTTCCACTGGAGTGCCGACCAGGCGGAGCGTCACGATCTGGTGGCGCTCGGCCTCGACACCGTCGCCTCGATCGAGTTGAACGGCAGGCTCATTGCGGAGACCGAGAATCAGCATCGGAGCTACCGTTTCGACGTCGGTCCGCACCTTCGCACGGGCGAGAACCGACTGACGATCACCTTCGCGGCTCCTGTCGACGAGGCGGAGGCGAGATCCGCGGCGCACGGAGCCAGGCCGCATGTGAACCATCATCCCTACAACGCGCTGCGGAAGGCCGCATCGAACTTCGGCTGGGACTGGGGGATCGACGTCGCGACCAGCGGTATCTGGCGACCGATCGGCATCGAGAGCTGGTCGGGAGTCCGGATCGACTCCGTCCGCCCGCTCGTCGACCTGGCGGACCATGAAGACGGCCTGGCTGGCGTCCTGGATGCGCGCATCAGCTTGGACTGGGCCACGCCGTCCCGCGCGGATTCCGAGCGTGTACGACTCCGGGTCGCCGTCGGTGGGGTCGAGGACACCGTGTCCGTCGAGCCGGGCGTCGCCGAGGTGCGGGTCACCCTCGCCGTTCCGGATGTGGACGTCTGGTGGCCGAGGGGTCACGGTGGACAGCCCCTCTACGACGTCGAGGTCGACGTCGTCGGCGAGGAGTGGGCGGGCGCATCGACGGCGCACTGGCACTCGCGCATCGGCTTCCGGACGGTGCGGATCGACACGGTGCCGGACGACCACGGTTCGCCGTTCGACATCGTCGTCAACGGCGAGCCGATCCAGATCCGTGGCGCGAACTGGATCCCGGACCACGCCTTCGTCACGGAGATCGACCGCGACCGATACCGACGCCGCGTCGCCGACGCGGTGGAGGCGAACATGAACCTCCTGCGCGTCTGGGGTGGCGGGATCTACGAGTCCGACGACTTCTACGACGCCTGCGATGAGGCGGGCGTCCTCGTCTGGCAGGACTTCCTGTTCGCGTGTGCTGCGTATGCGGAGGAGGAGTGGCTCGCAGCCGAAGTCGAAGCGGAGGCGCGCGAGGCGATCACCAGACTCTGCCCCCACCCGTCCCTCGTGGTCTGGAACGGCAACAACGAGAACGTCTGGGGATACGTCGAGTGGGGGTGGCGGACCGAGCTCCAGGGACGCACCTGGGGGAACGGGTACTATCGCGAACTCCTCCCCGCCCTCGTCGCCGAGCTCGACCCGACTCGTCCGTACTCGCCCGCGAGCCCGTACTCCTTCGACGAGTACCTGCATCCGAACGACGCCGCGAACGGCACCATGCACATCTGGGACGTGTGGAACCGACTCGACTACTCCGAGTTCCGCCGGCACCGCCCCCGGTTCGCCTCGGAGTTCGGGTTCCAAGGACCACCCGCGTGGTCGACGCTCGTCGATGTGGTCCACGATGAACCGCTCGACCCGCACGGGCCTCAGATGCTGGTGCATCAGAAGGCGGAGGACGGCAACCTGAAACTCGAACGCGGCCTGCGCGGACATCTGCCTGAACCGCGCACGATCGAGGAATGGCACTGGGCCACCCAGCTCAACCAAGCGGCGGCGATCCGGTTCGGAATCGAGCACTTCCGTTCGCTCGCACCCCTCAACACCGGCGTCATCGTCTGGCAATTGAACGACAATTGGCCGGTCGTCTCCTGGGCTGCCGTTGACTTCGCCGAACATCGCAAGCCGCTCTGGTTCGCGCTCCGGGCGGTCTACGAGCCACGTCTCGCGACGTTCCAGCCCGCCGAGGGAGGTCTGGAACTCGTGGTGCTGAACGACACCGCCGACGCGTGGACGGGGGAAGTGCTCCTCCACCGGAGGATGTTCGACGGGACCGTCCTGGCCACCGCGGCCGTGCAGGCGTCGGTCGCAGCGCGTGGGTCGGCACGGGTGATCGTCCCGGCCGGCGTCGAAGCGGTCGTGGACAGGCGCGCCGAGGTCATCACCGCGTCCCTCGCGGGATTTGCGACCGCGATCCACAATCCCTCGGAGGTCGTCGATCAGGCACTCGACGCTGACCCGGTGTCGACCGAGGTGGTCGTGGACGTCGACGATCCGGGTCGCTACCTCGTGACCGTCACCGCGAGGAGCTACGTCAGGGACATCACGCTCCTGGTCGACCGCGTCGACGCTTCGGCCCGCGTCGATCGAGGCATGGTGACACTGCTCCCGGGCGAACAGGCGCTCTTCCGCGTGACGGCGCGCGCTGGTCTCGAGCCGTCGGCGTTCGTCGCCGAGGAGGTCCTGCGTCACGCGAACGGCCTGCACGCCGGACGCTGAGGCCGACGCCGACGCCACGTCGGGACCCGTCCTGCCGGACGGGTCCCGACGTCGGCTTCAGGCCCGCGTGGCGTGGAGGACGAGCGCCTGTGCCGGCCACAGTGGCGGGATCTGCAGGCCGATCGAGTCCAGGACCGAGCCGGGTAGTGTCACGTCTCCTGCGGTGATCCACTCCGGGGTGGCGAATCCATGACTCGTCCGTCCGATCTCGTCGCGGACGCGGATCCGGTAGTCGGCCGTCGTGTCGAGTCCATGGAGTCTGATGCGTTCGGGCAGGGAGTCCTCCAGCGTGGCGATGCTGGCGATGGTGTAGACGGCTTCCGAGCGATCCTCGGACACCGCTCCGACGACGCGGAGCGCGGGATCGCGGACATCCGCGTGGACGGCGGTGCCGGTGTGGATCACGTGTCGCAGCTCCTTGTAGAGCGCGGCCCAGCGGGTGATCACGACGCGTTCCTCGGGGGTGCACTCTGCGATGTTCCATTCGAACCCCGCCGATCCCATCAGGCTGGTCGCGAGGCGGAACGACAGCGCCGTGGTCCTTCCCGACGAGTGCGCCGTGGTCGGACCGACGTGACCTCCGACGAGTTCCGGCGCCAGGAGCAGCTGCGTCCAGCGCTGGATGTCCTGTCGTTCGACCGGATCGTTCGAATCACTCGCCCAGACGCGGTCTGCGACGCTCAGGATGCCGAGGTCGCTGCGCGCGCCGCCGGAGGAGCAGGACTCGATCTCGAGACCGGGGTGCAGCGCTTTGAGCTCGGCCATCAGGCGGTACAGGGCGCGCGTCTGTCGATGCGTACCCGGTCGCCCGTCGTGCGTCGCCTCGACGAGATCGCGGTTGTGGTCCCACTTGATGAAGTCGATGCCCAGCTCGCCGACCAGACGGTGCAGGCGGTCAAGGATGTACGCGTAGGCGTCCTCGCGGGCGATGTCGAGGACGAACTGGCTGCGCCACGAGATCCCCTCGGGTGTCGGGAAGTGATCCGGTGCGTGGAGCAACCATTCCGGATGTGCCCGCGCCAGGTCGGAGTCGAGGTTAATCATCTCGGGTTCGAACCACAGGCCGAACTCCATCCCAAGCTCGTGCACCCGAGCTGCGAGGGGGCCGAGACCGTCCGGCCAGACGTCGCGGTCGACGAACCAGTCGCCGAGACCGCGGGTGTCGTCCCGGCGGCCGAGGAACCAGCCGTCGTCGAGGACGAAGCGTTCCACGCCGACGTCCGCAGCGATCGCCGCGAGCTCGTGGAGGAAGGCCGGGTCGTGGTGGAAGTAGACCGCCTCCCAGGTGTTGAGGACGAGTGGTCGGGGAGCGCGCGGATGACTGGGACGTGCCCGCTCGAATCGGTGGAAACGCTGCGAGAGTCCGTCCAGGCCGGCATCGGACCAGCCGAAGTAGGTGGTCGGCGTCGTGTAGCTTGTGCCCGGAGCGAGTTCGATCTCTCCGGCACGGAGCAGTTCGCCCGCACCGATGAGGTCGACTGCTTCGGCGAGACGGTCGTTGCGGTAGGTGCAGTCGGCGCTCCAACCGAGGTGGACCGCCCACAGTTCGCCGAGCCGGTCCCGGGGAGCGTCGACCGAGGCGATGGAGAGGTTCGGTGCGTCGTGGCCACCGCGACCGCGTCGGGTCTGCCGCACGGTGGAGCCGCGCGGCATTCGACTCGTGCTGGGCACCTTCTCCCGCGTCCAACGCCCGGCGAAGGTGGTCAGGTGGTCGACGGACTTGGGGACCGGCAGGGTGGCCTCCAACCAGTCCACGGTCAGGGTGCTCGACGCTCGGGCGTCCGCGTGTGTCCGTTCGAGGGAGTGGGTGAGCGTGACCACGCCTCCCGCCTGGATGGCGATGGTGGAGGTCAGCCGCAGAGCGTTCGTCGGGTCGTGTGCGATCGTCGTGAGCGTGGTCCCGTCGGCGGCCGCGATGGGCTCGACGTTCGACCAGCGGGGGTACAGCGGCACGCCGTCGCGTCTCAGTTGAACACCTGGCCGACCGGCCCAGGCATCGCCTTCACCCGGCAGGATGGACGCCTGCCAAGAGGCGTCCACCGTTTCCTCGCCGGATCGTCGGCTGAGTGCTGCGGCGAGGTCGAGTATCGCCGCAGGTGAGAGGTCGCCGAGGTCCGCTCCCCAGTGCAGGACGGTCGGCAAGGTCGCGCGGCTGTGCGCGCCTGCACCGTGACCGCCGGTGTCGACGACGAGGGAGACGCCGTCGCGCCGGAGGACGACGGGGTGCGCGGAGCCGGGTCGAGTTTCGGCGTCGTCGCCGTGAAGCTGCGTGTCCAGGAGGTCTGTCATGAGGCCCTTTCGGTACGGCGTCGGATCGGGACGAGTTGGCCCGAAGTGCTTGACGCACATAATTTACCTAAGTAACAATGGACGCGTCGGGTGGAAATATCCACCCCGATCACGAAGTCGGCGTCGACTGCATCCCGCGGTCAACGCCCTGGGAAAGGATCAACGATGTTCCTCAGTACCACGGGCTCCCGGCCCCGTCGCCGCACCTGGGTCGTGGGTGCCGTCGCGGCCGCCGCGGCAGCACTCCTCCTCTCCGGCTGCTCTCCGTCGAGCGGATCGAGCGGCTCGGCCTCAGCGTCCGACACGCTCGTCGCCTACACCGGCCAGTCGGGCGACTACCAGATCAACTTCAACCCGTACTCGCCCTCGCAGATCGGCGGTATCGGCACCATCTACGAGTCGCTCTTCTTCGTGACCAACGTCAACACCGACCCGTACAAGCCGCTCCTCGGTACCGAGTACACGTGGAACGACGACGGCACGCAGTTGTCGGTCACCGTCCGCGACGGCGCGACCTGGTCCGACGGCAAGCCGTTCACCGCGAAGGACGTCGCCTTCACCTTCGACCTCCTGCTGAAGACCCCGTCGATCAACACCGGTGGCTTCGACGGGACCGTCGAGGCGACCGACGACACGCACGTCGTGTTCACCTGGGACCACCCGGCATTCGTGAGCGGCCCGACGCTCCTCGGACGCACACCGATCGTTCCGGAGCACATCTGGAAGGACACCGACCCGACGACCGACGTCATGGAGAAGCCGGTCGGTACCGGTCCGTACACCCTCGGCAACTTCAAAGCCCAAGCCTTCACGCTGGTCGCGAACCCGAAGTACTGGGACGGTGAGCCGGCCGTGAAGGCGGTCCGCTACCTCTCGCTCTCTGGCAACACCGCGGGCGCCGACGCGCTCGCGGCCGGGTCGATCGACTGGCAGACCGGCCCGGTGCCGGACATCGAGAACGTGTCCACGACCTACCCCGGGTACGAGGCGATCACGATCCCGCAGAACCAGATGGCGCTGCTCACCTGCTCGAGCACCGCGCTCGGCTGCGCCGGTCCGCAGACCGACCCGGCTGTCCGGCAGGCGATCTACTCGGCGCTGAACCGCGACCAGATGAACTCGCTCGCCTTCCAGAACACCGCGAGCGACATCTCGCCGACCTTCGCGCTGACCACCACCCAGCAGGACCTGATCTCTCCGGCGATCGCCGAGCCCGTCGCGCCGAACACCCCTGACACGGCGAAGGCCGCCGGTCTGCTGGAGGGCGCGGGCTGGTCGAAGGGCTCCGACGGCATCTACGAGAAGGACGGCACGAAGCTGTCGCTCACCGTCGAGGTCGTCACCGGTTGGACCGACTACATCACCGCCATCGACACCATGTCGCAGCAGCTGAAGGCGGCCGGCATCGAGCTCAAGGTGGCGCAGTCCTCGTGGAACGAGTGGACGGACAAGAAGGGCAAGGGCAACTACCAGCTCGCGATCGACTCCCTCGGTCAGGGTGCCGCTTCCGACCCGTACTACCTGTACGACAAGTACTTCAACTCTGCGTTCACGGCACCCGTCGGTGAGATCGCGCCGCAGAACATCGCCCGCTTCAGCGACCCAGAGGTCGACGCCGCGCTGGCCGTCCTGAAGGCGACCAACCCGAGCGACACCGCGGCTCGTCAAGCGCAGTTCGACATCATCCAGGCGAAGATCGTCGCGGACATGCCGTACATCCCGATCATGACCGGCGGGACGACCAGCGAGTTCCACAGTGAGAAGTTCACCGGCTGGCCGACGCTCGACAACCTGTACGCCTTCCCCGCGATCTGGGCATCTCCGGACAACGCGGAGATCTTCAAGGCACTGAAGCCGACGGGGAAGTGATGATGATCGCCGCTGAGCAGGAGCAGGAGCACGAAACGCGGCACGGGGGAGGGATGTCGTGAACTACTTCGTCCGCAAGCTGGGGTTCTACCTCGTCGCCCTCTGGGCTGCACTGACTCTCAACTTCCTGATCCCGAGACTGTTGCCCGGCAACCCGGTCGACATCCTGCTGGCCAAGCTGCAGCAACGGGGTGGCATCGTCACCCCGGACACGCGCAAGGCCTACGAGCTCCTGCTCGGCGGCGACTCCTCCGAACCGCTGCCCCTCCAGTACTGGAACTACCTCGTCAACGTCTTCCGCGGTGACCTTGGGGTGTCGGTCAGCTACTTCCCGACGCCGGTCACCGAGGTGATCAGCACCTCACTCCCGTGGACGATCGTGCTGGTCGGCATCTCGACCGTCCTCGCGACGATCATCGGCGTCTCCCTCGGCGCGATCGTGGGGTGGAAGCCTGGCACCTGGCTCGACTCCCTCGTGCCGGCGACCACGCTGCTGGCGGCGGTGCCGTACTTCTGGCTGGCCCTGATCCTCGTCTACGTGTTCGCGACGACGCTCAAGCTCTTCCCCTCCCAGGGCGGCTACGACGTCGTCCTCGATCCGGGCTTCTCCTGGGAGTTCATCGCCTCGGCCGTGCAGTACGGGTTCCTTCCGGCACTGACGATCGTCATCGCGTCGCTCGGCGGTTGGCTGCTCGGCATGCGCAACATGATGGTCTCGACGCTGTCCGAGGATTACATCCTCACGGCCCAGGCGAAGGGGCTCAGCCAGGGGCGCATCCTCCGCAACTACGCGGCGCGGAACGCGGTCCTGCCGTCGGTCGCCGGTTTCGCGATCTCACTCGGGTTCGTCGTGTCCGGGTCGATCGTGACCGAGCAGGTGTTCTCGTATCCGGGCATCGGGTCGAAGCTCCTCTCGGCGGTCACCAACAACGACTACGCGCTGATGCAAGGCATCTTCCTGTACATCACGCTCGCCGTCCTCGGGGCCAACCTCATCGTCGACCTCTTCTACGGGCTCATCGACCCGCGCACCCGGGTGAGCGTCTGATGCCCGGGCGCACGATGTGTGTCCCACTCCTGGCGCAGCCGATCGTTCTGGAAGGACTCAGCCGATGACGAACCTCGCTCCTCGCACCGAACCCAACGTGCCCGACGCGACACGGGCCCTCGCGACCGCCGCCGCCGAGCGAGGGAAGAAACCGCGATCGGCCTGGCGGATGATGCTGCCGACCATGACGCCGTGGCTCGCCGTCGGTCTTATCCTCGTCGGCGGCATCGCGCTCTTCGGACTCGTCGGGCCCTTGCTCGTCGGGGACCCGACGACCATCCGCGACGACGGTCTGCAGCCGCCGAGTGCCGAGCACCTCCTGGGCACGACGCAGACCGGGCAGGACGTCTTCGCCCAGCTGGCGTACGCGACAGCCGGCTCGCTGCAGATCGGGCTCATCGTCGGAGTGCTCGCGACGATCCTCTCCGCGTTCTTCGGCATCCTCGGCGCGTACATCGGCGGCTTCACCGATGAGGCGTTCTCGCTGTTCTCGAACGTGTTCCTCGTGATCCCCGGGCTGCCGCTCGTGATCGTGATCTCGGGGTTCGTCCCACCGGAGCAGCGGGGTCTCTGGACGATCGCGGTCGTGCTCGCGATCACCGGATGGGCCGCGTCCAGCCGGGTGCTCCGAGCGCAGACCCTCTCGATCCGCAGTCGCGACTACGTCGCGGCCTCCCGCGTCGCCGGTGAGCGGGCCGGTCGGGTCATCGCGGTCGAGATCCTGCCGAACCTGCTGCCCGTGCTCGCGTCCCAGTTCGTGTTCGCCGTCATCGCGGCGATCCTCGGTGAAGCGGGCCTGTCGTTCCTCGGGCTCGGTGCGTCGAACTCCTCGACACTCGGCACCATGTTGTTCTACGCGCAGAACGGGTTCGCCCTGCCGCTCGGTGCCTGGTGGTGGTTCGGTCCGCCCGGTCTCATCATCGCCCTGTTCGGCATGGGCCTGTCGCTCATCAACTTCTCCATCGACGAGATCATCAACCCCAAGCTGAAGAACGTCCGCTTGCACCGGAAGCGGGCCAAAACGGCCGCGCGGCTGGAGCGTGCGACGGCGAAGCGCGACAGCGCAAGCTCGGAATCCGACAGGAAGGCACGGGCATGACGCTCCTCGAACCTCCGTCCCAGCGGTCGACCAGACCGGCTGTCGTCACGATCGACGACCTCTCGGTCGTCTACGAGGTCGAACACCCGGTCACCGCGGTCAAGCACGCGACGCTGTCCCTCGCACCAGGGGAGATCCTCGGCCTCGCCGGGGAGTCCGGCTGCGGGAAGACCACGCTCGCGTACGCGATCAACCGACTGCACAAGCCGCCGGCTCGGATCTCCTCCGGCAGCATCACCTTCCACGACCGCGACGGCAGCGACGTCGACCTCCTCGCGCTCAAGGACGAGGAGCTGCGGACGTTCCGTTGGACGAAACTGTCGATGGTCTTCCAAGGGGCGATGAACGCACTCAATCCGGTCACGAACGTGCGGGCGCAATTGTGCGACGTGCTGATCACGCACCGGCCTCAGCTGTCGAGGAAGGAGTGTGTCCAACGGGCGGGCGACGTCCTCGAGCGGGTCGGGGTCGACCGGTCCCGACTGAGCTCGTACCCGCACGAGCTGTCGGGCGGCATGCGCCAACGCGTGATGATCGCCATGGCGATGCTCCTCGAACCGCAGGTCATGATCATGGACGAGCCGACGACCGCACTCGACGTGGTCGTCCAGCGCGACATCCTGCGGGAGATCGTGCGATTGCGGGACGAACTCGACTTCGCGGTCATCTTCATCACGCACGATCTCCCGCTGCTCCTCGAGATCAGCGACCGCATCGCGATCATGCTCGAGGGCGAGATCGTCGAGCTGGGCACCGCGGATCAGATCTACCGCGAGCCCGAGCATCCATACACCCAGCGGCTGCTGCAATCGTTCCCGAGCCTCAGCGGCTCCCGCGGTGCCTTCATCCGGACCGGTGTCGACGAAGAACAGGAGGATGCGTCATGACGACGATCCGCGTCACAGACCTCACGAAGGACTTCACCATCAAGCAGGGGCTGAAGAGGACGGCGTTCCGAGCGGTCGACCGGGTGTCCTTCGACCTCGTCCCAGGACGCACCGTAGCGCTGGTGGGGGAGTCGGGGTCGGGGAAGTCGACCATTGCTCGGATGCTCGCGCGCCTGGAGCGCCCGTCGTCCGGCCAGATCGAAGTGACCCTCGACGATGGTGCGACGGTGCCCCGTTCGCTCTACCGACGCCACGTGCAGATGGTGTTCCAGGACCCGTTCGCCTCGCTCAACCCCTTTCACACGATCGAGCACCACATCGCACGGCCCATCCGGATCCATCGCCGGGCCTCCGGGGCGGGAGCCGTGCACGAGCAGGTGCTGACGATGCTGGAACGCGTGAACCTGACTCCGGCCGAGGACATGGCGGCACGCCGCCCGCACGAGCTCTCGGGTGGACAGCGGCAGCGCGTGGCCATCGCCCGCGCGCTCGCTCCGGGCGCACAGGTGCTCATCGCCGACGAGCCGGTGTCGATGCTCGACGTGTCGATCCGCCTCGGGGTGCTGAACCTGATGGGTCGACTCCAGCGCGAGGACGACCTCGCGGTCCTCTACATCACGCACGACCTCGCGACCGCACGGCACTTTTCGGACGAGATCCTGGTGCTGTACCACGGACGGGTCGTCGAGCGGGGACCGGCGGACGACGTCATCCTCAACCCCCAGCACGACTACACGAAGCTGCTCGCGCTCGCGGCGCCCGACCCGGAGAAGGTCGGCAAGGTCGTGTCGAGCGAGGCGGCACCGGACCGGGCGTTGCTCGACAACTCCGTCTGCTACAACCACCACACCGCTTCCTGGGAATCCGCGGACCGGACGCCGGCGCGTGTCTGAGCGGCACGACGCGGGTGAGGAGCACCTGCTCCGGTGGGGGAACGAGGCGCTGGAACTGGCGTTCGCGTCGGGTCCTGACGAACCGGTCGCTCTCGTCGGCATCGGGTCGCGCGGCGGCGTCGACCGCGCTGTCCCGATCCTCGGGCAGGCGCTGCGGCAGCCGCTCGTGGAGGTGTCCGCGTTCGGCCACGGGCGGTTCCCCGGCAGCTTCCGACACGTCGACACGGTCATCGGAGCACGGCTGCGATATCGGTCCCACCGGCTCGAGGACGACCACACACTGCGGATCGAGCAGAGGGACGTGGACACCGGTCTCAGCGTCACGAGTGTCTTCGAGTTGCGGCCGGAAGTCAGCGCCTTCCGCACGTGGACGGAGGTAACCGCCGGAGATCCGGTCGTCCTCGATTTCGTCTCCACGTTCGTCACCGGGGCCTTCCTCACCGCCGCCCCCGAGGTCGACGGTTTCGTCCTTGCCTCCGCGGCGAACGACTGGGTCGCTGAGAGCCGCTGGACGACGAAGCCTCTCAGGGACATCGGACTCGCCCGCATCGACCGCGATGTGCAGCACCAGCCGCCGCGCAGTCGCATCCACGTCGCGAACCGCGGGTCGTGGTCGAGTGGCGAGCAGGCGCCGACCGCGGTGCTCCTCGCGACCGCCGGCGAATACGCGCTGGCATGGCAGGTCGAGCACAACGGGCCGTGGGGATACGAGCTCGGCGAGACGCGTCACGGTGCCTATCTGCTGCTGACCGGCCCGACGGATCAGGACAACCAGTGGAGTGTCCGACTCGCGCCAGGCGAGCAGTTCACCACCGTGCCGGCATCGGTCGCTTTCGCCGACGGAGGCGTCGACGAGGTGCTCGGCGCACTGACCGAGCAGCGCCGAGCGACGCGCCACCTGCGTCAGGCGGACCACACCCTCCCGATCGTGTTCAACGACTACATGAACACGCTCATGGGGGATCCGACCACGGAGAAACTGCTGCCGCTCATCGATGCGGCGGCCGATGCGGGAGCAGACCTCTTCTGCATCGACGCCGGCTGGTATGCCGAGGGCCACTGGTGGGACACGGTCGGGGAGTGGCTGCCGGCCGCGAGCCGGTTCCCCGGCGGCATCGACGAGGTCATCGACCACATCCGCTCACGCGGGATGATCGCAGGACTCTGGTTGGAGCCCGAGGTGATCGGCGTCCGTTCGCCCCTCGCGCTCGCGTCCTCGGGACGCGCACTCCCGGAGTCGGCCTTCTTCTCCCGCGAGGGCATCCGCATCGCCGAGCACGGCCGACACCTGCTCGACCTGCGTGACCCGGCCGCCCGTGCGCACGTGGACGGTGTCATCGACCGCCTCGTCGCCGACCACGGCATCGGCTTCATCAAGATGGATTCCAATACCATGACCGGTCCGGGCACCGACGCGGGAGGACTGGCTCCCGGCGCAGGGCTCCTGGAGCACAACCGGGCGCTGCTCGATCTGCTCGACGACGTGCAGGAGCGTCACCCGTCACTGCTCATCGAGAGCTGTGCCTCCGGCGCGATGCGGATGGACTCGGCGATGCTCTCCCGGCTGCACCTCCAATCGACCTCCGATCAGCAGGACCCCGTCATGTACGCGACGATCGCAGCCGCCGCGCCCGCGTCGATGCTCCCCGAGCAAGCGGGGAACTGGGCCTACCCACTCACCGGATCCGGCAGGGAGGCGATGGTGTTCGCCCTCGTCAACGGGGTCCTCGGCCGTATGTACCTCTCCGGATACCTCAACCTGATGGAGCCGGCGGAGGTCGCGTTGGTGCGCGAAGCGGTCGCGGCGCAGCAGCTCGTCCTCACCGACATCGAGCAGTCGCTGCCGTTCTGGCCACTCGGGCTTCCCGCGTGGGACGACCCGTGGGTGGCGCTGGGACTCCGGAGCGCCGACCGTGCGCGCCTCAGCCTCTGGCGTCGTCCCGGCGCCTCGGAGACTGTGGTGATCCCCGTGCCGCACTACCGCGGACGCGAGGTCGTCGCGGCCCCGTTCTTCCCCAATGAGACCGACGGCTGGACCTGGCACTGGGACGCACCGTCCGGCGAGCTGACGGTCTCCGTCTCGACATCGGCGCCCACCGCCCGAGTCCTCACCCTCACCCCCGAACCCGAATCACCGACCACGACGAAGGATTCACCGGCATGACCAGGAGCACCGAGACCACCGAGCCCAGCCGACCGATGACCGCGGCCTGGCCCACCGAGACGCTCTCGTTCGGTGGCGACTACAGCCCCGAGCAGTGGCCGTGGGAGACCGTCCTGGAGGACATGGTGTTGATGCGGGAGGCCGGCGTCAACCTCGTGACGCTCGGAGTGTTCTCCTGGGTCGTGCATGAACCGCGGGAGGGGGTGTTCGACTTCACATGGCTCGACCGGATGCTCGATGTCCTGCACGAGAACGGGATCGCGGTGGACCTCGCGACGCCGACCGCTGCGGTGCCGATGTGGTTGCACCGTCTCCACCCGGAGATCCTGCCGCAGGACGAACACGGGCACCCGCTCGCGCCGGGAGGCCGCATCGGTTTCTGCCCATCGTCACCGGTGTTCCGGCGGTTCGCCCTGCGCATCGTCGAGCGACTCGCCGCGCACGTCGCCGGTCACCCGGCGGTCCGGATGTGGCACGTCAGCAACGAGCTCGGCGGCGGGAACGCGCGCTGTCACTGCCCCGTGTCGAACGACCGCTTCCGCGAGTGGGTGGAGGCGAAGTACACCACCGTCGAAGCGCTCAACGCTGCCTGGGGAATGGCCTTCTGGGGGAACAGCTACTCGTCGTTCGAAGAGGTCACGACACCGAGCGGGGCGACGGCGCACAACCCGGGCCAGCTGCTCGACTACGAACGGTTCTCCTCGGATGAACTCCTCGAGCAGTATCGCGCGGAACGGGCCGTCCTGCTGGAGCACACAGACCTGCCCATCACTACGAACTTCATGGTCGGGCTCGGTCCGGATGTCGTCGACTACACTCGCTGGGCGGTCGAGATGGACGTCGTCGCGAACGACCACTACACCTACGGTCCGGACCCGCTCCGGCACCAGGACCTCGCCTTCAGCGGCGACCGGATGCGGGGCATGTCCGGCGGTGGCCCGTGGATGCTCATGGAGCACGCGACCGGCGGGTCGAGTTGGCACTCGATCAACCAACCCAAGGAACCCGGAGAACTCGCGCGCCACGCCCTGGCGCACGTCGCGCGCGGCTCGGACAGCGTCATGTTTTTCCAGTGGCGTGCCTCCAAGTCCGGGACGGAACAGTTCCACTCCGCCATGCTGCCCCATGCCGGCCGTGACAGTCGGGCGTTCAGACGGGTGGTCTCGCTCGGTCAGGACGTCGCGGCGCTCGCGGAGGTGCGCGGAACCGTCGTCACCCGGGCCGACGTCGCGATCCTGCACGACAACGAGGCCGGCTGGGCGGTGCGGAGCGGACTCAAGCCCATCAACCGGATGGGTGCTTCCGAGACGGCTCGTGCCGTGCACAACGCCTTCTTCGAACGGGCCACCACGACGGACGTGGTCGCTCCGTGGACGGATCTCTCGTTTTACCGGATCGTGGTCGTCCCGGGGCTGTTCCTCGTCTCGGACGACAACGCGCGTGCCGTCGAAGCCTTCGTCGAGGCCGGAGGGACCGTGCTCGTCACCTGGTTCTCCGGGGTCGTGGATGAGGTGAACACCGTGCGCCCAGGTGGGTTCACGGGTGCGTTCCGGTCCTTACTGGGCGTCGTGGTGGAGGAGTTCGCTCCACTCGCGGAGGGGCAGACCGTCGGCCTCGACAACGGCTGGACCGCCGCCCGCTGGACCGAGGTCCTGCAAGCACCGTCCGCAGCGGAGGGAGTGGACGTCATCGCCAGCTACTCGGATGGCGCGGTCGCAGGACTCCCCGCCATCACTCGTCGACGCGTGGGTCGTGGGACGGCGTGGTACCTCTCCGCCGACCTGGATGCGTCGAGCCTGGGTGCACTGATCGACCAGCTCTTGGAGGAGACCCCGATCGAACCGGTCGCGAGAGTGTCGACGGGTGTCGAGGCGGTCCGCCGGTCGAGCGCCGACCGGTCCTACCTCTTCCTCGTCAACCATCGGGACGAGGAGGGCTGGGCCGAGGCGTCCGGTGTCGACCTGTTGACGGGTACCGCCCACGAGGGACGGGTGCCGCTCGCGCCGGGCGCGGTCGTCGTCCTGAGGGAGTAGTACGCAGTCGTGTTCGTTGACGAGGATCCTGTGGTTCGACTGATGCGGGGTGTGCTGGAGCGCGTCGGCGATGTCGTCCTTCGCGTCCCACGCGACACTCGCGATGCTGAGCATTCCGCTGCTTGCTGGTCGGGCCGGAGTAGGAGGAGTTCTATGCGGACGGTTCGGCGCTGCCCGCCACTACTTGCCAACGACCCTCGATGATCGACCAATAGCGGCGATACATCATGCGAGCCTCGATGCGGTGGCCTCCATCGAATACGACGATGTCCACGAGCGACGATGTCCGGCCATGACCATCATGTTCCAGAGTTGACCGATGAAGCTCCGACAGCTTGTCGAATCGCGTCGCACCCGAGGCATGAGCATCGAGATCGGCTGCACGGCCAATCACTGACTCGCCCGGCAGCTCGAAGGCCAGGCCCTCGTATAGCAACTCGCGAAGATGGCTCACGTCGCCACCGCGCATGGCTTCGTGAAGAGCCTCCTGGGCTTGGTCGACGGAGCGCCCCTGATCGTCCCGTGTCGTCATGTGATGAGGCTAGCGTGCGGTTTCCGCGGACTGTGCCTGACCGAAAACGATCGTTTTTGGAGCACCGTGAACGTCGGGCGCTGAGGTGCGTCGTGTCGTCAGCACCGTCCCGCAGCAGCAACGCCACTTTGCGCGCAGTGGCGCGGATCGGCGCGCTCCTGGGCGACTACCCTTCCGCCGTTCAGGCCGTTCACAACCAGAGGCACCCCTGGAACGGGTTGCCCCACTGAGACATCCGATCGAGAGTCAACGGGTTCTCTTGCAACGCAGGCAACGCAACGCTCTCTGCGCAGGCCAGCGCAAGCTCAGGGTGGCTCTGCACGGGGACGCCACGGGGACGTATCCAACACTCCGCGTCCATATCCGAGCGTGGCGCGACGCGACCAAAAACCCTCGAGATCCGCATGATCTCGGCGATCTTCACCTGGTGGGCCCTGCCGGGATCGAACCGACGACATCCACGGTGTAAACGTGGCGCTCTACCAGCTGAGCTAAAGGCCCGCGTTCGGATGGGAATACCCGAAGCGACGCATTGAGTCTACCCAAAGTCACCGTCGAGATCGGAGCGCTCCCAACTTCCTCTGCTCAGGCGTGCCCGACGCGAGGTCAGGAAGGCTCCGAACGTGTTGTCGATTTCTGGCATGTCTTCGACGGTACGCCGCGTCTTTCCGATGAGGGGCACCCGGGTTGTTCGCCAGAGCAGTGCGCCGCTCGCCGACCGAGGCATGGGCGGGCCGCCCCTTCTCCGATATATCTGCGGAAGCGAGTACGGGCTAACGTTCCGGCCGGGCTGCGCGGGTTCGGGGACGCACTGAGCGTGGTCTTGCTTCGTCGTCAGTTCAGTCGGTCTGCCAGCGTCTCTCCCACGCGGGACAGGAGTTCGCTGAGCTGCTTTCGTTCAGTGTCGGACAGGCCTGCAGTTGTCAGCTCCTCGAGCTGCGCCCATGTTGTGGTCACGGGCCCCTCGAGATCGCGGCCAGCAGGGGTTGGCCTCACAAGTACGACACGGCCGTCGGTCGTGGATCGCTCGCGTGCGACGAACCCGCTCTTCTCAAGGCGGGCGAGCATCTTCGCGGTGGTCGGCGGCTCAACCATGAGGAGGCGTGTCAGGTCGGCCTGTGTTCGCGGAGACTCGTCCCACAGCAGCATCAGCAACAGCTCCTGCCCGGCAGAGAGCCCGAGTTCGTCGAGGAGTCTGCCAGCGAGCTTGCGATGAGCTTTGGCGACACCTGGCAAGAGTGAACTGACTGGGCCGACGACCTGACTGTCTCCGGCTGCGTTCGGAGCATTTGATGTCACTTGTACCTCCCGGGAATAATACTTAGCCGGCTAATGCTCTATTGCTTGACCGACTAGAGGAGTCAACCATGAGCACGCAGACCACCCCCACCACCAGCACCAGCACCATCGCCGTTTTCGCCGCCACCGGAAGCCAGGGAAGAGCCGTGACGGACGCGCTGCTCGCCCGCGGTGCCCAGGTCCGAGCCCTCGTGCGCGACACCACATCCGAAAAGGCCAAGGCCCTCGCATCAAAGGGTGTCGAACTCGCCCAGGTCGACGTCCACAACGCCGACACCCTCGCCACGGCTCTCGAGGGCGTCGCGGCGTTCTGGTTCATGACCACTCCTCCCGGCGGTATGCAGGACGCCGACACGGCCGGGGAGACCGCCCAGGGCATCGCCCTCGCCGACGCCGCGGCTGCCGCTCGCGTGCCCCACATCGTCTTCAACTCGGTTGGCGGCGCAGAGCGCGACAGCCACGTGCCCCACTTCGACTCCAAGCGTCTCGTCGAGCAGCACCTCGCCTCTCTCGGCGTGAACGTGACCGTGATCCGGCCCGTGTTCTTCATGGACAACTTCCACTGGTTCGCCCCCACCGCCGAAGACGGCGAACTCGTGCTCCGCCTGCCGCTCCCCGACGGGATCTCGCTGCAGATGATCGCCGTTCGCGACATCGGCACCATCGCCGCCCTCGCGATCCTTGACCCCTCGGCTGTGCCGGCCCAGATCGAGATCGCAGGCGATGAGCTCACCGGAAGCGAGATCGCTTCCGCGTTCGCCACCCGGACCGGCCTACCGGCCCGCTACGAGTCCCTGCCGATCAGCACCATGGATGGCCAGGACGACATGCAGGCCATGTTCCGCTGGTTCGCCGAGACACCCGCCTACCAAGCAGACCTCGGCGCCGTGCGTCGGCTCGCACCCGAGGCGCAGACCTTCGCCGCTTGGCTCGACTCCGTCAACTACACCCCCGCGCCGTAATCACCCGGCCCGCCTCACAAGAGAGAAGACCAGTCATGAGAGCAGTCCAGTTCAGTACCTACGGCACCCCCGACGTGCTCGAGGTCGTGACGATCTCCGAGCCGCGCGCCGGCCGCGGCGAGATCGTCATCGAGGTCGCCAGCGCAGGCATCAATCAGATCGACACCAAGATCCGATCCGGCTCCATGGCGGCCACCGCCGAGCTCGCAGCCCCGGCAGGCACCGGCGTCGACGCCGCCGGCACCGTCGTCGAGGTGGGCGACGGCGTGGACGACGTCGCGATCGGCGACGTCGTCTTCGGAACCGGACGCGGCACCCTCGCCGAGCGCGCCATCCTCGACCAGTGGGCCATCCTGCCTGCCGGCATCGACCCCGTCGAAGCCGGTGCCTGGGGCGTTGCAGTCGAGACCAGTCACCGCCTCCTCAGCGACCTCGGCGTGACCCGCGGGACCATCCTGCTCAGCGGCGCCTCCGGAGGCGTGGGCTCGGCCCTCATCCAACTTGCACGTGCCCGGGGTCTTCGCGTGATCGGCAGTGCCAGTCCGAAGAATCACCCCTATTTGGAGCAGCTCGGCGCCGTGCCCGTGGCCTACGGTCAGGAGCTCGTCGCCAACGTGCGCGCGGCGGCCCGGGGGGGAATCGCTGGTGCCCTCGACCTCTCCGGCGCCGGCGTCATCAGTGACCTCATCACCCTGACGGGAGATGCCTCACAGGTTATCTCCATCTCCGACTTCACCGCCCCGCAGCAGGGCGCGCGGATCTCTACAGGCGCGACCAGGACGACGAGCCCCCGTGACGGCTTCGCCGAAGCCCTCGCTTTGCCGGGCTTCACCCTTCACATCGAGAAACGTTTCTCGCTCGAGGACGCGGGCGAAGCTCACCGTTCCGTCGAGGGCGGTCACACTGTCGGCAAGCTCGTCGTCATTCCCTGAGCAAGGTCATTCAGAAACGATCACGTTCGGCTGCCGCGTGCGATCTGCACTGGAGGGTCAGGATGTTCGTGTCGTATTGCCGGCCTGGCGCCGGTAGAGCGTTGCTCTGCTCCAGCCGACGAGTGCAGCTGCTTCCGCGGCGGTGCGGCCGCGATCTCGGGCTTCGGCAACGATGGCGAGCTTCTCGGCGATGATGTCGGGGTTCACGGGTGGGCGGCCGAACCGCGTACCTGACTCGCGTGCCGAGGCGATGCCGGCGTTGACGCGTTCGACGATGAGTTCGCGCTCGTACTCGGCCAGGGTGGCGAGCATGTGGAGCATGAGCCGGCCCGTCGACGTCGCAGGGTCGATCCCATCGGAGAGCGATCGCACGTGGATCCCGCGGCCGCGAAGAAGCTCGACGGTGTTGAGAACATCGATGAGAGATCGGCCGAGTCGATCGATGCGCCACACGATCACCGTGTCGCCAGCCTCGGCGTATTCGAGCAGCTTCGCCATGCCGGGGCGCTCGATTGCGGTCTTGCTGCCGGAAGTCACGTCCGCGAACACGTCGCGCGTCTGGACGCCGGCGTCAACGAGCGCGTCGAGCTGCAACTGCGCGTCCTGGCCGGCGGTGCTCACCCTGGTGTACCCGATCTGCCCCATGGCACCAGCATGTCTCAGAAACCCACACGAGGCACGGTGAGACACGCTGCAACGTGAGACGCGTTTTCGAGACAGGGCGCTGGCTGCGAGACCTGCGGACTATGGCGCGCGAGTTGGCCCGGATTGACGAGATGCAATGCGTCTCGCAAACCTGTTGTTTTCCAAGACGGAACCCGCGTTGCAGCGGGGTGACCCGCAAACCGTCACGTCTCGACTGTGCCGCCACTGTGAATCAGCCGGACCTCGACCCCTCCTCCTCGCTGAACCTCCGGGTTCGTAGCGGCGATGGCGAGCGCCTCCTCTAATGTTGAGGCTTCGATGACGTAGACACCCGCGACCACTTCTTGAGAGTCGACGAAGGGACCGATGGTCACTCCAGACGCGCGAATCGATCGCGCAAGATCACGTGGGGTGAACGCGTAGGCGGCCCGCAGCGCACCAGACTCGGTGAGTGCTCGTCCGTGGGCGTCCGGAACCGCGAGGTCCTCCTCGGTCGCATCCACGGCGTGGATGGAGTCCTCGGTGTAGATCAGGACGGCGAAGTGGGGCATGGTCTTTCCTCTTTCGATTGGTAGCTACGGAAGCGCTGAACAACAGGAACGTACGCATGGCGGTCAACGGCGGCCCCTCAGGTGAGCGTTGAGACTTCGGAGGACCGAGATATGCCCATCCTTCGGGTGGATGATGGCGTTGCTCGCCGGAAGCGACGCTGAAAGCGCGTACGCGTGGCGCTCACCGCAGGACACTGCGGCGACGAGCATGATCAATAGCACGAAGACGGGCCACTTGTGATGCGACCGTGTCCGCTCGAACAGCAGAGGTGTCCAGGTACATACCCGGAGTAGGTCAGGCGACGTCGCCTCCCTCGGCTAGGGATCGCTCCGCCCGCCTCGAGCGTGATCTCAAGGACGGGCATGGTGGTTCCGGTATGGACGGACCTCATACCGCCACCCTATTCGCTGGACATCCCTGAGGAACGAGCTGCGGGGACGCTGTGGAATCCCTCCAACGTCTTGAGCCCAAACCATCTCGATGTTGCACCGCTCCAACCGACGGGCGTCGGCAGCGATGGCGAGCTTCGCCGCGATGATTTCGGAGTTTACGGGCGGGCACCCGAAGCGGGTTCCCGATTGACGGTCGGCGAACGGGTCTTTGTTCGCGACGTTCGGATACCAGCAACGCGCGACTGATATGACGATCTTCGTCGGCCCCTGGCCTGGAAGCTCCCTGATCAACGGGCTACGGCGGATAGCCACAGACCCCATCGCCGTCACTCGCAATGAGCAGGTCAGCCAACGGCCTCATCGAGCCCTCTATCTGGATCTGCAGCTCGTCCCCGAGACGTCCCCTCATGGCGCAACGTAGGTGGTCGGGCGCGCGTCTCAGCGACGCGAGGCGCTCCGGAAGACGCGGAAGCGCTGGGTCAGAGAATGTTTACACCGTGGATGTCGTCGGTTCGATCCCGGCAGGGCTCACCACAAAGGAAGAAGTCCCGCGATTATGCGGATGTCTGTTGCGAGCAGTGTGTCTGGCCGTCCGGACCGAAGCTCGTTGCAGGTTTGGGGTAGACGACACTGGCCTGGGGAGACTTGGGACGTGATTCGGTCGTTTGCGCTGGCGGCGCGATGGTGCCGCTGCGCCGAGCAGATGGTCGATGCGACCGTCGGCTGCCAGGTGGACTGCCGCACGGTCAGGGCGTCGAGGCGGCGAGCTCCTCTCGGACGATGGATGTCCCCGCGCTCAGTGCACTCAGCTTCTTCCAGGCAAGGTCTCGCGGCAGTGGCGCCATGCCGCAGTTCGTGCTCGGGAGGAGCAGGTCCGCGTCGACGAACCGGAGGGCGCTTCGCAGGGTGTCGGCGACCTCCTCGGGCGTCTCGACGGTTTCGCTCGCCACGTCGATGGCTCCGAGCATGACCTTCTTCCCGCGGACGAGCTCGATGAGCTCCATCGGGACGCGGGAGTGGTGGCACTCCAACGAGACGATGTCGAGCGAGGACCGCTGGAGGAGCGGGAACGACTTCTCGTACTGCCGCCACTCCGACCCGAGCGTCGCCTTCCAGTCGGTGTTCGCCTGGATGCCGTAGCCGTAGCAGATGTGCACGGCGGTCTCCACGCGGAGTCCTTCAGCCGCCCGTTCCAGAGCGGCCACGCCCCAGTCCTGCACCTCGTCGAAGAAGACGGTGAAGGCGGGCTCGTCGAACTGGATGATGTCGACTCCCGCAGCCTGAAGAGCTCTCGCCTCCTCGTTGAGGATCGTCGCGAACTCCCAGGCCAGCTGCTCCCGGCTCCCGTAGTGACGGTCGGAGAGGGTGTCGATCATCGTCATCGGGCCGGGCAGTGCCCACTTGATCGGCTGATCGGTCTGCTCGCGCAGGAACCGGGCGTCGTCTGCGAACACCGGCTTCTCGATGCCCACGGCGCCGACGACGGTCGGGACGCTCGCGTCGTATCTGTCGCGGATGCGCACCGTCTCGCGCCGCTCGAAGTCGACACCCGTGAGGTGCTCGATGAACGTCGTGACGAAGTGCTGACGGGTCTGCTCCCCATCGCTGACGATGTCCAGGCCTCGGTGGAGCTGCTCGTGGACAGCTGCGCGGAGGGCGTCCTGCTTCCCCTCGACCAGGGCGTCGCCGCTCAGCCTCCACGGCGACCACAGGGTCTCGGGCTGTGCGAGCCAGGACGGCTTCGGCAGGCTGCCGACGATCGAGGTGGGCAGGAGCGGGAGGGGCGTCGAGGCTCCGCGGGCGGTCATCGGACCGCCTCCGTCTGCCCGGCGGCCCAATGCCGCAGCCGTTCCCCGTGAGGCTTCATCAGATGCTCCTCCGCGAACTGCCCCTGCTCGATCGCGAGCCGGCCTCGCTCCTCGCGGTCGTAGGCGACCGCTGGCCGCGCGTAGTCCTGCTCCTCCAGGTTCGGCCGGTAGACGTCGGCGGCCACCGAGCGCGCACCGTAGATCTCGGGCCGGTAGATCTTCTGGAACGTCTCCATGGTGCTGATGGTGGCGACGAGCTGGAGGTCCGAGTAGTCCTCGAGCAGCTCGCCGCCGGAGTAGAACGCGAGCGGTGCCGCGCTGCCGGGCGGCATGAAGAAGCGGGCGCGCAGGCCCATCTGCGCGAAGTACCGGTCGGTCAGCGAGAGCTCGTCCTGCCGGTACTCGACGCCGAGGATCGGATGGCTGCTCCCGGTGCGCCGGTACGTCCGACTCGTCGAGACGCTGATGCAGATGACGGGCGGCGTCGGTGCGAGCTCCGCGTACTGCGCGGAGGTGAGGAAGTGCTTGAAGAGCGCGCCGTGCAGCACGCCGAAGTCGTCGGGGACGGTGAATTCCGTCTGCGAGGCGTTGACCGCCGGCAGCCGCACGCTGAAGTCGTGGTCGCGGAGGTAGGACGAGAAGTTGTTCCCCAGGGTTCCGGGCTGACATCGACCGGTGCGGCGGTCGATGATCCTCGTGCGCAGGACCTCCAGCAGCGGGAACTCCCGGTCCTCGCCGTCCGCGGAGAGGCGCAGGCCCACGGAGACGATGTCGAGTCCGACGGTGTAGCGGCCTCGGCTCGGATCGTCGCCGGGCACGAGGTCGTTGAACCGGTCATCGATCATCGCCAGCGCCGTGCGAAGGTTCTCCTTGCGGCGCGCACCCCGGGCCAGATTGGCGAAGTTGGTGGTGATCCGGGAGCTTTCCGCCGGCGAGTAGTCCTCGTCGAAGGAGGTGATGGTCGTACTGAAGGTGAACTCGTTCGTCATGATCGGCCGTTCGATAGGAGAGGCAGAGCGGGGTTCGACTGGCTGGATGTGCGGGTGCACCTACGTTCCGAACAGGTTCGCGCGCGTCCCGCCGGACGCAAGCTCATCGCGGAGCACCCCGCGCCGCCGCAGAACGGGGACGAGGTCGCCGAGCATCCGATGCAGGGTGACCGGATGCAGGTCCCCGGAGAAGAGGAGACCGTCGTTGCCGCCATCGTCGCCGAGGTCCTCGACGAAGTCGGCGAACTGCTCCGCGGTGCCCACGAAGCCGGCGCGGTCGGCGACGAGGCCCTTGCGCGCCTTCCGGATGAGCAGCTCACGCAGCGGTGCGTCCTCGGTGTCGCCGTACAGGCCCGCGATCGTGCCGTGCGAGACATGCTCGCCGAAGACCGACCGCTCGACAGGGCGATCCAGATCCAGGCCCGTCAGATCGGTCTCCAGGTCGCTGGACCAGCCGAGCGCGATCTGCCGCAGCGTGCTCTCCTCGGGGTGCCGCGACGCCTCGACGACGCGCTCCGCTTCTTCGGGGCTCGAGACGATCTCGGGCTTCACGACGAAGAGGATCCGCAGGTCGTCGGCGCTTCTACCCTGCAGCTGGGCCGCGGCGAGGACTCTCGCCCGATAGGCACGGACCGCATGCGCCTCCAGCGGCGCGAGCGCGAGCTGCACGTCCGACTGTGTGCCGGCGAAGGCCAGACCTCGTGGGGAACCGCCGGGCGAGACGACGATCGGGTCGCCGTTCGCGAACGGGACGGCGTTCAGCGGGCCGTCCACGCGGAAATGCTCACCGCGGTGCTGGAACGCGTCGATGCGCGCCCCGTCGGCGTATCGACCCGATCCGGTGTCGGCGACCAGTGCGCCCTCGCCCCAGCTGTGCCAGAGCTGGCGGACGATCGCCATCCACTCGTCGGCCCGGTCGTAGGCCGCGTCGTGCGACAGCGGTTCCAGGCCGACATGGCGGGCGCTGCCCACGTCGGTGACGAGGTTGATACCGAAACGGTCTGAGCTGAGGTGCTGCAGCGTCGCGGCCTGCCGCGCGGCCAGGTACGGCGGCGTGATCCCGGCGTTGATCGTCGGCGCCAACCCGATCCGAGTGGTCGCGGCGAACAAGTAGGGCGCCAGGAGGAGCGGGTCGTGCTTGGGTCCGCCGTACGCTCCCCGTACGCGCAGGTCGAGCGTGTCCGGGGAGCCGAGCGAGACGGCGTCCTCCATGACGATCAGCTCGAAGCCGGCCTGCTCCAGCTCGCGGGCCGACTGCTGGTAGAGCTCCGGCTTGGTCCAGTCGTGGTTCCACTCCTGGTACGGATGCCCCCAGCCCTGTGGCCCGAATCCGCGAGAGAAGAACCAGCCGAAGTGCTGACGACGCGTCACGCTCACGCCTCCGCGGCCAGGGCACGCACGGCAGTCAGCCCGCGGTTCAGATCCCGAAGCAGGTCGTCGACGTCCTCGATGCCGATGGACAGCCGGAGAAGACCCGGATGGATGCCGGCGGCGGCCCGCTCGGCCGGAGTGCGCCCGGCGTGCGTGGTCGACGCCGGGTGCAGCACCAGGGAGCGCACGTCGCCGAGGTGGGTCATGTGGCTGAAGAGCTCGACCGCATCGATGAAGGCGGCCGCACCTGCTTCGCCTCCGGCCACGGTGAACGAGAAGACCGAGCCCTGACCGCGGGGGAGCAGCCGCTGCGCGAGCGCGAACGACGGGCTCGACTCCAGACCGGAGTAGTCCACCGAGAGGACCTCGGACTGTCGTTCGAGGAAGCGGGCGACGGCGAGGGCGTTGCTCGAGTGCCGCTCCACCCGCAGCGACAGCGTCTCGATGCCCTGGCGAAGGAGGAACGAGTTCAGCGGCGACGGCGTCGGGCCGAGGCGCGACACCACGATGTCCCGGGTGTAGGAGACGAACGCGCTCCTGCCTCGCTGCTCGGCCCAGCTGCGCCCGTCGAACGCGCGCTCCGCCTGGTTCAGGTGCGGGAAGAGCGCGGGTCGCGCGCCCCAGTCGAAGGTGCCGGCATCGACGATCACGCCACCGAGGGCGGCGCCGTGCCCGGCCAGGAACTTGCTGGTCGAGTGCACGACCACGTCGGCCCCGTGCTCGATCGGCCGCAGGAGGTACGGGGTGGCGAGCGTGTTGTCGACGACGAAGGGGAGCCCGTGCCGGTGGGCGATCGCCGCCAGCGCCGGGACGTCGAGCAGGTCGTTCTTGGGATTCGGGATGGGCTCACCGAAGAGCACGCGGGTGTCGGGTCCGATCCGGCGCTCCCACTCCTCGAGATCGCCGGCGTCGTCGACGAAGTCCACACCGATCCCGAGCCGTCCGAAGTTCTGCACCAGCAGCCCACGATTGCCCTCGTACAGCCGACGCGACGAGAGCACCCGGTCGCCAGCCTGCACGATCCCCAAGAGTGCGGAGGCGGTAGCCGCCTGCCCGCTCGCCACCAGGATCGCCTCTGCCCCGCCCTCGAGGTCGGCGATCCGCCGCTCGACCTCCTCGGTGGTCGGGTTGCCGTTGCGGGTGTAGAGGTACCCCTCGTCCTCGCCCGCGAACCGCTCCCGTGCATGCTCGAAACTGTCGAACACGAAGCCGGCGCTGAGGTGCACAGGGGTGACCCGCGCCCCGTGCGCACCGTCGGGCACGGCACCCGCGTGCACCTGGCGGGTCGAGAAGCCAGCAGCCGCGGAGGACTGCGGTGCGGGCGCCGATCGCGAGATTGCGGCGGCTGCCGGGGCGGTGATGGTCACGGGATGCTCCTGTCCGGGCGCCTGGGAGGCTGATTCCGGGAGCCTGGCAGGTCGCGGCGGGTGCGCGCCAGGACATGACGGACTATGACCGCAGGCGTGCGCGGTACATGCGTGCCCACTGGTCCACGGTGTTGCCGTGAGCCCGGTGGGGTAGGTCAGTCCTCGGCGCCTGTTAGCGTCACAGCGCCCTCGCGGTCATGTGCCCTCGCTCCTGCGCTGGGGCATCACCGCCGCGGTCCTGTCACGGTGTGCGTCAAGTCGTGTCGTGGCAGTGACGTACACTCGCTTCATCGAACGTGTGTTCGAATCTGGAGGGTGTGGCTTGGCGACGATCGTTGATGAGGCAGTGGACGTCGATCTGGCGGCGGATGGGGATCCGACGGCGTTCGTCTGGAAGCGGTTCGAGCACCGTGTCGTCGGTCAGCCTCAGGCGTTGTTTGCTCGCCAGCCGTGGTGGCGGGGTGATGCGTCGCCTGCTCGCATCGACATCGAGACGTGGCGGGTCGACGCGGCTCGCGGCGATGAGGAGCCCACGCGCTACGACCTCCGCCGCGACACGACCGGCAGATGGACGCTCGCGGTCGCCTGGACGTGAGCTTCCCGCACCTCCACGTCGCGTCGCACCTGTCTGCGCACTACGGCGTCACCTCGAGTGCGGCCCTCGCCGGTCTCGCCGCTGAGGATGGCGCGTCGTTCCTCGCGCTGACGGACCGCGACGGTCTCTATGGCGGCCCGAAGCACGTCGGGGCCTGTCTTGCTGCGGGTATCGCGCCGGGGCTCGGTGTGGATCTCGCTGCACTGGATGGACATCTGGAGTCGATCGGCCGTGTGGTCGTCCTCGCCCACGGTCAGAACCAGGGAGCCGGATTCGCCCAACTCTGTCGTGTGGTGAGCGCTGCGCACGGGCGCCGTGATGGGCCTGCGATCCTCCGGGAGGAGCTCGCGGCGGCGCTGGAGGATGAGCCGGCGCTGACGGTGATGCTCGGGCCGTCGTCCGACGTCGGGCAGGCGATCGAGCGTCGCGATCATGCCGCAGCGCGGGTCGCGCTCGACCGGTGGCGCGAGTGCATTCCTGCTGGGCATCTGGTGATCGAGGTCGTCTGTCATCTCACCGACCAGGGTCTACGCGGGAACGTCGCGGCGGCGACACGTCTGCTGAGTCTCGCTGAGTCGGCTGGTGTCCCTGCCGTGCTGACCAACGCGGTCCGTTACGGGCTCCCGGACGAGGCGGCGACAGCCGACCTCGCTGATGCGGCACGGTTCCTTCGCCCGCTGGCGGAGCTCGACGATCAGAACGAGCTGCAGGTGAACGGGCAGGCGTGGTTGAAGCCGGCGAAGCAGATGCGGCAGATCGCGCGGATGATCGTCGGCGCCGGCACGCATGACGACGGTGCGGTGCAACGGCTGCTGGGGGAGACGGAGCGCCTCGCAGAGCGATGCGCCCTCGACCCGGTGTCCGACGTCGGGTGGAAGCAGCCTCGCATGCCGGAGGCATCGGTGATCGGCATCAGCGGAGACCCCCACCAGGCGCTGTGGGAGCGCGCGCAGGCCGGTGTGGATGAGCGGTACGCACGCCCCGGGATGCCGTCGCTGGAGGACGCGCACCGTGCGCTCGAGCACGAGATGCGGATCGTGGAGCAGCTGGGGATGCCGTCGTACTTCCTCACGGTCGCGAAGGTCGCCGACATCATCCGCGAGATGGGGATCCGCATCCAGGCGCGCGGGTCAGGTGTCGGGTCCGTCCTCAACTACGCCCTGCACACCTCCTCCATCGAGCCGATCAGCAATGGACTCATCTTCGAGCGGTTCCTCTCGCCCGAGCGCACCAACCTCCCCGACATCGACCTCGACGTGGAATCCGCACGCCGCCACGATGTCTACCGCGAGATCTTCGCCCGCTTCGGGTCCGACCGCGTCACGCTCATGTCGATGACCAACGCCTACCGGTCACGCGGAGCCGTCCGGGACGCCGGCCTCGCCCTGGGCATGGATGAGTCGATGATCGACATGATCGCCAAACAGATGTGGCGGTTCAATGCCCGGGAGTTCCGCGACGCACTCCGCGACAAGCCCGAGCTCGCCGACCTGGCCGAAGCGGTCCGCGAATCGAGAGAGCTCGACCTGCTCGTCGACGTAACGGAACGCCTGGACCGGCTCCCGCGGCACATCAGCGTCCACCCCTGCGGCGTCATCCTGTCCGACACCTCGCTCCTGCACCGCACCCCGACGCAGCTGTCGGGCATGGGTCTGCCGATGTCGCAGTACGACAAACACGACATGGACAACATGGGCCTCATCAAGCTCGACATCCTCGGCGTGCGCATGCAATCCGCGATGGCACACGCCGTCAGCGAGCACGAACGACTGACCGGCGAGACCATCGAACTCGACGCCCTGCCGCTCGACGACGAACCCACCTACGAACTCCTCCGCTCCACCCGCACCCTCGGGGTCTTCCAGCTCGAATCGCCGGGCCAGATGGAGCTCGTCGGCAAGCTGCAGCCGGAGGTGTTCAACGACCTCACTGTCGAGATCTCGCTCTTCCGCCCTGGACCGATGCAGAACAACATGCCGCTGCAATACCTGCAGGTGCGCCACGGCGAGACCATGCCCGAGGACATCGACCCACGGCTCCGCCCCATCCTGCGAGAGACGCGCGGCGTGGTCGTTTTCCACGAGCAGGTCATGCGGATCATCGACGAACTCACCGGCTGCGGTCTCGGGCCTGCCGACGTCATCCGCCGCCAGCTCGCCGACCGTGGCCGCCTCGCCGGCATCGAGACGTTCGTGCGTGACCGTGCCACAGCGCGCGGCTTCCGGCCCGCCGTGATCGACAAGGCCTGGACGATCCTCGCCGGCTTCGGATCCTTCGGCTTCGCCAAGGCCCACGGAGCCGCCTTCGCACTGCCGACGTTCCAGTCGGCCTGGCTGAAGCGCCATCACCCGGCCGAGTTCATGGCAGGCCTACTCACCCACGACCCAGGCATGTGGCCCAAAGACCTCATCCTCGCGGAAGCCCGCCACCTCGACGTGCCAGTGCTCCCGATCGACGTGCAGCGCTCGGGGCTGGAGTACGTCGTCGAGATCGCACCCGACGGGCGACTCGGTGTGCGCATGTCGTTGGTCGAGATGAAGGGCAGCACCGAGAAGGAACGAGCACGCATCGCGAGGCACCAACCGTTCTCCTCCCTCCAGGACTTCAGAGACCGAGTCCGGCCGCGACGCCGCACCTTCGAGGCGCTGGCCCGCGTCGGTGCGCTCGACGCGTTCATCGACTACATCCCCAGACGCCGCCACGAACTCCTCGCCCACCTCGCCGGCGTCACCACGAGTGCCCAGCTCATCGCCGACGAGCAACTCGCCTTCGAACTCGACCTCCCCGTGCCCGAGCGCAGCACGATCACCTCACTCGAACTCCGAGGCCGGACCCAGACCGACCTCGAACTCCAAGAGATGCGCCTGGCCGTGAACCGCCACCAGATGGAACGCTTCCACCCACTGTTCCGAGAACTCGGCGTCACGCCGGCACGCGACCTCATGGACCTCCCGGGTGGAACCGAGGTCCTCATCGCCGGCGTCCGCCGAGCGACCAACACGCCGCCGATGCGCGGCGGCAAACGCGTCGTCTTCGTCTCACTCGACGACGGCACCGGACCGGTCTCCAACGTCGTGTTCTTCCACGACGTCCAGGAACAGATCGGATCAGGCGTCTTCCAGACCCACTACATGCTTGTTCGCGGCACGACGAGGCGCTCAGGTGCGCGAGGCGTCTCGGTTACCGGATCGGCGGCCTGGGACCTCTTCACCGCGCAGCACGAGTGGTTGGCGAGTGGATCCGATCTTGTGGACATCACACCGTTGCGACGGAATGCCGTGTGAAGCTGGCACAGACCGGGCCCGGCCCCGATCAGCGCACGCTGATGAAGATCGGATTCGTGTACAGCCAGGTGTCGGCCCACGGGTCGGCCGGGGAGATCGGGTACGGCTGAGGTGCCCGCGGGTCGACCTCGGCGCCGAGTGGACCGACCCCGTGCACCTGGCCGTCGCTGCCGCGGAGGCGGACATAGCCGTCCTCGGCGGCCGGCTCGAGCGGCACCACGACACGGAACGGGGAGTCGCTGCGATCCGTGACGTCGAGCATCTCGACGACTCGGGTGCCGGGTGCGCGCTGCTCGTCACGGTCGGCTACGGGCCCGGTGACGCGCCCGCGGATCAGGTCGAGGTGCGCCAATCTCGGTGTCGTGCCGCGCGAGGTCGGCGTCGTCGTGGGCGTGACGTCGACCACGAGCTCGAGGGCGGTGCCGCGTTCGACGGTGAGGGTCCCGCCCAAGGTGGCGACGGTCTCCGGCTGGTCGGTAGCACGGAGCACGACGGAGAGCCCGGCGACGAGGTGCCCGTGGTCGACCCAGAGTCGCCCAGCGCGGATCGCGTCGAGCAGGGAGGCGGACGACCGGTCGACGACCCCGACATGCGTGCGGCTGAACTCGCCCGGCCAGAAGTCGGCGCCGTTCTGCGGCGTGTCCGTGGCGATCGGGTCGGGCCGACGGCCGGCGCGGTTGAAGTTCGCGAGCGTCGCCCCGGCCTCCCAGCCCGGCCCGGTCGGGAAGTCGCCGACGCGTGTCGCGTCGGACTCCTTGAGGTGCAGATCACTGTTCGTGGTGATCCACCAGCGCCGTCCCTCGCTCAGCAGCGAGTCCCACATGCCGCCGACGACGGCCGTCGTCCAGTCGAAGCCACCGTGCGTCAGGTACGCCTCCGCGGGGTAGCCGGGGAAGGAGAACTCGCTGGGAGTGTTCTCGTACTCGCCGCGCCGCGAGCGTTCGGTCGCATTCGCGGCGATCGCTCCGGCCTGGGCGCCAGGAGCACCCTCCATGCCGACGAACACCTCGGGGTCGGCGTCCTGCCAGGCACGGAGCTCTCCGGGCGAGTCGATGCCGAGGCGGCTCGGGTGGTTCGCCAGGACGATCACGTCGTCGATGACACCTGCACGCTTCTGGGCGCCGAGCCAGGCGATCCCGTCGGTCGCGTGCACGAGCCACTCGGCGGCGTCTTCGGTACCAGGGCGCGGTTTCTCCCAGCCGTTGAGCTTGCCGTCGTGGTCGAGCTCGAAGCGGCGCAACACGAGGGTCGTGCGGGGCCCGGGCGCGATCAGGACGGTTGCGTGCTCGGCTCCCGGGATGTACCACTCGAGGCCCTGGAGCACGAGCATGTCGGGGCGCGCCGCCCGCGCGGTGTCGATCTCGCGTGCCGCGTTGAACACCCCGCCGACGTTGGCATGCCCCTTGTTGCTGTGCTCGGTGAAGGCGATCGCATCGACCGCGAAGCGCTGCGCCTGATCGAGGATCGTCGTCATCGGATACTTGGCGTCGTGCGAGTAGACCGAGTGCACGTGGTGGTCGAACACCAGCCAGGAGAGCGCGTCCGGATCGACGACCGCCGACGCTGATGGCAGCGGCGTGGCGTTGGCAGAGGTCGCGCTCCCGAGCCCGTGGGCGGTCGTTCCCACGGCGACCGTTGCGGCAACGGAGGCACCCAGGAAGGACCGGCGGGAGAGGCCGGACCGAGCCGATGCGCCCCGGTCCACCTCGGGCACTGAGGATGCGCCACCGGTCGGCGCGGTCTGCTCGGGGCGGGGATCGAAGGGCATGGCATCACTTTCATCGGACGGACGGCCCGATCGTAGGCAGCGGAGGTGAACCTCGGCCCAACGGCCGGTGCCTCGGGTGATGCCAGGCGTTCACGACCCATTCACCCGCGTAGGCCAGAGTCCTGGCGTCGCCGGGTATCGCCGTCTCGGCGGCCCACCGCACCCACCAAAGGTCCCGATGTCTTCCACTGTCCCCGTCATCCACCGTTCTCCGTTCCGTGCCGCAGGGCGCGCCCTGCTCGTCGCGGCAGCTCTCAGCGCCAGCGCGGTCCTCTGCCTCGCCGGCGCCGGTGCTGCCGTCGCCGCCTCGGCGCCGGCCGAACCGGCACCGCTCACGCTGCACGACACCGCCGGCGCCGCGGTCACGTCAGGTGACGCGCGCGCCGTCCCGTCATTCGGCTCCGCGGTGCTCGCCGCGGGCTGCCCTGCCGATGCGGACGACGGCGCCCGACTCTCCGTGACGGCGGGAGGGGTCACCGTCGTCACGTCTCCGACCGTCGCGGTGACCGCCGGGCAGCCCATCGAGGTGCCGATGGCCATCTCGTTCCAGGAGGTCGTGGACGGCGGTGTCGAACAGGGTGACGCGACCCTCGCGCTCGAGTGCCTGGCCCTCGAGTCAGGCATCCCGTCGTCGGTGGTCACGGTGGCGACCCTGCCGGTGGCGTTCGCCGCAGGTGTCTGGTCGGTTCCCGGCGCTCAGGTCGAGCCGGTCCCTCCGACGGACACGCCGACCGCTGCCCCACCCGCGGAAGGTCCTGGAGCAGGGGCGATCGCGACACCGCGACCCTCGGCCACAGCACGACCCTCCGCTGACGGAGACCTGGCGCTGACGGGCTGGCAGCTCGGCGGAGCCGTCGTCGTCGCCGCAGGCCTGCTCGCGGGCGGCGCCGCCCTGATGCTGCGCCGGCGTGTGCGTTAGGCGTTCGCCGCACGGGCTCTGACGGAGCGACCACCGCTCGAAGGACTGCTTGGCGGTGCTGTCACGCTGGGCTGGGAAGCTGTCGCCGGCAGCGCCCTTGTCCCTGCCGTCAGCGTTCGGCGCGCAAGGCGGTCCACATCACGACGAACGCTGCAGCGATGCCGAGCACGCTACCCGCGAGCCCGACGATCATGGCGGGGTGGCCGGTGTCGGCGAGGCCGATCGAGCAGGCGACCACACCGACACCGGACGCCATCAGGCCGACGAAGCTGAACGCCGCGAGGACGAAGCGCTTGGCGGTTCGGGTGGGATCGGGAGCGGGAGGGAGCGACATCGTGTCTCGTTTCCGCCGTCGCGTCGGCTGCGTCGGCTCATCCGCATCAGGGTAGAGGGCGTCCGGTCGATGCGGCGAGGGGGTTTCCCCGGGGCAGCGCGGGAGGGGCTGGGGGACCTCGGAGCGGGCCAGATATGGCGGACGCGCGCGGCCAGTGCTGAGCGAGGCTCGAAGCACGACTCGGCGACGTCGACCGCCGCCGGCGTTGGCGTCCCGAGGGCGACGCGTGCCAACCTGGGATCAGCGGGGGAGGACGGACGACATGTCGAAGCGATGCGGAGAAGTACGGTGACGGGTGACTTGGAGCGCGGTGAGGGCGGCACGCTGGAGCCTGCGTGGACCGGAGGCGAAGCTGTGCCGGTGAGGTTCCGTCGGGCCGTCCCTGCGGACGCGGCTGCGGTGCTGGCGCTCTTCGATGCAGCGATCGCCTGGTTCGTCCGGATCGGCAACACCCGGCAATGGGGTACCGAGCCGGCATCCGGGCAGGAGCG
Organism: Plantibacter sp. ME-Dv--P-095; assembly: GCF_030209365.1. NCBI lineage: Bacteria > Bacillati > Actinomycetota > Actinomycetes > Micrococcales > Microbacteriaceae > Plantibacter > Plantibacter sp. ME-Dv--P-095. Next base: position 49,440 of record NZ_JARVSB010000001.1, read on the forward strand.
CTGGATCACTCGTGTCGAGCAGTGGTGCGCTTCATCCGATGCCTGGGTCGCTGAGCATCCCGCGATCGGCGTGTGCGGAGCACTCGTGCTGGGCGAGGCGCTCGAGTACGTGCCGGCCGCCACCGAACCGGAGGTCTACGTCAGGGTGTTGATCGGCTCGCGCGACCCGCGGGTGAAGGGCACGGGTCGCCGCTTGCTGGCTCTCGCCGAGGAGCGCGCGCAGGCCGCGGGGGTCGGTCGCCTGCGGGTCGACTGCTACGCTGGAGGATCGGGGGATCTCGTCCGCTTCTACGAGGCCGCAGGCTTCGAGCGTGACGTGACGTTCACGGTCGGCGACGGTATCGACGCATGGCCGGGCCAGGTGTTGTCGCGGCGAGTCGACCTGAAGCGGTAGTGCCGTACCTCAGATCATCCGTCACTCTCGCATCCGATCGGTCGAATACGCCGGCGTCGCGTACACCCCGCCCTGCGGCATGTGCGGGTCGATGTGTTGGGTTTCGCCCCACTGGGAGGCGTCGTCTTGCGGGGTGAAACCGACCGCCGTTCCGGCGTCGAGATCCCACCATCCCTCGGTGTTCGCGGACACCGCGTAGAACACGGCTGTGTGTTCGGTGGTGGTCATCGCCGCGATGAACGCGCGCACGGCGTCGGCGGGGCTGAGCCAGGTCCGCTGCTCTCGCGCGGAACCTGGTTGCTGCTCGTAGCTGCCGATGCGGAGCGAGATGGTGCTGATTCCGAACTTGTCCGCGTAGAGTCGGCACAGCGCTTCTCCGGCGACTTTCGACACCCCGTAGAACCCGTCCGGACGGGGCGGAACATGCGGTGCGATGTGAGCGCCCGACGGGTAGAAGCCCGTCAGACGGTTACTGCTCGCGTACACGACCCGGGCGACGCCGGCCCGCCGGGCGGCCTCGAGGACGTGATAAGTCCCGACGATGTTCACCTCGGCCAAGTCGTGGAAGTCAGCCTCGTCGGGTATCCCGCCGAGGTGGATCACCCCGTGCGCCCCATCGAACAGCTCGACCAGCGCGGCAAGGTCGGCGAGGTCGGTGCTGGTGACGACTTCCTGCGGACCGAGCGGAGTCATCGAGCGGACGTCGGTGGAGACGAGCACCGCCTCGCGGTGGAGCAGTGCGGAGCGGAGCGCCGATCCGATGTTCCCGGCGGCTCCGGTGATGACCCAACGGGTTCCAGCGATCTCTGTCATCGTGTGAGCGTACAAGACGACATCCAGCAAGCTGAGTGTCTCCACGGCTGCCGCAGTGCAGCAGGTGACAATGGGGCATGCAGAGCGATGAAGCACCTCCAGTCCGCCGGCGGACGATCGAGTGGCAGGATCCGATGATCGGGGCCGCACGGGTCGCCGAGATGGCAGGTATCGACTACCTCCAGGCCATGATCGACGGGGTCCTGCCGCCGCCGCCGATCGTCTCGCTCATGGACATGACCCTGAGCTCGGTCTCGCGTGGGACCGCCACGTTCATCTGTGAGCCGAGCGAGTCCCACTACAACCCGATCGGTGCCGTGCACGGCGGGTTCATGTGCACGGTGCTGGATTCGGCTGCGGGGTGTGCGGTCCAGACCACGCTGCCCGCCGGAGTCGGGTACACCTCGCTGGAGATCAAGGTGAACTACCTGCGGGCAGTGAGCGCCACGTCGGGGCAGCTGACCGCCGTGGGAACCGTCACCAAACCGGGTTCACGGGTGGCGTTCGCCGAAGCGGTGATCACCGATGCGGAAGGCCGAGTGGTGGCCACGGCGTCCAGCACGCTGCTCGTCTTCCCGATCCCGGCGTGAACTGACCGGCGCGACGCAGCGCTTACAGGCGTCGATCGTGTCTCGAGTGGTGGCCCCCGAGATCTCAGCTGGTCCAGGCGGAGGCGAGGCTGCGGTCGATGACGCGTCGCCAGCCGACCGGGGCTGAGGGATCGTGGCTTGCGGTTCCGGCCATCCACAGGACGGTCATGAGGTCGTCTGCGGTGAAGTCCGGGGAGAGGGTGCCTGCGGCGTGGGCATCGTCGATCAGGTCTTGGCCGAGTGCCGTCGAACGATCGCACGTCTCGATGAGCGAGGTCGCATCCGGGAACCGGCGGAGCATCGCGTCATTCAGAGCAGGATCGCCGACCTGCAGGTCGATCATTCCCGCGATGAACGCCTCCAGCCGCGCGCGGGGTGATTCTTGGCTGAGCGCCTGCGCTTTGAGCGCGAAGAGCTTCTCGCCGGCGATCGCGGGGATCACGGCGTCGATGAGTGCCTCGCGGGATCCGACCCGGTTGTAGAGGGTGCCGATGCTCACGCCGGCCTCGCGAGCGATCTCCTCCAACGGAGCTGAGAGTCCGCGGCGGGAGAACACCCCCACCGCGGCGGCGTGCAACTTCTCGACGTTGGCCCGAGCGTCTCGGCGGAGACCGTTCGACTGTGACATGACAACTCCAGTGGATATTGAGGGCAACCTCAAGTTATGCTCGATCTTGTTTGAGGGCACCCTCAACTTAGCTCAAGTATGCAACGCCCCACTTCCCCGTGGGATTCGAAAGGACACATCATGTCGCTCATCACCATCATCGGAGCCGGCCCCGGTCTCGGCCTTGAGATCGCCCGCGCTTTCGGGCGTCGGGGCTTCGACGTCGCGCTGGTCGCGCGAACCCAGTCCAAGCTCGACGCGCTCGCCCAGACCCTCGCAGGCGAAGGGATCACCGCTCACGGGTTCGCTGCCGACATCAGCCGACCCGACACCGTCACCGCGGCACTGCGCTCGATCACGGACACCCTCGGCCCGATCGACGTGCTCGAGTTCTCGCCCGCGGACCCGTCCCTCGCGCCCGTCGACGTCCTCGAGGTGACGATGGAGAACCTGCAACCGCAGCTCGACTTCTATCTCGGCGGCGCGCTCGCCGCCGTCGGGGCCGTGCTGCCGGACATGATCGCAGCAGGCAAGGGGACCGTGCTCATCACGACTGGCGGCGGATCCATCAGCCCCATGCCCTTCCTCGGCAACGTGAACATCGCCGCAGCGGGACTTCGCAACTGGGCCCTCAACCTGCACAACGCACTGCAACCGAAGGGCGTCTACGTCGCGCACCTGGGCATCACCGCCCTCATCGGCGGCGGCCACCCGGACGCCGAGCCCGAGGTCATCGCGGAGGCCCTGGCACAGCTGCACGACGAGCGTCAGCAGGCCGAGCTGCACTACGTCGCCTACAACGGCTGACCTGCAGACTTCGCGAGGGAGACATCATGAAGCTGACGATCTTCGGCGCCACCGGCCGCACCGGTATCCACCTGGTCGAGCAGGCACTCGCCGCCGGGCATGACGTGGTGGCCTTCATCCGCAATCCGGCGAAGCTCGACCTGCGCCACGACCGACTGCGGGTCGTTCAGGGCGAGCTGACCGACGCGGTCGCCGTTAAAGACGTCGTCCGCGGTGCCGACGCCGTCCTCGCCACCCTGACCGCCCAGATCGTCGGTGGATCCAAGGACATGCCCGTCGCTGCCGGAACGCGCAACATCGTGGCCGCGATGCGCACGCACGGGGTCCGCCGACTCGTCTTCAGTTGGGGACCGAGCATTCTGGTTCCCCGCAGCCCGCTGATGCGCGCAGTGAGCAGGGCGAGCTACGCCCTGCTCAGGCTGGGGCCTGAGTCCACCGAGGTGGGCGAGGCCATCCGCGGCTCTGATCGCGACTGGACGACCGTGGTCGTCACGATGCCCCACGACAAGCCCGGATCGGGAGCGGTCAGGGTGCGAACCGCGGCCGGATCCGGCGACCGGGTCCGTTTGCGCATCGCCCGCGCCGACCTCGCCCGGTTCATGCTCGCTCAGGCCGATGACCTGCGATACGTCCAGCAGGAGCTCCGGATCAGCAACTGACAGCGGCCACGGCGCCGCCGCGGAATGCTCCGCGGTGGCGCTCTGACCACGATCCGGTGTTCGTGAGCGCGGATGTGGATTGCCGGCATCGAGGTGACGACGTCGGTGAGCGAGAACGGCTTGGACCCGTCGAGTCGCACCTTCGCCTTCCTCGGTAGGATCATCCGGATGACCGCACTCGCCGGAGCCACAGACGCGCAGATCGACGCCGTCTGCGAAGCCTTCGCCACGGTGTCCTGGCCCCTCGACCGCGGCGACTTCACGGCGGTCGCGGAGCGCCTCGGGTGGCAGCTCAAGGTGGAGACGTCGAGCGGTGTCCAGCATCGTTCCGGGTACCCCGTGAACCTACCGACCGTTCGTTCGCTCATCGCAGAGCAGGCGGTTTCCCAAGTGACGGTCGCGGTCTCCGACAAGAGCGACGACCGGGCAGGACTACGGAGTGTGGCGCTCGACGTGCAGTCAGCGCTGAGCCGGCACCTCGGTCAGCCGTCCGGTTGCCATGCCGGAGACTCCTTCTGGGAATTGGACAACGGCGGCAGGATCTGGCTCAAGACGGTACCCAAGAAGGTGTTGCTCGTCGTCGAGGGGCAGCGATTCGCCGATGTGGAGCGACGCGAAGAGCGTCTGGGCCTCGGCGCGGACTGAACGCCGACGATCGGGCATTGCGGTTGTGTGGCTCCTGCTGCACGCTGGGGGCATGCGGGAGATGTTGGGGAGCCGGGGCGAGGTCGTCGGCGTGCTGCTCGTGGTCGCGGCCTCGATCGCACTCATCGTCGCCGCCTTCGCCTTCCGCGCGGGGGACGAGCTCGCGTTCTTCGTACTGATCTCCGCTTTCGCTGCGGGGACGACGGGCTTCGGTGTGCACATCGCGAGCCGCGAGGCCCGCTTCCGACGCGACAAGCGCTGAGCTGCGGGAGTCGAGCGGCGAACCCGGTGGCGGGATCGCTTCGCGCACCGACATCGGTACGACTGGTCAGCGTCTGCGGGGGAGCACCGTCGAGGAGGCGAGTCCGGCGATGCCGAACACCGCGAAGACAGCGGTGACTGCCGCGTTCTGGACGATGATCCCGAAGATGATGAACACCACACTGACGACCACCGTCATGACGGCTGCGGCCTGATACAGGTTCGAGTTCGTTGCTCTGGTCATGTGTCGCTCCGTTCCGGTCCTGCTCTCGACCGTAGAAGAACCTGAGGGAGCGCACATCCGCCGGACGGGGGACCGCCCTGCGTCCAGGCGTCTGTCGCTGCGCGCAGAGCGTGGAGGATCAGCTCGAGCGGGTGAGCAGATCGGCGACTCCTAGGCCTGTCAGCTCGGCGCAGTACGCGGTGCGACCCGTCATCGCCATGATGAGCGCCAGGGTGCTGCCCCGCACGACATCACCCTCCCCGATGGTGGTGGCCGTGTCGACCGCTTCCAGTCGCAGACCTCGTACCCGCTTCTTCGCGACGACGACCTGATCGGTGCTTGCGTAGTACCTCAGGAGAGCAGTCAGCGTCGCCTCCGGGTACTCCCGGACGAGACCCAGCGGGCGGCGAATATCCTCGCCGTGAACGACCACCTCGCCGAGGAGCGCCATTCTCGGCAGAGGGGGCGAGATCCGGCTGCCGATCGTCGAACGGAAACGGCTGAGCGTCTCCGCCGGCGACGAACCAAGCTGCTCGCGCAGACGATCATCCACCTGCTTGTCGAAGTCGAAACGCGCACGCACGACCCCAGCGAACCAACGCGGCCCCGACACGGCCCCGCTCACCGTCAGGTGGGCGAGGACCTCGCGGACGGTCATCCCGGCGCAGAGCGACGGCGTCGACCAGGACGTCTCGCCCAGCGGTGCGAGGTCTCGTGCGAGCGCTTGCCGTTCAGCATCGATGCTCAGCCAGGCTGCGTTCCGCTCCATGCCGTCATCCTCTCGTGCCGCGAGTGCGGGACTGTCCGTCGACGTTCTCGTTCTCGATCATCGGGCTTCGTCCAGTGCGTCCAGGAAACGCAGGAGTGCTGTCGTCACGGCCTCGGGAGCATCCTGCGACGGCACGTGCCCAGCGTCAGGGATCACCACCTCGCCGTTCCCCTCGTGCTCAGCCCAAGCGGGCATCGCCTTCGCGATGTTGCCGGTTCGATCTTGCGCGCCTCTGATGAGGCACAAGGGGATCGGTGTGCGGTAGCGAGGTGCGGGTCGGACGAATGAGGCGGTCGCTTGCCAGATCGCGAGGAAGTGTCGCTTCGGCACTTGTGAGAAGGCGCGCATCAAGTCCTGCTGTGCCGCGTCCGTGACGGCCGAGGCTCGAGCCATGAGGCCTGGAAGTGTGCGCGCGGGGATGAGGCTGAGCGTAGGAGCTGCCAGGTGGAGCAGTCGCCGCTCCATCCACCCGAGTGGTCCGGAGTTCCAGGTCGCGTCGATGACGACGAGTCCCGAGTACGCCTCCGGTTCTCGTCTGACCATCTCCTGGGCGATGTTCCCGCCAAGGGAGTGACCGACCAGCACGGGATGGTCCAGGCCGAGCTCGGATATGAGTGCTTCTGCATCTGCGACGAACAGGTCTGCCGTGATTCGCGAGCGGTTGGGCCTCGACAGCCCGTGCCCCCTCATGTCCCAGACGACTGCTCGGCGACCGGAGTTCGCCACGGCGCCGGCTTGCTTCTCGAACGACACATGGTCTGCTCCAGCGCCATGCAGAAACAGCACCGCGCGCCCGCCGGGCCCCGAGTCCCGGAAGGCCACCGAGCACCCGTTCAGCGGTAGCGTCGCGTTCAGATTCACCATGTCTTGAATCTAACGACTCCCGCCGATGCGCCGGTCGAACCGTGCTCGTGGCCGCAGTGCGCCAGACGGCCGTGACCCGAGTGTTCACCTCGCGCGTCATACTCGTCTGCTAGCGTCGTCGGCGATAGCGCCTAGGGTTCCGGAGCAGCAGTGCTCGGCTGGTCCGAGCGGCGCCACGGTCGAAGCCCATGCGACGGCCGTCATCTGACAGGACAAAAGCCCGGAGGACCCTCCTTTGTCGCGCCCGCGACCAGGAGAAGGGTCGTCATGTCCTCGCTCGCCGTCCTCATCGTCCTCTCCGCTGCGGTCGCCCACGCGGCCTGGAACGTCCTCGCCCACGGGGTGAGTCGCATCGGTCTGCCGTTCCTCTGGTGGGGAGCCGTGGTCAGCACCGCGCTGTGGGCCGGCGTCATCCCGTTCACCGGGGGAATCGGATCCGGCGGGCCGGACGGATCGGGTGATCTCGCCGGTTTCCTCCTCGGCGTCGGCGTGTCCGGGGTCATCCACGTGGGCTACATGCTCGTGCTGCAGCGGGGCTACGCGACCGGCCGCCTCTCGACCGTGTACACGACCGCCCGGGGGACCGGGCCGACGATCAGCGTGGTGGTCGCCGTGCTCCTGCTCGGCGAACGCCCGTCGGGCATCGCGTTGATCGGTGTGGTGGCGATCCTCGCCGGCGTCGTCGCCGTCGGACTCGCCGACCGGGGGACACCCGGAGGACCCGATGTGCGGATGGCTGGACGCCGGCGGCGCATCGACCCGGGCGTCCTGTGGGGTCTCCTCACCGGCGTCGCCATCGCCACGTACACGATCTGGGACGCCCACGCCGTGCGGACCTGGGAACTCTCACCCGTGGCGTTCATGGTCGGCTGCACGCTCATCGAGATCCCGATCTACTCGATCGCGCTCGGCCGCCGCCGCCGAGAACTGGCCGGCGTGCTGCGACGGCACTGGCCCCGACTCCTCGCCTTCGGCGTGCTCTCGCCGCTGTCCTACATCCTCGTGCTGATCGCCATCACGATGGCGCCGGTCGCGCTCGTCGCGCCGATGCGGGAGATCAGCGTGGTGCTCGTGGCCCTGTTCGGCGTCGTGGTCCTGCGCGAGGGGAGACCCGGGTGGCGGATCGCCGCCTCGCTGATCGTGGTCGTGGGCGTGTTGCTGCTCGCCGGGTAAGCGTCGAGATAGGCATACAAGAGATGAACTTCGCCTGAACTGGCGCGACATAGGTACATTTGTTCGCTGTTGCGTGTCACGATGCTGACGTCCCCTTCACACCGAAAGGCCGTCATGACCCTCCGCCGTTCGCAGTTCGCCGCCGCCCTCGCAGGTGCAGCGCTGCTCGCCACCGTCCTCTCAGGATGTTCCGCCTCCGCGGCCTCCACCTCCACCGACTCAGCCTCCGCAGCGGGCTCGAATGCCGGCACCTTCGCCGTCGACGAGAACACCCTCGTGTTCGGCGTCGTGCCGGACTCGGTCGAGACCGAGACCAACTACCAGCCGCTCATGGACTACATCGCCAAGGAGACCGGCAAGAAGGTCGAGTACCACGAGTCGACCGACTACGCGGCGCTGATCGAAGCCTCGATCGCGGGTCAGATCGATGTCGCCTCCTTCTCGGGCTTCACCTACGTCACCGCCGCGAACAACGGAGCCAAGCTCACCCCGATCTCCTCGATCGTCACCAAGGAGGGCCAGGAGCCCGGCTACTACTCCCAGGCCATCGTCCCGAAGGGGAGCGACATCACCGATCTCGCCGGCTTCAAGGGCAAGAAGGTCTGCTTCGTCGACCCGTCCTCGACCTCGGGCTACCTCTTCCCCAGCTACAACCTGCTCGAGGCCGGCGTCGACCCCGAGAAGGACATCACCCCGGTCTTCGCAGGCAAGCACGACGTCAGCGTCACCAAGGTCGGCGAGGGCGTGGAGTGTGAGGCGGGCTTCGCCGAGGACAGCGAGGTCGCCAAGTCCGACAAGGTCACGGTCATCGCCGAGACCATGGTCCCCGGAGCGCCCATCGTGATGTCGAGCACGCTGCCCACCGAGGTGCAGTCGAAGCTGACCGACGTCCTGGCTGACGTCACCATCGACCAGATCATCAAGGCCGGTGTCACCTCCGCCGACACCGACGGCTTCCGCAGCGTCTTCTACGAGACCAAGCCGGTCGACGACACGTACTACGACACGATCCGCGACATCTGCAAGAAGACGAACGCCACCCAGTGCAAGAGCTGATCGAGCCCGGCCACTGAACCGTCCACCCGCTGACGAACCCGACCCGGAGACTCCCATGACGAATCCCCAGACACCGACCGAGACCGTGGTACGACTGTCCGACGTGACGAAGCGCTTCGGCGCGACACTCGCACTCGACGGCGCATCGCTCGAGGTGCAACGAGGCGAGATCGTCGTCCTCCTGGGACTCTCCGGGTCGGGCAAGTCGACCCTGCTCCGCCACCTGGACGGGCTCGAGCAACCGAGCGCCGGCACCGTCGAGGTCCTCGGCCAGCCGGTGCCCGACCTCTCCGGCCGACGACTCCGCACCCTGCGCGGCCGAGTCGGCTTCATCTTCCAGCAGTTCGAGCTCGTCCCCTCGCTCACCGTGCTCGAGAACGTGCTCACCGGGTCGCTCGCCACCGTCCGCGGCCCACGTCTCGGCCTCTGGTCGTACGGCCGTGCCGGCAAGCTCGCCGCGCTCGGGCACCTCGACCGCGTGGGACTGCTCGACCGCGCCTACCAGCGGGCCGACACCCTCTCCGGCGGCCAGCAGCAACGCGTCGCCATCGCGCGCGCCCTCATGCAGGACCCCGAGATCCTCCTCGCCGACGAGCCGGTCGCCTCGCTCGACCCCGAGTCGAGCGACCAGGTGATGGCGCTCATCCGCGAGATCGCCGTCGACCGCGGCCTGACCGTGGTGTGCAGTCTCCATCAGGTCGATCTGGCCCTCAGCTGGGCCGATCGCATCGTCGGTCTCCGTCACGGCAACGTTGTGCTCGACACGCCGACCGAGGGACTGAGTAAGGCGCAGGTGATGGAGATCTACGGCCGGGTCGCGACCACCACCAGCGAGCTGCACGCCATCGAGACCGAGCTCCTCGTCGACGCCGTCAGCGAGACCCCGCGATGAGCGCTGACACACGCACTCGACCCGACACCCGGACGGGCCTGCGCACCGCGGACGGCCCGGCAGGTCCTGTCGGGCGTGTCCCTCGCCGCGCCGTCTCGCCGGAGCGCATCGCCGCCGTCCTGACCCTGCTCGCGCTCCTGGCCGCGTCGATCGTGGCGCTGAACAGCATCGGGATCGATCCGGCCAGGATGGCCCAGAGCTGGTCGAACGCCGAACGCTTCTTCGGTCGGGTGGGCGCCATCTCCTTCCCCGACCGCGGCGAGTTGCTGTACCTCACCGGCTTGACGCTCGGGCTCGTGATCTGCGGCACCCTCCTCGCCGCGGTCATCTCGGTGCCGATCGCCTACCTGGCCGCGTCCAACACCACCCCCGGCACCGGGTGGCGTGCGTTCGCCCGCTTCTTCGGCGTGCTGACCCGGGCGATCCCGGACGTCGTGTTCGCCATGGTCTTCGTGCTGGTCTTCTCGCTCGGGACGCTGCCCGGGATCCTGGCGATCGGCATCCACTCCATCGGCATGATCTCGAAGATGTTCGCCGATGCGATCGAGCAGATCGACGAGGGCCCCCGCCTCGCCATCCGGGCCGCCGGAGGCAGCCGGATGCAGGAGTTCACCGCCGGGGTGCTGCCCCAGGTCATGCCCTCGTGGGTGGCGACCGTGCTGCACCGCAACGACATCAACCTGCGCGGCTCGGTGATCCTCGGCTATGTCGGTGTCGTCGGCCTCGGCATGCAGATGTCGTTCGCGTTCAAGTCCCTCGACTACGGCCTGGGCCTCGGGTACGCCGTCGTCATCTTCGTGCTCTGCGTCGTGATGGAGATCGTCTCGAGCGCGGTGCGCGCCGCCATGCTCGGCATCGCGCCCACCGGCCGGGGCCTCGGTGACCGGGTGCTGCGCGGCATCCGCCGTGGCCGCGACGCCTCGCGGCCGGGCACCTCACGCGGTCGGGCACCCGTCGCGACGGTTGACGACGCACTGCGCCGTCCGTGGACGGCGACCCGCGTGCGGAACACCACCTGGGGCTGGCTCGCGGTCGCCGTGGTGGTCGGCAGTGTCCTGATCTGCGACATCCAGTGGCGCGACCTCCTCACCGTGTGGGCGAAGGTCCCGGCCGTCGCGGTGCAGTTCTGGCCGCCGTCGTTCGGCAGCTACGAGCTGTCGACCATGACCGACGCGATGGTCGAGACGATCGCCATCGCCCTCGCCGCCACCCTCCTGACGCTCGTGGTCTCGATCGTGGTCGGGTCGCTCGCGGCCAGGAACGTCGCACCGAGCCGGGGGGTGCGCGGCGGGATGCGGTTCCTGCTCGTCGCCGTCCGCGGCATCCCCGAGATCATCCTCGCCATCGTGCTCATCGTCATCTCCGGGCTCGGCACCCAGGCCGGCACCATCGCCCTCGCGATCGGTGGCGTCGGACTGCTCGGCAAGCTCATCGCGGACTCCTTCGAGGAGGTCAAGGCCGGCCCCGAACGGGCACTCACCGCCGCCGGTGCGTCCCGACTCCAGGTGTACGCCGGCGCGACCGTCCCGCAGGGTGTCCGCGCCCTGATCGGTCACACCTTCTACATGCTCGACACCAACATCCGCGCGGCGACCCTGCTGGGCATCGTCGGCGCCGGGGGAGTCGGCTACTACCTCCTCAACGCCAGCCAGGGCTCGAACTACGGCGTCGTCACCGCGATCGTGCTGATGATCCTCGTCACGGTGCTCGTCGTCGAGGGCATCGCCATCTGGATGCGGCGGGTGTTCCGATGAGCGGCGCCGCAGGGGGAGTCTCCGCAGCTCCGGAGCGCTTCGACGTCGTCGTCGTGGGTGCGGGCATCGTGGGGCTGGGCGCGGCCCTCGCGGCCGTCGACCGCGGCCGCTCCGTGCTGGTGGTCGACCGCGCGTCCGAGATCGCGGGGGCGAGCATCCGGAACTTCGGTCACCTCTGCTTCACAGCGCAGTCGGGCGTCGCCCGGGACTACGCCGCGACGTCGCGGAAGCTCTGGCTGCGGCTGGCCCGCGACGCCGGCTTCTGGATCGACCAGGCGGGCACCCTTGTCGTCGCCCGCCATGACGACGAACTCGCGCTGCTCCGCGACCTGGCCGAGCGACGACGGCCCCAGCACGACGCTGAGGCGCCCGAGGTCGAGCTGCTCACCGCTTCCCAGATCGAGGCACTGGCCGCGTTGCCGGCCGGCACTGCGGTCGGCGGCGCGAGGCTGCCCCGCGACCTGCAGGTCGACCCCCGGTTCGCCGCCGACGCCATCCGCGACCATCTGGCCGCGCGCGGGGTCGTCTTCCGGATGCGCACCGCAGCCGGACGGATCACCGGCGGACGCGTCGAGACCAGCCGCGGCCCGGTCGACGCAGGCCTCGTGGTCGTCGCCGTCAACCACGACATCGACCAGCTCTATCCCGAGCTCGCCGAACGACACGGCGTCATCCGGTGCGGCTTGGACATGCTGCGGGTGACCGCCGACCTCCCGCGTCCACTGGGTGGCCCCCTGCTGACCGGGTGGTCACTCATCCGGTACAGCGCGTTCGCCGGGCTTCCTGGCTCGGCCGCTGTGCGCGAGCGCCTCGGGCGGGAGCGGCCCGAGCTGGCCGCCCTCGACCTGAACCAGATGTACACGCAACGGCCCGACGGGTCGCTCATCGTCGGCGACAGTCACTGGAAGGGGGAGACCGTCCCGCCGTTCCAGCCGGAGGCCGCCCCGGAGGCGTTCCTCGCGGAGTTTCAGGCGCTCTTCGACCGCGACCCGGCCGTCGTCGAACGGTGGCAGGGCGTCTACGCCACGGGGCCCGAGGAGTTCCTCATCGAGGAGGTCGAGCCGGGCGTGCTGGTCACCGTCGTGACGACCGGCATCGGCATGACCACCGGCCTCGGGCTCGCCGAACACGTCGTCGGAGGCCATCTCGACACCCACTCCCGTCCGCTGACAGAAAGCACGAGACCATGACCATCACGACCACGACCACCACGATCCCCGACAGCCCCACGGGCGTCCCCGTCGAACTCGTCGTGCTCGACATGGCCGGCACCACCGTCGTCGACGACGGCATCGTCGAGCGCGCCTTCGAGCGTGCCGCACGCCGCACCGGCCTCGACACCCGGCGCCCGCTCGAGGAGTCGCTGCAGTACGTCCGCGACACGATGGGGCAGTCGAAGATCGAGGTCTTCCGCCACCTCACCGGCGGGGACGAGGACGCCGCGCAGGCCGGCAAGGAGGCCTTCGAAGCCGCCTACGCCGAGCTCATCGACGAAGTCGGGGTCGACCCGATCCCCGGCGCATCCGACGTGATCGCCGGCCTCCGCGCGTCGGGGCTCAAGGTCGCACTGACGACCGGGTTCTCGCCCGCCACCCGTGACGCCGTGCTCGCCCGCCTGGGCTGGGAGGTCGACGCCGCCCTCTCGCCCGCCGACGCCGGCCGAGGCCGCCCGGCGCCCGACCTCGTGCTCGCCGCACTCATCGCCACCGGAGCGACCTCGGTGGCCTCGGTGATCGTCGTCGGTGACACCACCAGCGACATGCGCTCGGGCCGGAACGCGGGTGCGGGGCTCGTCGTGGGCGTGACCACCGGTGCGCACACCCGGGACCAGCTGACCGAGGCCGGGGCCGACGTGGTACTGGACAGCGTCCGGGAGCTGACCGCCCTGCCGCGACTGGCCACGCGGTGACGCTCACGCACGAGGCGACGACGGTGCGGATCGAGCTCGACCCGGCACCGACCGCGATGGTGTGGGTGCAGGCCGGGCGGCGTCACGAGCGCATCGCGGTGCCGTCGGTCTCGCTGGCACCGGGCGAAGCCCTCGTCGCGATCGAGCTGGCGACCATCTGCGGCTCCGACGTGCACACCGTGCTGGGGCACCGCGAGGCCCCCACGCCGCTGGTGCTCGGCCACGAACAGCTCGGCCACGTCGTGGCCGTCGGCGACGGTGCCGTCACCTCCTCCGGAGCACCGTTGCGGGCGGGGCAGCGCGTGGTGTGGGCGCTCACCGTCGGATGCGGTGCCTGCCCCACCTGCGTTCGCGGGCTCCCGCAGAAGTGCCAGACCGTGCGCAAGTACGGCCACGAGCGGCTCGAGACCGGGTGGGAGCTCAGCGGGGGATTCGCGTCGCACGTGCACCTGAAACGCGGCACCGCCATCGTGCCGGTACCCGACGACGATCTCCCCGCCGAGGTGCTCGCACCCGTCTCGTGCGGCACCGCCACGGCAGTGGCCGCCCTCGAGGCCGCCTCGGCGATCGTCGCGCTGGACGGTGAGGTCGTGATCGTGCACGGTGCCGGGCTGATCGGTCTCACCGCCTGCGCGATGGCGAGCGACGCGGGAGCGAGGGTCGTCGTGGTGGACCCCGCCAAGCGGCGTCGCAAGCTGTCGACCCGGTTCGGCGCCGCGGCCACGGTCGACCCGACGGAACCGGGATCACTCCAGGCCGCGCTGGATCTCGTCGGAACTCGGCCGCTCGTGGCGATCGAGGCGTCCGGATCCCCGCTCGGTGTCGCCGCGTCGATCGACGTGCTGGGGATCGGCGGCGTCGCCGTGCTGGTCGGCAGCGTGTCGCCGAGCGACCCCGTCGCCCTCGACCCGGAGAGCGTGGTGCGGAGGCTCGTCACCATCCGTGGTGTGCACAATTACGCACCGACGCATCTCGAGCAGGCAGTCCGCTACCTCGCCGAACGCCACGAAGCACACCCGTTCGCCGAACTGGTGGGGGCGATGGTGGCGCTCGGTGACCTCGACGACGGCCTCGAGGCCGCCATGGGTGGACGGGCCGTCCGCATCGGCGTGGCCCCAGGCTTGGCTCCGCTCGTGCCCGGCCATGCGACCCGCGAGGCCGGGTCGCCCCAGCGCTAGGCGGGTTCAGCGCCGATCGCGCCGATCGCCCGGATGAAGTGTCCGCCCTCACGAGCCCGTCCCGAGGCGGAGACCGTGAACCGGATGATGTCGCTGCGGTACCGGTCGTCGGAGGCCTCGAAGATGCGGCCGTCCGGGCCCCTCGTGACCCGGTGGAGGCGGAGGATCGGGGTGCCCGGTTCGACATCGAGCAGTCGGCTGTCGAGCTCGTCGGCGGCGACGGCGTCGATCTCGTGGTCGACGTCCTGGTAGCCGTAGCCCCGCCCGTTCAGATACTCGGTGATCGAGACCGTGTCGAGGTCGACGTCGAACAGCGCCCGGCCGACCTCCTCGATGAAGGTGAGTCGCTCGAGCATGGTGGGGCGCCCGTCGAGCAGGCGCAGCCGGACGACCTCGACGATCGGGTCGCCGACCGCGATGCCGAGGGCGGCGGCCTTCTCCTCGTCGGCGCGACGCAACGACACCTCCTGGGTGCGGGCGCCTGGCGTGGTGCCCATCGATTCCGCCCAGCGCGTGAACGGGATGGACACATCTGCCGCCTGCTGCGCCTTCCGCTCGGCGACCCGGGCAGGCCTGCCGCGCCGGGTCTCGATGAGGCCCTCGTTCCGCAGCGCCGCCAGGGCGTTCCGGATCGGCCCGCGCGAACTCCGCCACAGCTCGGCCAGCTCGCCCTCGCTCGGCACGTCGTCACCCGGCGACAGCTCGCCGCTCACGATCTTGCGGCGGAGGTCATCGGCTATCTGGACGTACAGCATGGCGGACACATAGGCATACTAGTTGTCGCCCTCGACGTGCAGGGTGGTCAGGCTGTGCCGTCCACGTCGCCGCGTCCTCGTGTGGATGATCGTCCGAACCAGATCCAGAGCGGACGAGCCGTGACGGCGATGATCACCGCGAACAGGCTCTGGTTGGCGATTCCGAAGACCGAGAGCCCGCCGATGGTCAGAAAGACGGTCCAGTTGACCGCGATGTCCGCGACGATCACGGCGCTGCCGAGCACGATGCCGGAGCGCCGACGAAGGATGATCAGCACCACGGTCACCGGATCGAGGATCGTGAGTGACACCCAGAACAGCCGCACTCCGGGAGGGAAGCCGCCGTAGACGTCCAGTCCGCCGAAGATCAGGTCCGCCGTGTGCGTGGTCGTCCCGATGAGGAAGCCGATCACCCACAGGATTTGGAACACCCTCAGCGGTCGTGCTGGTGCGGGGAGAGCGGGCATGCGCCCATGGTACTGAGTCGGCGGTGACCGGCGAGCCGGGGTACCGATGGGTCGCCGGCGACGAGACCGCGTCCCGGCCGTGGCAGCTCTACGCGATCTACCTGGCGGCGTCGCACTACGGAAGCGGCGCGGCCCAGGCATTGCTCGATGCAACGATCGGCGCCGAGCCGGCGATGCTCTGGGTGGCGAAGGAGAACCCCGCGCGACGGCGTTCTACGTGCGTAACGGCTTCGCCTTCGATGGTGTCGAGCAGGTGGATCCCTCCGCGCCGTCCATCACCGACGCCCGCATGGTCCGGTAGGCGCTCTCGCCTCGGACACCATCCGTTGCAGCGGAGGCTGTACGGCGAGACCTCTCCGACGTCCCGGTACACGCGCTGCGAGCCGGACGCAGCGGTGACTATCTGGTCCGCGCCTCGCGGCTCCACGCCTGCGTCGCGACCTGGACCGCGTCCCACGGGGAGCCGAGTGGTGGCGTGTAGGACAGGTCGAGGTCGCTCATCGCGTCGACCGTCATGCCGTGGTGCAGGGCGGTGGCGTAGGTGTCGACGCGTTTCGCGATTTCCGCCCCGCGGGTGCCGACGAGCTGCGCACCGAGTAGTAGCCCGCTGTCGGTCGCTCCGGTGATCCGGATGCTGATCGGTGTTGCGCCCGGGTAATAGGCCTTGTGGTCGTCCGCGATCGCCGTGGAGCTGTGCGCTGCGTACCCGGCCGAGACGGCTTCGTGGTCGCGGAGACCGGTGCGGGCGGCGACCAGGTCGAAGACCTTCACCACCTGTGTGCCGAGCGACCCGGCGAAGCGGGCGTTGCCGCCGATCGCGTTCTCGCCCGCGACCCGGCCCTGCTTGTGCGCTGTCGTGCCGAGCGGCAGATACGTGACGCCCAGGAGGCGGTGGTGGGTGACGATGCCGTCGCCGGCCGCCCAGACGTGCGGTAGGCCGGTGCGCATCTGCTCGTCGACCATGACCGCGCCGCCGGGTCCGGTCGTCGCGCCGGCCTCCGTGAGCAGGCTCGTGTTCGGCCGGACGCCGACGACGACGAGCACGAGCTCGGCGCTGCGCTCGAACGGCTGGCCGGCCTGCTGGCCGGTCACGGTGAGGCCGGTGCTGGTCTTGCTGATGCGCTCAACGCGAGTGCCGATCACGACGTCTACACCATGGCGGGTGAGTTCGTCGTGGACGAGCGCGCCGAGTTCCGGATCGAGGGTGGAGAGCACTTCCGGACCGCGCTGCAACTGCGTCACCTGCAGGCCGCGCGCGGTGAGGGCTTCGGCCATCTCGAGACCGACGTACCCGGCGCCGACGATGATCGCGGTTTCCGGCTGGTGAGTGTCGAGGCAGCGCTCGAGGGCGAAGGTGTCGCCCATCGAGTGCAGCAGGTGCACACCGTCGTCAGGGCCGAGCTGGTCGAGGCCCGTGATGCCGGCGGTGGAGGGTGAGGCTCCGGTGCCGACCATGAGTTCGTCGTAGGCGATCGTCGACACCGGGCCGTGCTCGTCGCGGACGGTGAGGCGCTGCCCGGCGACGTCGATACCGGTCGCAAGCGTGTTCAAGCGCAGGTTCATGCCGGTGGCTTCGAGGTCGGCGTGGGTGCGGTGTGCGAGGGACTGCCAGGGCTGGACCTCGCGGGAGAAGTAATAGGGGATGCCGCAGATGGAGAAGTTCGGGTAGGCGTCCGCGACGATCACCGTCACGTCCATGGAGGGGTCGAGTTCCCGGGCGCGGAGAGCGGTGGAGATACCGGCATCGCTGCCGCCGATGACTGCGAGATGCATGAGGGTGCCTTTCAGAGCTGAGCTGCGGGATGGGGAGCCACGGCCGCAGCGGTGCTGCGCGCGGGAGTCGGGTAGAGCAGGA
The DNA here is from genome assembly GCF_030209365.1 of Plantibacter sp. ME-Dv--P-095. Taxonomy (NCBI): domain Bacteria; kingdom Bacillati; phylum Actinomycetota; class Actinomycetes; order Micrococcales; family Microbacteriaceae; genus Plantibacter; species Plantibacter sp. ME-Dv--P-095. The sequence goes on from NZ_JARVSB010000001.1 coordinate 67,111, forward strand.
GCACCAGGCCGAGCCCGATGGTCGCGCCAAGGAGCTCCGCGAGGAGGAACGGGCAGACCGAGGCCGGGGCGATCCCGGCGAAGGTGTCGGTGAACATGCGAGCGATCGTCACGGCAGGGTTCGCGAACGACGTCGAGCTGGTGAACCAGTACGCCGCCCCGATGTAGGCACCTACCGCGGCCGCAGCCACCGCGCCCTTTCCGGAGCGAGCGAGGGCGAAGATTACCAGGAGGAGCCCGGCGGTCGCGACGATTTCACCGAGCAGCGTCCCGGCGCTCGCCCGGTCCGTCGTGGAGAGCGCTGGTTCGGTATCGAACATCGCCCCAGCCAGCACTGTGCCCGCGGTCCCGCCGACGATCTGCGCGACCACATACGGCAGCAGGTCCCGCAGCGGCAGCCCGTGCGGCGTGCCGCGGTTCACCCACCAGTCGACGAACGAGACCACGGGGTTGAAGTGCGCGCCGGACACCGGGCCGAGGATGAGGATCAGCACGGCGAGCCCGAGCGCGGTCGCCAGACTGTTCTGCAGCAACTGCAGCCCGACGTCATTCGGAGACAGCCGCTGCGCCATGATCCCGGAGCCGACGACGATCGTCACCAGCAGTCCAGTGCCGACGAACTCGGCCAGCATCCGACGCAGCAGATGCGGTCGGACCGGGGTGGGTGCGGGGTTCGGTGGGTTCATGGCGGCATCATCTTGACTCACCAAGTTACTTCAGTCAATATTGAACCAATGAACATCGAACGAACTGAAGCGGTCGAGGCGCGGGCAGCGAAGCACGCCGCGCTCAGCGATCCCACGCGCCTGCAGATGATCGACCTCCTCACCTTGGGGGATCTGTCCCCGACGGAGATCCGGGTCGCGCTCGGCACCCCGGGTAACCTGCTCACGCACCACCTGAACGTGCTCGAATCCGTCGGCATGATCACCCGCACGACGTCCGAAGGCGACAAGCGCCGCAGCTACGTGCGCCTCACCCCCGGCGGGTTCGACGGCCTGATGCCCGGCGCTGCAGGCGCGGCCAGCCGAGTCGTGTTCGTGTGTTCCGCGAACTCCGCCCGATCGCAGCTCGCCGCCGCCCTCTGGGCGCGGCAGAGCAGTATCCCCGTCGCCTCCGGCGGCACCCACCCCGCCGAACGCATCGCACCTGGCGCGATCGCTGCTGCTGCACGCCACGAGCTCGCCCTCCCGTCGAGCGCGCCGAGCGCACTGGATGCGGTGCTGAGCGATGGGGACTTCGTCATCACGGTCTGCGACAACGCACACGAGGAGATCGGCGTCACGGGCGATCTGCACTGGTCGATCCCCGACCCGGTACGCGTCGGCACCGATGCCGCGTTCGACGCCGCCTACACCGAATTGGAGCGCCGCATCGCGGACCTCGCTCCCCGCCTGCTCGCCTCCTGACCAGAAAGCACCCAGCGCCCTCATGACCACACCCAAGCCCGTCGTCCTGTTCATCTGCCAGCACAACGCCGGCCGCTCCCAACTCGGCGCAGCCCTGCTCGAACACCTCGCCGGAGACCGCTTCACCGCCACCTCAGCAGGCCTCGCCCCATCGGATGCCGTGAACCCTGCGGTCGCAGCGACCGTCGCTGAGCTCGGCCTCGACATCACCGACCGAGTGCCACGGGCCGTCACTGCCGCCGACCTGGATCAGGCCGACGTCGTGGTGCTCATGAAGCCCGGCCTGGCCCTGCCGGCCACCCCTCGCGGCGAGGTTTTGGCCTGGTCGTTCCCGAACCCCGAGGCCTGGGACGTGGAGACCGTGCGCCCGCTCCGGGAAGCTGTGGCCGAGCAGATCCGCACGGAATTGCTCACCCGGTAGATCCCGTTGCGAGCGGTCAGACGCTTGCTGGTGCGCGACCGATCTGCAGGACCTGCTCCGGCACCGCACAGCATGAACCACCCAGCGACGCGCCAGCGGCATCGAACAAGCCGGAACCGCCACACACGCCGGTTTCCGGGAGGATCAGTTCCACCCGCTCGGCCGCAGCCTGGTCACCCGCCAGGGCTGCGACGACGGAGCGCACCTGCTCGTAGCCGGTCATCGCGAGGAACGTCGGCGCACGCCCGTAGGACTTCGCACCGACGATGTAGAAGTCCGGTTCCGGCTGAGCGAGATCCTTCGCACCGGTCGCGGCGACTGACCCGCAGGAGTGCAGGTTCGGGTCGACCTCGGCCGCGATCCGCACCGGAGCCTGCAGCGTCGCGTCCAGCTCGATCCGCAACTCCGACAGGAACGACAGATCAGGCCGGAATCCTGTCAGCACGATCACCTGATCAGCGCCGGGCAGCTCGCGGCCGTCCTCCGACAGCAACACGGTCTGGTCGCCGTCACGCCTCACGCGCTCGACGCGGAAGCCCGTGACGAGGCGGATGAGGCCACCATCGACGAGTTCCTTCGCCTTCAACCCGAGCGCGCCGCGGGCGGGCAGCTCGTCAGCGTCGCCGCCACCGAAGGTGTCCCCGACCGTTCCCCGACGCAGCACCCAGGTGACCGTGGTGTCTGGGTTCCGGCGCACGATCCGAGCGAGGGCGATGACCGCGGTGACTGCCGAGTGCCCGGACCCCACGACGACGGTGTGCTTGCCCTCGAACCCGGCGCGGTTCCGGAAGTCGGGGATCCGGTAGCTGAGCGTCTCGGATGCGGCCCGTTCCCCGAGTGCCGGCAGACCGTCCGCCCCGGCCGGGTTCGGCGTCGACCAGGTGCCCGAGGCGTCGATGACCGCCCGAGCATCGAGGCGGTACTCGCCGTCTGCGGACGCCACGTGCACCGTGAACGGCTGTTCTGCGCGGCCGGCATCCACCAAACGATCACGGCCACGGCGAGACACGCCGACGACGCGTGAATCGAACCGCACCCGTTCGCCGAGGGCATCCGCGAGGGGTGCGAGGTACGAGCTGATCCATTGGGCTCCGGTCGGGTACCCCGTCGTCGGCGCGCTCCACCCGGTCGGCGTGAGCAACCGAGCGGACGCCGCGTCGACCAGCTCGGACCAACCGGAGAACAACCGCACATGACCCCATTCCGACACCGCCGCAGCGGCCGAGGAGCCGGCCTCGAGCACCATCACCGGAACGTCGCGCTCCACCAGGTGCGCTGCAGCAGCCAGACCCTGCGGGCCTGCACCGATCACGATCACGGGCAGCTCGTTCACCATCGTCAACTCCAATCGACAACCATCAATACGACGAGACTGATCGACACATCGACACATGTCAATACGATCTGTCAGAATGTGTCCATGCAGATCGAACTGCCCCTCCTGGAAGCCGACGCCGCAGCGTGCTGCACCCCTGTGACCGGCGGTGTGCTCGCGCTCGACGAAGCCGAGCGGATCGCCCACACCTTCAAAGCGCTCGCTGACCCGAACCGCGTTCGGCTGCTGTCATTTATCGCGGCGAGCGAGGGCGGCGAGGCGTGCATCTGCGACCTCACCGAACCCGTCGGGCTGACGCAGCCCACGGTGTCGCACCACATGAAGATCCTCGTCGACGCTGGTCTCGCGACCCGCGAACAGCGCGGCCGCTGGGCGTACTTCCGCGTCATCACCGACGGCCTCGAACGCGCCTCCCAGGCGATCCGTCCGTGACCGGAGCGGTGATGGTCCGACTGCTCGGCGCAGTCGAGTGACGATGCGTGGGCGACGTACCGACCGGTCGGTATCTGCCTGAGCTCGGGTCAGCGCAGCCGCCCACCCGTGAACGCACCGGACGCGGCGAGGAGCGTGTCGATCGGCGTGTCGATCGCCACCTCGCCGACCTGGAAGCCCAGCTTGGCGAGTCGTGCGAAGGCGGCCTGCGAGAGGGTGGTGGTGACGCCGGGGGACTGCGCCGTCACCCCGGGCAGGAGGTGGAAGGTGAGGATCCGCCACCGGCCGCGCGAGCGCATCGAGACGCGCTCGACCGCACCCCAGGGGAGGAAGACCTCGCCCTGCTGGATGCTGCCGCTGAGGCCTGCCGCGTCGAGGGTCATCACCGTGCGGGTCACGGACTGTGCGCCCCGCACGGTCGCCAGCTGCAGCGCGAGGAACAGCATGAACCACGAGACGACGATGAACACCAGCCCGGACAGCGCACCCAGCCCGAACCCGCTGACCGAGGCGGTGAAGGCTGCCAGCAGGACGCCGATGATCGGTATCAGACCGGCGCACACGAGCGCCATGACGAACGCGGGGCGGGTCGCCCGCTCGGTCCGCACCGGGTCGGAACCGACGACGAGCGGTGGGAAGGAGGACGGTGCACCAGTCATGAGGACAGTATGCCGCGCGTGTCGGACAGGGGTTCGGAGCCAGTCCTGCATGCTGGGAGTACCGGGACGAGCCGCCGGCTGGACGATCTGAACGGAGAACACGGTGAAGCAGGTCGGCCTGTCCACGAGGGTGCTGCTCGTCTGCGCTGCGTTCGCCGCCGTGCACCTGTTGCTCCACCTGGCGACGGGGACGTTCCTCGCGGTGTTGGCGCCGACGTCCCCGCCGTTGTACGCGCTCGGCGCGGGCATCCACGGTGTGCTCCCGTTCGTGGCGCGCCGGTACACGGGCGTCGTCGGCAGTGCGACGGTCACCGCGGGCATCGCAGGACTCCTCATCGCGGCGACCAGCCCCTCGGGCGTCGTCATCCTCGTCCCGTTCCTGCTCACCGGTACCATCATCGACCTCGTCGTCTGGAAGGTCGACCGCGGGAACCGGGGTCCGCGGTCAGTCCAGGCCAGGTACCTGCTCGCCGCGGTCATCCTCGGTGCTGCGCTGTTCGGCGTCTCGCTCGCGGTCTTCTCGCCGGAGCACCTCACAGCGCCCATCGTCCTGGGGACGCTCCTCGGACGCATCGTCGGTGAGGTCGTCGCCGCCGTGCTCTCGGGGATGATCGCCCGGGCGCTCCAGCGAGCCGGCGTCGGGACACGGTCACGTCGAGTTTCCTCGTCCCGGCGATAGGGGAGAGAGCACCGCTCCGCGGCGCTCCAGGGCTCCGCTGCTGGACGACTCAGGACGTCGGACGGACGAACCGCTCCGGTGCCGTGCGGGTACCGGCGAGGAACTCGGTCAGGCCCGCGCCGAAGTCCATCGATGAGCCCACGAAGAGCACGCTCTCGTCCGGCGCGACGTAGATCTTGCCGCCGCCGCGAACCGTGTGCACGACGCACACCCCGGCATCGTCCTCGAGCGGGATCGAACGCACTTCGGGATCCTGGGTGAGCTGCCGCATATAGCGAGTGCCCACCGCGGTGAGACGGTCGATGGTGGCGTCGGCGGTCATCGTCGGTCCTGTCGTCGGAGGGTCGCGGGAGGGCGGGGTCGGGGAACGGCCCGGTGAAGACGGCGGCGTCCCGGTGATCCCACCAGGGTAGATCGCTGCCCCGGATCCGCCAGCGGTCGACACTCCCAGCGGGTCGTGGCACTCCGCCCGGAGCGCCACGGTGATCGACGCGGATCCCGAGCCGGTCGACGCCTCTCACGTCCTGGCCGATCGGAACGTCGTCCGGCGAGGCCTCGGGTCGCCGCGTTACCCTCGGCTCATGGACGCGGACTGGATCGAGCATCGACGATCAGGCGACGGCGAACGGTTGGGCTGGATGCTGCCCGACGGCGAGGGGTTCATCGTGATCGACCTTCTGGGGCGCCGGAGAACCGGGGCGGTGGACTGGATGGAGGCCGAGGAGACCCTCGACGAGATCGGATTGAGCTATCTCGCCGAGCCTCATGAGCTCCGCCTGGACGACGGCTCGTGGTTGCGGGTCCGCATCGCAGAGGTCTCGCCGACCGGCATCCGGGTGAAGAAGGACGACTGGGGCGACATGCGCGCGACGCAGCTGTACTACGACGTGTCCTTTCCCGTGAGTGACGATCGACTTCGACCGACGCGCCAGTGCACGTCGCCCGAGGTCTGAGCGGTCACCGATGAACGAGACGAACCGTCCGCCGAGCCTCGGCCAGCGGATCGCCGCCTGGGTCGGCCTGTCGCCGGCATCTTCCACGCGGGCCGGTAGCGGAGGCACGAGGGCGACGGGTCCTCGAGTCGCTTCGACCGGATTCCCCGAGCCGGTGGGCCCGGCGCCCCGCCACAACGACCCCGAGCTGGTCATCCCGACCATCGAGGCCGAGCTGCAGCCCCTCGCCCGTGAGCTGCTCGGGGCGGGGTTCGCCGTGATCGAGGCCTGGGGGCCGGTGCAGATGGCGTGCGCGGGGTTGCTCCTCGAGCGGGACGGGACGCAGGTGCTGTTCGACGCCGAGCGCGGGATGACCTCGGCCCACCTGATCCGTGACGGGCGGAACATCTGGCTCGGTGCTGCGGTTGCGGCGTGGGCTCGGTCTTCGAACGGCGACGGCGAGCCGAACGTGCCCGGCTTCACACCCTGGTCGTTGATCTCGCTGTTCACCTGGGAGCAGCGCGAGAACCGCAAAGCCGGCGCCCAGCAGGAGACGCGGTACGGACTGGCCGTGTGCGCCTGGTTCGCCAACGCCGATCTCGGGGCGATCGATGCCGTCGAAGCCGAGCGGCGTGCACTCGACGCGTCGAGCCGATCCATCGCGAGACCGACTCCCGAGGAGACGGCCGAGGTGGTCGCCGCCCGGTACGCCGATGCCCTCGATCGGTACTTCGCGGGTCACGGCCCAGGAGCGCCGTCGGACCGCTGAGGCGGCTGAGGAAAGGCGCGCGATCATGCCGGTGTGTTCGTTGAAGGTGGAGGTGATGGATGAGGGCTGAATCGGCTTCGGGTGGCGCCAGGAACGCTCGACCGCGACCGTCCGTGTCCGGGCAGGTGGTCACCGTGCTCGTCCTCGTCATCCTGACCGGGTTCTCCGGACTGCTGGGCGCCACCGCAGTGCAGCGTCTCGTCACCGATCTCACGGCCACCCAGACCTCGGTGACGGCGCAGGTGATCGGCGAGGACACGGAACGCGTCATGGAAGGCAACAGCCGCAACCGCCACTGGGTCGAGTACCGGACGGTGAGCGTCGACTACCCGACGGCGAACGGAACGCAGCGGGCCGTCGTGCGCAGCGACGACGCGCGGGTCGGAGCGTCCGTCACAGCGTGGGTGGACGACGGGACGGATGAGGTCCGCCTGGACCAGCCGAGCCCGCCCGACCTCTGGCAGTGGATCTGGGCGGTCGTGTTCGTAGGCCTCACGATCGCCTTCGCCTGGGGGCTCGTGGTCGTCGTCCGCAACCGTCCGCGCGCTAGCATCTCGGAATGACTTCTGACGTGGACCTGGGCCGCGGAGTGGTGCTCCGCGCCGTGACGATCGACGACTCGGCCGCGCTCGCCGAGGCGTACCGCAAGAATCGCGACCATCTTGCCCCGTGGGATCCGGAACGATCCGAGGCGTTCTACACCGAGAGTGGCCAGGAGTCCGCCACCCGGCAGCTCCTGCTCGATCAGGAGGCCGGGACGGCACTGCCCCTGGTGCTCGCGGAGGCGTCGCGCATCGTCGGACGGGTCAACCTCACGGGGATCGTTCGGGGCGCCTTCCAGAGCGGGAACCTGGGGTACTGGATCGACGCCGACCACGCCGGTCACGGGCTCATGACGGCCGCCGTCGGTGTCGCCGTCGACCTGGCTCGCGATGACCTGCGGCTGCACCGGATCCAGGCGGGGACCCTGCCGCACAACGTCGCATCGCAGACGGTCCTCAAGCGATGTGGGTTCGTCGAGTTCGGGCTCGCCCCGGAGTACCTGCGTATCGCGGGCCGATGGCAGGACCATCGCCTGTTCCAACGCATCCTCACGAGGTAGCGGGCGCGGACGTCATCCGACAGGCGGCGAGGAACGCGTTCTCCGGCTGCGTCGCTGGTCGTCGAGCCGGGTCGGCACGGGCACGGGCACGGGCACCGCAGCGTCACGGGTGTCGGCGGTCCGTCATAGCTTCGGATCGTGTCGGAACGTGTGGAATCGTGGTGGGCTCGCCGCCAATGGTCGAAGGGCCTCGAGACGCCCTATCCGGTCGGCGCCTACCGCCACGCGTGGGCACCGTTCCCCGCGCTGTGGCGCCAGTACCACGCCGATCTCAACGCAGGGATCGTCCTCAGCCAGGTGCCGCCGGCGGCCGACGTCCTGCTGCAGTGGCAGTGCGACCGCGGACACCGCTTCGTCGCGACCCCGGCGGAGCAGCGCTCGCGGCCCGGGCGGGAGCGCCGCCGGAGCGCCTGGTGTCCGGAGTGCGCCGACGAGGCGAACCCGTCCAGGGTCGTCGCCCTACCGATGCGGGAATCGGTGACCGATCCGGTACCCGCAGGGGCCGGTGTCGCCCGGGAGCGTCGCGGTCGCCGTCAGGCGTCGCTGTGTGACAAGACGCCGGACCTGCCGGTGGGGGAGGCGTTCACCTCTGCGTGTGCACCGAAGCCGGCTTCCGCCGTCGAGGACCGGCTCCGCGCGGACGTCCACGAGCGTCTGGCCCTGACCACCGGCATGAACGCCGTGCGCGTCCAACGCCCGTTCTTCACGCACGTCGAGGTGTGGCCCGACCTGGTCTTCCCGGAACTCCGCATCGCGATCGAGTACGACACCATCGGCAGGCACGGTGTCGAGCACGTCGGTCGCCGCGAAGCCGTCGACCGACGGAAGGACCGCGCGCTGCGGTCCGCCGGCTGGGAGGTCGTCCGCCTCCGCACCGGGAAGCTCGAACCCCTCGGGCCGCACGACCTGCAGCTCACCTCATGGAACGGCCGGGCCCTCGACCGGCTGGTCGAGACGCTCAGAACCGTCCGGGGCCCGCTGCTGGTCGACGCGTATCTGCGCTGAAGCATGGCGGCCCGACCGGAGTGGCGCAGCGACGGATCGGGCACGGAGTTGCACCTGCCGTAGCGTCATGTGGTGCAGTGGTCATATCCCGCCCACTGAGGAAGGACCACCATGTTCTCGTCATTCACCCCGCCACGCCAGGTCACGATCGGCGGTGCCGCCGCCTTCGTCGGCACCACGCCACGAGCGATCCGTCACTACCACCAGATCGGTCTGCTCCCGGAGCCCGAGCGGGGGAGTGACGACCGCCGCCGCTACGGCTACGAGGAGATGATCCAGCTGCTGTGGATCCGCCGGATGGCCGACGCCGGTATCGCCCTCGACGACATCCGAGACGCCTTCGCGGCCGTGTCCGACACCGCCGATCAGGACGGCGACGTCACGCAGACCTTGGATCGACTGGAGGCGTCGCTCGTCGCCAAGCAGGCCGAACTCGAGCTGCAGCGCACCGCCGTCCAGCGCATGCGAGCGCAGGGCAGCCGGCTGGGCCTGCTCTCCGACCTGGTGAGCGATCGCCTCGCGGATCTGCCCGAAGGGACGCTCCGGCAGGACGACCTCGACACCCTGCTCGTGACCGAGCGGATCTTCGGCGAACTCAGCGCGTCCGTCCAGGCGTCGCGCTTCATCGCCCTGGCCACCCACCCCGAGTTGCGCGAGGAGGCCGACCGGGTCGACGCCGCCGAACAGGCGCTCGATGACACGGTCGCCGTCGACGACCCCCGCGTGGCGGAGGTGGCGGCCGAGCGGCACGCCTTCGAGACCGCCCTCAGCACGGTGATCGAGGACTCCGGCCTGGCGCAGGCGGACGACGAGCGGTTCGAGGCATGGGACGAAGCACACCCTGTCCCCGACGACGGTGCCGGCGTGACGTGCGGGACGACGAGCCTCACCGAGGCGGTGCGGATGATGCCCTACGACTTTTCCCGTGCACGCCTCCGGAGCATGGAACTGGCGCTGGAGCTCGACGTCCTCGACACGGCCTGAGGCGCAGCGCCCCGTGATCGACCATCGCGAGGCGTGAGGGGCCGGGCCGGCGTCGTCGACGCGGTCGGTCGTCCGGTGGCGGCCTGCGAGGATTGGTGCATGCGTGTACTGGTTGCCGGCGGGTCCGGCGTGCTCGGCCGAGCGGTGATTCCGAGGTTGCTCACACTGGGCCATGAGGTCAGCGCGACGTCACGATCGACCGAGAAGCTGGGCGCGCTCGAGCAGCTCGGAGCGACAGGGGTGGTTCTGGACGCCCGCGACCGCGATGCGACGGCTGCGGCCGTCCGGCGCGCAGCACCCGAAGCGATCCTGCACCTCATGACCGACCTCGGCACGGGGGACTCGGCGAGTAACGCGCTGCTTCGATCCGAGGGCACCCGGAACCTGGTCGACGCGGCACGTGCGGCGGGCGTGCGGAGGATCATCGGACAGAGCATCTCGTGGATCCACCCGCCCTCAGCACTCCCAGCGATCGAGACCGACCCGCTGGATCTGGACGCGCCCGAGCCTCGTCGCTCGACGGTCCACGCGGTGCAGGCACTCGAGGCGGCCGTCCACGACCTCCCGCAGAGCGTGGTGTTGCGCTTCGGGCAGCTGTACGGCGCAGGCACGTGGTACTCGCGAGCCGGCCGGTTCGCCGAAGCCGCTCGGTCGGGGGCGTTGCCCGCGACGGAGACCGTGACCTCCTTCGTGCACGTCGACGACGCGGCGGCGGCCGTCGTCGAGGCCCTCGGGTGGCCGACCGGCGTGTGGAACATCGTGGACGACGAACCCGCTCCCGGGACCGAATGGGCGCCCGTCTTCGCTCACGCGGTCGGGGCACCGGCGCCCACGGTCGAGCGAACGGGTGATGTCGGCCGGCCGGTGTCGAACGACCGCGCTCGAGCGCAGGGCTTCACGCTCCGCCACCCCAGCTGGCGCGCAGGCTTCGCGACGCTCTGACGAGTGGGTCGAGGATTGGCGGCCCGGCGTCGTTGGTGATCGTCGCCGGCTGAGCCGCCCCTCAGACATGCAGCCGTGCTGCCAGCCGTCATGGTGGCGATGCCCGCCGGGAGCTGAGCCGATGTCTCGGGTGGCGGGACGCGGTCCGGACGCGATTCCGGTGGGTTCGGTCCGAGCGGTCCGGGCGCTGGTACGCCCGCGGACCATCGCCTCAGCCGATGGGAGACAGCAGCGGTTCGTGGCACGTTCACCTCCCGTTCCGTCCCGAGCCGCGCCCCGTCCTCTTCGATGTCCTCCGGGCCCCGTTATCTGGGTGTCGCCCCGAACCGTTCGGGGCGTTTTCCTCTGGGGGTAGCCGTGGCTCGCCGATCGTTGTCACCGAAGCGGTCTCGATGGTTCCAGCGCCTGTACGTCTGGGTGGTCGTCGGGATGATCGCCGGCATCGTCGTCGGATTCCTCGCCCCCGACTTCGGTGCGTCGCTCGAGCCGGTCGGCGACGCCTTCATCGCGCTGATCACGATGCTGCTCGGCCCGATCATCTTCTGCATGGTCGTCGCGGGCATCGCAGCGGTCCACGACCTGCGCAAGCTCGGCGCGGTGGCGTTGCGGTCGTTGATCTACTTCGAGATCGTTACGACCATCGCCATGGTCTTCGGCCTCGTCGCCGTCAACGTCGTCCGCCCCGGCGCCGACCTCCGCGTCGACCCCGCATCGCTCGAGGTGTCCGCGGACGCCGCGGAGCGGATCGACGCGGCGAAGGGGCTGCACTGGTCCGACTACTTCACCCAGCTGATCCCGTCGAACATCGTCGAGAGTTTCGCAGCCGGTTCGATCCTGCAGATCCTCGTCTTCTCCGTGCTGTTCGGTATCGCCCTCACGGTCGTCGGCGAACCGGCGAAGATCGTCGCCCGCGGTGTCGAACGACTCGGCATGGTGCTGTTCACGATCGTCCGCTTCGTCACCTATCTCGCACCGATCGGTGTCTTCGGGGCGATGGCGTACACCGTCGGCGCCCACGGTGCCGCCGTGATCGCCGGGCTGGTCAAGCTCATCGTCACCTTCTACGGGACCTCCGCGCTGTTCATCGTGATCGTGCTCGGCGGCATCCTGCTGCTCGCCCGCCTGAACCCGCTGTACACCCTGCGGTACTTCCGCGAGGAGGTCCTCCTCGCCCTCGGGGCGTCGTCGTCCGAGGTCGCCCTGCCGGGGATCATCCGCAAGCTCGAGGCCATCGGCGTGGACAAGGGCACCGCGGGTGTCAGCGTGAGCGCCGGCTACTCCTTCAACCTCGACGGCACCTCGATCTACCTGTCGCTCACCACGGTGTTCATCGCCCAGGCGCTCGGTATCGACCTCGACCTGGGACAACAGCTGCTGCTGCTCGCCATCATGCTGCTCTCCTCCAAGGGCACGGGCGGCGTCACCGGTGGTGGCTTCGTGATGCTGAACGCGACGGTCGCATCGACCGGTCTCGTCCCCATCGCCGGCACCATGCTCGTCCTCGGGATCGACCGCTTCATGTCGGAGTGCCGAGCCGTGGTGAACTCCCTGGGCAACGCCGTCGCCGGTCTGGTGATCGCCCGCTGGCAGGGGGAGATCACGCCGGGAGCGGCCAACGCGTTCATGCGCGGGCGCGACGTGCCCGCATCCTCTGAACCGGACGAGGCGCCTGCGGTGATCGGATCCGACCTGGCCGAGCGGAGCACCCGGTGACGCTGAACCTGCAACGCCTGCAGACCTTCATCCACGTCGTCGACCTCGGAGGGGTCACGGCGGCAGCCCGGGCCATGGACGTCGCGCAGTCGTCCGTCTCCGCAGCCGTCGGTCAGCTCGAGACGGACGTCTCCGCCCAACTGATCGATCGGGGAGCACGACGCTTCCAGGTCACCGATGCGGGACGGGCCCTCGTCGACCATGGTCGCGCGCTGCTCGTGAGCGCGGACGAGGTGCTCGATGGCGTCGCCCGCGCACGTGACGCGCCCGTCGGTGGCCTGCTGCGGGCCGGCGCCACGACCACCGCTGCAGAGCACGTCCTGCCGGCGGCGTTGGCCGGCTTCCTCGCGAGCCACCCGGACGTCGATGTGGACGTCACCGTCGCGCGGACGGAGCAGATCGTCGCTCAGGTGATCGACGGTGCGCTCCCGTTCGCCCTGATCGCGGGAGTCAGCGACGACCCGAGACTCTACTGCGAGCCGATCGCGATGGAGGAGCAGGCGGTCATCATCTCGCCCGAGCATCTCCTGGCCGGCCAGCGGATCGATCCGGCGATGCTGCGCGGTACGCGTCTGCTCCTCCGCGAGCGAGGATCCGGGACCCGCGAGCATCAGTTGCAGCTCGCAGCCCGCTGGCAGATCCCCGCGGTGCAGCACAGCACCCTCACGGGCACCTCGGCGATCCTCGCGGCGGTCGCACACGGCCTCGGGATCACCTGCCTGTCCCGCTCCGTCGTCGACGTCCACCTCCGGGCCGGCGCGGTCGCCGAGGTCGAATTCCCGACCCCGGTTCCTCCGCGGGCCATCTCGCTCATCAGCCGCCCAGTCCGCACCCCGTCCCTCCTCGAGGAGCTCTTCCTCGACCACCTGAAGAAAGGCCGCTCCGCATGAGCACCGTCACCGTCAACGACCGCACCTACACGATCCCCGAACGCACCGTCGTCGTCTTCACCGTCGACGGTGGTGACCCGCGCTACTTCGACGACGCCCTCAGGCGGGACATCATGCCGCGCTTGGCGGCGATGCTCGCCGCGGGCGGCTCGTACGCGCTCGGTGCCTCCGAGATGCCGAGCCTCACCAACCCCAACAACATCTCCATCGTCACCGGCGTCTCGCCCGCGATCCACGGCATCCCGGGGAACTACTGCCGGCTCCCCGACGGCACGCTCGAGTTGCTGAACGATCCACGGTTCCTTCGCGCGCCGAGCATCCACGCGGCGTTCGAGGCCGCCGGGGTGCCCACCCTCATGGTGACCACGAAGGACAAGCTCCGCCTGCTGCTCGGCAACGGTGGTGTCCCGTCGGTCAGTGTCGAACGTGCCGCCGGCGCCGGCCTCGACGCCTACGGCATCGACGACGTCGAGCAGCTCGTCGGCGAGCCGGCACCCGGCGTGTACGAACCGCGAGCGAGCCACTACGCGATGCGCATCGGCCTGGCGGCCCTCCGGCACACCCCGGAACTGAAGCTGATCTACGTCTCGCTCACCGACCGGGTACAGCATGCGGCCGCGCCGGGGGAGGACCTCGCCGACGAGTTCTTCGTCGAGTTCGACCGACTCCTCGGCGACTACCTGGATGCCGGATGCCTGATCGCGATCACCGCCGATCACGGCATGAACAGCAAGCACGATGCCACCGGTGCAGCACGCGTCATCTACCTCGAGGACACCCTGCGCGACGCGGGCATCGCCTTCGACGAGATCGTGCTCCCGATCACCGACCCGTACACCAAGCACCACGGGGCGCTCGGCTCTTTCGCCTGGATCTACCTCCCCGACGCCGACCGCGAACGCGCCCGTCGAGCCCTGACGGCGGTCCCCGGCATCGAGGAGGTGTGGGACCGGGAGGCCTCCGCCACGATCTACGAACACCCCTTCGACCGCATCGGCGACCTCGCCGTCACCGCCGCCGCCGACACCGCGCTCGGCCGGACGGCTTCCGCCCACGACCTCACGCAGCTCCACGGTGCGCTGCGCTCGCACGGTGGTCGGTACGAGCAGCTCGTCCCGCTCATCATCAGTGGACCGGTGACCGGACCGCTCGCCGAACGCTACGCGGCGAACGTGCTGCGCAGCCGCGACATCCACGACCTCGTCCTCAACAACACCTGATCCGTCGGGCGCGTCGGCGAGGCCACCGCTGGACGGACGACCGCTCGGCGTGGCGGATGGGGAGCGGTCCCCATCCGCAGGACGGTGCAGGACCAGTAGCGTGTGGCCATGAGGAAACGCACAGCACTCGTCGGCGTGCTCGCCATCACCGTCTCGCTCACGGGATGTGCACGGGGGATCGACACGGACGACTCCGGGAGCACCGCGCTCGTCGAGGAGTTCTTCGCACACCTCGAAGCGGGTGAGGCGACGAAGGCCGCGGCGTTGACCACGATCGACTTCCCCGAGGAGTTCATCGACGACGACTTCTACCGCGCATCCGACGCCTTGCCGACCGACGCACGTATCGTCGAGACAAGGGGCTACGACTCCGGAGGATTCAGGGCGACCGTCGAGTACACCTTCGACGGTGCCGAAGCACCTGGCACGCTCGAACTCTCGGTGTCGCGGGAGGACGGCGAGCTCCGGATCACCGGCTGGCGCGGCGACACCCCGATCACGATCGGCGGCATCGAGTCCGCCGCGACCGTGACCGTGAACGACCAGCTGGAGTACCCGCTCGCCGAGGACAGCGCTGAACTGCAGCTCCTCCCCGGTGCGTACGGCGTGAGGTACGAGGATCCGACCGGCCTCACCAAGCTGCTCGGCACGGAGGACGCGTTCACCGCCTATGTCCCCGACCTCGGGGGCGACGAGGGCCGGGCCGACTTCAGCTTCTCGCCGGCGTTCACGGCGGATGTCGAACCGGGACTCGCCGCCGCGGTCGAGGGGCTGCAGGCTACATGTGCGGCCGAGCGCTTCGTCGGGCCGTCCTGCCCCACCGAGCTGACCGCTTCGCTGCCGGGACCGCTGGGGGAGGCCGTGACCGCGCAGTGGTTCCGCGAGCCGGGTCCCGTGATCACGCTGACCGATGGCGAATACCACGCGACGTCGACCTTCCGCGTCCGCTTCTCCGACGATGAGCTCCCCATCACGACGGTCTCCTACACCGGCGTGCTGACCCGGGACCCGGCCGGCGCGATCGCCTTCACCCCGGAGCCGTCGAGCAGTTCGCCGCAGACCAGCGCGCGGTAGGCTCGCGGCGCGGCGGCGTCCGGCCGTCCTTATCTGGCGCACAGGAGCACGATGCACGCTGACAGCATGTATGAGGCGTCGCCATCTCCGGACTCCGCGCGCATCCGTGTGCTCGTCGTCGACGATGAGGCGAACCTGCGTCACCTGCTCTCCGCCGTGCTCCGACAGCAGGGCTGGAACGTCTTCGTCGCGGGGACGGGTGAGGCCGCCATCGCTCAGGCGAGGGCGCACCGGCCGCACCTCGTGGTGCTCGACGTCGTCCTGCCCGATCTGGACGGACTCGCCGTGCTCGAGCGCATCCGCGAAGACCTGCCGGACACCCTCGTCCTCTTCCTCACCGCCAACAGCTCGGTGTCGGATCGGATCTCGGGCATCACGGCCGGCGGCGACGACTACGTGACGAAGCCGTTCAGCATCGACGAGGTCGTCGCCCGTCTGCGGGGCCTCGCCAGGCGAAGCCCGATGCTCAGCCAGACCGATTCCCCCGTGATGACGGTCGGCGATCTCACCCTCAACGAGGACAGCCATGCCGTCGCCCGGGGAGGGACGGACATCACGCTCACCGCGACCGAGTTCGCGCTCCTGCGGTACCTCATGGAGAACGCGAACCGGGTGCTCAGCAAACACCAGATCCTCGATCGGGTGTGGGAGTACGACTTCGGCCGTGAGTCGAACATCGTGGAGCTCTACATCTCCTACCTGCGGAAGAAGATCGATGCCGGGCGTCCGCCGATGATCCACACCCTCCGCCGCGTGGGCTACCTCCTCCAGGCGGCCAGCGAGGCGACGCCCGAGGCGACCGAGGCGCCGCCCGAGCGTTCGGACACCGTGGGTCGAGAGCGCTGATGCGACTCCGTCGGACACGACCGAAGGCGGCGAGGTTCCCCCTCCGCGTCCGCCTGGTGATGCTGGTGTGCACCCTCATCGTCGCCGTGGTCGGGGTCATCGGGGTCGTCTCGGTCTCGATCCTCCATCAGAACCTCATGACCCAGGTGGCCAACGGGGTGTTCCTGGCGACCGACAGCGCCATCGGCCGGGTGAGTGCCGAGGTCGGCTCTGCGAAGGACCTCGACACGCTCGGCGGCCCGTTCGGCCTGTTCGCCGCACCGGACGGGTACTACGTCATCGCCGACGGGGACACGGTCCTCTTCTCCGTCTACGTCGCGCCGGACTATTCGGCTCGTGACCTGACGGACGCCGAGGCCGCGGCCGTCCTCCGCCGCACGACGGGTGACGACACCACCGCGATCAGCGTCCCGGAGCTCGGGGACTTCCTCTCCTTGCGGACCAGCCTGACCCTGGCCGACGAGCCCGACCGGGAGCTGACCTTCGTCACCGGCGGCGGGCTCGACGACGTGAACGCGACCCTCCGCGCGTTCATGCTGGCGGAGGTCGTCATCGGTCTGCTCGCCGCCGCGATCGCCGCCTCCATCGGGTACCGGCTGGTCCGTCGTGAGCTCGCGCCGCTCGAGAACGTCGTCGACGTCGCCGACCGGGTCGCAGCCACACCCATGTCGTCCGGTGAGGTGAGCGGGGGCGAACGCGTCCCCCTGCGCGACGAGGACCGTGACTCAGAAGCGGGCCGCGTCGCCGGAGCCCTGAACCGGCTCCTCACCCACGTGGAAGCCTCGCTGAACGCGCGCCATGCGACCGAGGAGTCGATGCGGCGGTTCGTCGCCGAGGCGAGCCACGAATTGCGGAACCCGCTCGCAGCGATCCGCGGCTATGCCGACTTCACGATCACGACGCCCGGCCTCGATCGGGACGTCGTCGGAGCGCTCGCCCGGATCGGAGCGGAGTCGCTGCGCATGACGACGCTCGTCGAGCAGCTCCTCCTCCTCGCGAAACTCGATGCGGACCCCGAGCTGCGGATCGAGGAGATCGACCTCTCGAAGGTCGTCCTGGAGACGGTCTCGGATGCGAGGGCCGCGCGTCCTGGGCACCGGTGGCGACTGGCCCTCCCGCCGGATCCGGCGGTGGTCCTGGGCGACGAGGACGCGATCCGGCGGATCCTGCTGAACCTCATCGGCAACGCCGGCCACCACACCCCACCGGGCACCTCCGTGACCGTCTCGCTGACGACGGCCGAGGCCGCGACGATCCTGTCGGTCGAGGACGACGGCCCCGGCATCCCCGAGGAGGCGCTCCCCACCCTCTTCGAGCGGTTCACCCAGGCCAGGCCGCCGGGAGACGGCAACACCCGGGACGCCAGCACGGTCGGGCTCGGCCTGGCCATCGTCAGTGCACTCGCCGACGCGTCCGGGTTCACGGTCTCCGTGGAGAGCCGGCCCGGCCGGACCCGGTTCTCGGTCCTCGTGCCGCATCCACCTCGGGTCGTCGACCAGCGAGCGGTGGACGGATCGCTCGAGCGGCCGCCCCACGACTGAGACCGCCGGCCGGTCACACGCCGACCCGGAGGGCCTGTACCGGGTCCATCCGCGACGCTCTGACCGCGGGATAGGTCCCGAAGACGATGCCGATCCCGATCGACAGTCCGGCGGCGAGGAGGACCATCGTCGGTTCGATCACGGGCGGGATGCCGTTGATCGGGACGCGGGTGACGAGGAACGCGGCTCCGACGCCGAGAGCCCCTCCGACGATGCTCAACGTGGTGGCCTCGATCATGAACTGGCCGGCGATCGGGAGCGGACGGGCGCCGAGTGCCTTGCGGATGCCGATCTCCCTGGTCCGCTCACGGACGGTGAGGAGCATCACGTTCGTCACCCCGATCCCACCGACCAGCAGGCTGATGGCGGCGACGCCCGCGAGCATCCCGTTGAGACTCGTGGCCGAACCGCCGAGGACGGAGCGGAGCTGGTCCGGTGTGGAGAGGTCGAACGCGACGGAGCCGTGCCGGAGAGCGAGGACGGCGCGGACCTCGGCGGAAGCCTGGCCGACGGCGGCCGGGGACACGGCGCCCACCGAGAGGGCGCTCAAGGAGCCGTAGCCGGTGATGGAGGCGCGGACGCGGTCGATCGGGGCGTAGATGGTTCGGCCGGAGCCGAACATCTGCTGCGCGGCACCGCCGTCGGCGAGGACGCCGACGACACGGAGGGGTGTCGAGCCCACGAGGACGGTCTGGCCCACGGCGCTCCCGTCCGGGAACAGCGCCGACGCTGACTTCGCGTCCAACACGGTGACGTCACCACCGCCGATCGCGTCGGAGGCACTCAGTGCCCGACCCTGGGCGATGACGGCGTTCGTGATCGTGAAGTACGCGTCGGTCGTCCCGACGACGGTGATCGAGACCGAACGGCTCCCCGCGACGGCGCGTTTCTCCGCGGAGACCTGCGGGGCGACGCTCGAGATGCTCGTCGCCGCCCGGCTCGAGCGGATCGCATCCGCGTCCTCGGGTTGCAGCGAGGCGCCGGTGCCGGTGGAGGAGAAGCCGGGGGAGACGGTGATGGCCGAGGCACCGAGTGCGGCGATCTGGTCGTTGACCTGTTTCGACGCACCGTTCCCCACGGCCACGAGGGTGATGACGGAACCGACGCCGATGACGATCATGACGATCGTCAGGATCGACCTCGTTAGGTTGCCCGTGATCCCACGCATGGCCGAGCCGAACAGGTCGCCCGCCCTCACGAGGTCACGACCGCCCCGGTGATCGCCGTGCGTCGATCCTCGTCGGCCGCGATCCGGCCGTCCTGCATCGTCACGACGCGCTCCGCTCGGGCGGCGACCTCGTCCTCGTGGGTGATGAGGACGACGGTCGAGCCGGCCCGGTGCAGCTGTTCGATGATGCCGAGCACGTCGTCCGTCGATCGCGAGTCCAGGTTGCCGGTCGGTTCGTCGGCGAGGATGAACGCCGGGTCGTTGACGATCGCGCGGGCGACGGCGACCCGCTGCTGCTGACCGCCGGAGAGCTGGTTGGGATGCCGCTCGGCATGTGCTGCGAGCCCGACCCGGTCCAATGCCTCCGTGGCCCGGAGTCGGCGCTCACGACGCCCGACACCCGCGTACACCATCGGGAGTTCGACGTTGCCCCGCGCGGTCAGGGCAGGGATCAGATTGAACGCCTGGAAGACGAATCCGATCTCGGTGTTGCGGATGTCTGCGACGGTCGCCGAGGGCATGGTCGACACGAGTCGGTCGTTGATGAGGAGCCGGCCTGAGGTCGGCCGGTCGAGGCAGCCGAGGATGTTCAACAGGCTCGACTTACCGGCGCCCGAGGGACCGATGATGGCCAGGAACTCCCCGGACGGCACGGTCAGGTCGATCCCGTCCAGCGCCCGGACCGTCGAGCCGTCCTGGCTGCGGTGGTGGCGGGTGATGCCGTCGAGTGAGATCGCGGGCATCACTGCTCACCTCCGAACGAACCGTCGCCGCCGCCGGGCATCTGGCCGCCGAGCCCGTCGTCGGTGCTCGTGACGGGTGTCGGCGCGACGATCACCACGGTGTCGCCACGGGAGACCCCCTTCAGGATCTGAACCTGGGTCGGCGTGCTGATCCCGACGGTCACGTCCACGGTCCTCGTCTTGCCCGTCGCCGCCCGGACCTGCACGGTGCCGGCGGTGGTCGAGGTCAGCTGGACGGCCTCCGCCGGGACGACGGTGGCGTCCTCCGCGGTCGCGACCGTGATCGCGACGACCGCGGTCTGCCCGAGGCGGACCCCGGCCGGGGGAGCCGTCAGCTGGATCGCGACCGCGTAGCTCACGACGCCGTCGGTGCTGCTCTGCGGGGTGGGGGCGACGGCGAGGACGGTGCCGGCGATGGGCGCAGCGCCCTTCACGGGGAGGGTGACGGTGGCCGTCTGGCCGACGGCGACGGTCGCGATGTCCGCCTCGGGGATGGACGCCGTCACCCGGAGGCTCGACACGTCGGCGATGGCCACGAGCCCTGCCGATGCGGTGGCTGAGGCCGTGTTCGTGCCGTCGCCGTTCGCCTGCGACGACTGACCGGCGGTGAGGATGGTCCCGACGGTGCCGTTGACGGCCGTGACGACGCCGGCGATCGGCGCGAGCAGCGTGGTCTGGTCGCGTGCGGTCTGCGCGGCGGTCACGTCGCGTTGTGCATCGTCGCGACCTTTCTCCGCCTGCGTGACGGCATCGCGCTGCGTCGGCCCCTGGGCGGACAGGTCCCGCACGGTGGCCTCCGTGGTCTGGCGTTCTGGAGCGTCGGCCGCGAGGGTCGCCAGGGTCGCCTTCGCGGCGGCGAGGGCGTCGAGCCCGGCTTGCGCGCTCTGCCGGGCGCTGTCCAGCGCACTCTGGGCGGCGGTGAGCGCCCCCTGTGCCTTCTCCAGGGCCAGGTCGGCGGGTCCTGGGTCGACCGTGGCGAGCTCCTGCCCGGCGGCGACCGTCTGACCGACGGCGACCGAGATCGTGTTGACGCGACCCCCGTCGACGAACCCGGCGGAGGCGCTGCTCGCCGCGGCGATGGAGCCCTTCCCCGTGACCGTCGCGGAGATCGTCGTCTGTTCGGCCGTGGCGGTCGCGGCGGCGGGTGCCGGTGCGGCCCGCCCGGTCGCGGTCGCGAGGACGACCCCCGAGCCCACCGCCACCGCGGCCACCAGGCCGGCCGCACCCCACAACATCCATCGCTTCTTGGTCATCATGGCGGCAGCGTATGGGCCCTTCCTAAGCCTCAGATAAGGACCTCGACGGGGCGGCCTCGAAGCCGGGGTCAGGACCGCGCCGAGAGGATCGGGGCTCCGATGAGCCGCTCGGTCTCCTCCCAGATGAACGCCCCCAGTGCCGGATCAAGGCTGATGGGCGGCGCGGGGACCACGCGAGGGGTTCCGACCTCGCGCCGTTCCGGACCGATGTACGCCAGGGACGGGAGCTCGGGCGTGCTCGCGGCGAGGACGGCCGAACGGGCCGCCTCGTGTTTGCCAGCGACGATCCGAGAGAAGAGCGGGCCGATCACGGCGGCTGCGGCCCGGACGAATGCGCTGCGCTGGTGAACGCCGGACCGGTCGACGGTGAGGGCGTCGATGGCGGCTCCGGGATGGACGACGATCGACCGCGTCGAGTGGCCCTGGGCTTCGAGGCGACGGGCCAGCTCGAATCCGAACAGCTGCACGGCGTGTTTGGAGTTCGTGTACGCGATGCGGGGTCGGTAGTCACGCTCGGAGAGCCAGTCCGACCGGTCGAAGGGATGGGTCGCCGCGACGAGGCTGCCCTGGTGGACGACTCGGGCACCGACCGTTCGCTCGAGCGCGGGCAGGGCGTGCCGGAGGAGCTCCGCGTGAGCGAGGTGGTTGACGCCCATGGTGTGCTCGACGTCGAACGGCCCGACTCGCCGCGCCCGCGCCGGACCCACCACGCCGGCGTTCAGCACGAGTGCGTCGAGGCGGTCGAGCGCGGCCAGGTGCGCTCCCGCCGAGCGGACGGTGTCGACGTCGTCGAGGTCCGCCGTCAGGGCGTGATGGCGGTGCGGGTGGGGCAGCAGCTCGATCACCGTGCGTGCTCGATCCGGGGATCGTCCGATCACGATGATCTCGGCCCCGAGCGCGGCCAGCTGTTCGGCGATGAAGTACCCCACGCCCGAGGTGGCTCCGGTGACCGCGATGACGCGGGAGTCCAGTCGTTCAGTGGTCATGGCGGGTCGTCCTCCGGTCGGGAATATGCTTCGAGTCTCGAATCACCTGCCGACCATAACACTTCAAGTCTCGAAGGAGCTGATACGGTTTCCCCATGGACCTGAGGACCGCGGACACGGCTGCCGCCCTGCTGGCGGCGTACGACGTCACCGCCCGCACGACGGAGTCGGTGACGCCCGCGCTCGACGAGTTGGGCCTCACCATGAACACCGCCTACGCGTTGTGGATGGTCGACCCCGAAGCGGATGCGCTGCCGATGAAGGAACTCGCAGCACGCATGCACTGCACCCCGCAGAACGCGACGTTCCTCTACGGGCAGCTCGAGCAACGGGGGCTCGTGGAGCGCCGCCCGGACGCCTCGGACGGCCGACAGCGCGTCGTCTCCCTGACGGCACGCGGCGGCACGGTCAGGGCGTCGATGATCGAGGCGGTGCTCCGGCACAGTCCGCTCAACGGCCTCACCCAGCGGGAACTCGCGGTGGTCGGTCGTCTCCTCGTGAAGGCCGCCCGCTCAGGCGCGTAGCGCGACCGCGACGGCAACGTGGACGGAGCCCGCGCCTCGCTCAGCCCGCGTGGAGGGTGTACCCGACGCCGTAGACGGTGACCAGCCTGGCCGGGCGCTGTGGGTCGGTCTCGATCTTCGCCCGGAGGTTCTTCACGTGGGTGTCGATGGTGCGGTCGCCGATCCAGCGATCCGTGCCGTGGAGCCGGTCGAGCAGGCGGGCGCGGCTGAGGACGATGCCGGGATGCAGCGCGAACTCCTCGAGGAGGTCGAACTCGGCGCGTGTGAGGTCCAGCGGGAGCTCCCCGAGGGTGGCTTGATGCCGGTCCGGATCGATCTCGAGGTCGCCGACGGCGATGACCGTCGACGTCGGCGTCGTCCGCCGCGCGCGCCTCAGGAGGGCACGGACCCGAGCGACCAGTTCGCGCGGGCTGTACGGTTTCGCGAGGTAGTCGTCGGCGCCGAGCTCGAGCCCGAGCAGCAGGTCGTTCTCCGTCGAGCGGGCGGTGAGCAGCAGGATCGGCAGGTCGAACTCTTCCTCGCGCAGCGTCCGGCAGACCGTGAGGCCGTCGGCGCCGGGGAGCATCACGTCGAGGACGAGCAGGTCCGGCGTCGAGCGGCGCACCTCCGCGAGCGCCTCGGCGCCGTCCGCGAGCACCGTCACGTCGTGCCCCTCGCGTTCGAGGTAGCGGCGCACGAGCTCCGACTGCAGGGCATCGTCCTCGACGATCAAGACTCTGGTCACGTTCCGATCCTAGGCACGGGCCCGGCATGCGGTCGGGCTCGGCACCGTTCGCTCACAAGTCGCTCACATCCGGTGACGAGGGTGGGTCGTAGCCGTCCACACCTGAGGAGGAACCGTGCCACGCACCACCCATCGATCCTTGACCGCCGCAGCGGGGGCCCTGGCGCTCCTGGCGGGACTCACCGCCTGCTCCGCACCCGCCTCCGACCAGGGGGCCGACGGCGGTATCGCGACCCTGGAGACCGCCGCTCCGACCCCGACCGAGGCCGTCGACCCGCTCTTCGCGGAGTACGGCGAGCCCGTGCGCCTGCGTCTCGACATGTCGGATGAGGAGGAGGCGGAGGCCTGGAAGCCGCGGGACCGCTGTCTCGCGGACCACGGCCCGGCGATGCCGGACGCTCCGACGGGCGGCGACGGCGGCTCGGTCAGCGGCGGCGTCGCCGAGGATCTCGCGGGGGTCGCCGAGGCCGAGGCGCTCTGTCTGCGCGTGGCGCCGTTGCCCCCGTGGGAGCTCGACGCACAGAATCCCGATGCCCTGCGGTTCGTGCAGCGTGTGGTGGACTGCCTGCGCGACCGCGGCGTGCGAGAGGTCGAGATCACCGAAGCGGACACGTTCGGCCGGATCAACCTCGCCTTCGGCGGCGAATCGAACGACGCCACCTCGATCTCGCTCGGGATGCAGTACGTGGACGCCTGCATGGCCTCCACCTCGGACGGGAGCGCCGAATGACGCGGCCGCGACGGCGCACCGTGCTCATCGGTTCGCTCGTCCTCTGCGCCGTCCTCGCGGTGGGGGCCGGGGGAGCCAACCTGCTGCTCCGCCCCGCGGCCGATGCGGCTCCGGTCGCGCCGCCGGCCGCGCCGGCCACCGTGGTCGTCGAGCGGGGAGAGCTCGTCCAGACCGCCCGCCTCGACGGCGCCGTCGGGTTCGGTACCGCGGTGCCCGTGACGACGAAGGCCGACGGCATCATCACCGGCCTGCCCCCGGTCGGCGGTGTCCTCGACCGCGGATCCGTGGCGCTTCGCGCGAACGAGCGAGCGGTCGCGGTGCTGATCGGCGAGCTTCCGCTCTATCGCGCGATCGACGGCTCTGGGATGGAGGGGGCGGACGTGAGCATGGTCGCGTCGAACCTCATGGAGCTCGGATACCTCAGCCGGAGTGATTCGGCGGACTTCGAGACCGGGGAGGCGTTCGGCGAAGCCGTGCGGGACTGGCAGGAATCGCTCGGCCTGGAATGTACCGGCACGCTGGGACCTGCCGACGTGATCGTCCTGAGCGCGCCGAGTCGTATCGCCGCCGTGACCGCACGCCTCGGCGACCCGGCGGGCGGACAACCGTTCACGGTCACGCCCACGACCCGCGTCGTCGAGGCGTCGGTCCCGGCCAAAGACGCGGGCGTCATCGGCGCCGGTGCGAAGGCCACGATCGAGTTGCCCGACGGGCGCACCGTCGGCGGATCCATCGTCACGGTGACCACGACCGGCGAAGGAGCCGAGGCGAAGGTGCGTGCGGTCGTGGCGATCGACGATCAGGCCGCGCTCGACGGTGTCGACGCGGCCGCCGTGACCGTCCGGGTCGCCACCCGCTCCGTGCAGGACGTGCTGATCGTTCCTGTGGCGGCCCTCGTCGCGCTCGCGGAAGGCGGGTACGCCCTGCAGGACGAGCGCGGTCGACTCCACGGGGTCGAGATCGGGCTGATCGCGGACGACCACGTCGAGGTCAGCGGTGGTGGGATCGACGCCGGGATGACCGTGGTGTCGGCACGATGACGACGCCGGCGCTCGAACTCGAGCACGTCAGTCGCATCCACCCCGGCGGGGTCGCCGCGCTGGACGACGTCTCCCTGCGGATCGACGCGGGTGAGCTCGCCGCGATCGTCGGGCGCTCCGGCGCCGGCAAGTCGACGTTGCTCAACGTGCTGGGAACGCTCGACCGGCCCACCACCGGCGTGGTCCGCATCGGCGGTGTCGACACCCGTGAGCTCACGGATCGGGCACTGTCCGACGTACGGGGGAGCTCGATCGGATTCGTCTTCCAGGGGTTCCACCTGTCCGACGGCGTGACCGCCGAACAGAACGTCGTCACGGCGCTGCTCTACAGCGGCGTTCCGAGGCGGGAACGCCGCGACCTCGCCTGCGCGGCGCTCGAGCGGGTGGGCCTCGGACACCGGATCGGGCACGCTGCGCAGGACCTCTCCGGCGGTGAACGGCAGCGGGTCGCCATCGCCAGGGCGATCGTGACCGACCCGCTCGTCGTCCTCGCCGACGAACCGACCGGCGCCCTCGACACCGCGAACGGCGAGCGCGTGCTCGGGCTGCTCGAACGGTTGCACGAGGAGGGGACCACCGTCGTCGTCATCACCCACGACGTCGAGCTGGCCGCACGGCTGCCGCGTCGGATCGAACTGCGTGACGGTCGCATCATCACCGACACCGATGCACACACCGAGAGGATGGCCCATGCGTGAGCCCCGCAGACGTCTCGACCTCCGAGACCTCCTGGAGGTCGGCACGGTCGGGCTCCGTACCCGACCGCTTCGTGCCGTGCTCTCGACGATCGGCATCGCCATCGGCATCGCGACCCTCGTGACCGTCACCGCCGTGCCCGCGTCCTCGCAGGCCGCGCTCGACGAGCAGCTCACGGCGCTCGGGGCGGACCTGTTGCGTGCCGATCCCCGTGCGGGCGCCGACGGGTCGCCCGTCCCGCTGCCCGACGAGGCCCTCGGCATGCTGCAGCGCATCGGAACCGTGACCGACGCCGCGACGGTCGGGAACACCCACGCCCCGGTTCGCAGCAACGTGTTCCGCGGGTACCCGGAGACCGGATTGACCACGCTCGCCGTGCGCGGCGACCTCCGGGGGGTGCTGCGGACCGAGGTGACCTCCGGCCGCTGGCTCGACCGGAGCGACCTGCCGACGGCGGTGCTGGGCATCGACGCAGCCGAGCGGTTGGGCCTGTCACGGTTGCCCGATCGGCCGGTCACGATAGATGTCGGCGGCGTCGCGTTCACCGTCGTCGGTGTGCTCGCGAAGACGCCGCTGTCCGCCGACGTGCAGTCGGCGGTCCTCGTCGACGACGCTGCCGCACAGCGCTGGCTGGGTTTCGACGGCGCACCGACGGTCGCCTACGTCACGGGTGTCGAGGCGTCGATCGACGCCCTGCGTCCCGTCGTCGCCGCCACCCTCTCGCCCGGGGCGGGCGGACTCGTGCAGGTGAGTCAGCCCTCGGCCGTGCTCGCCGCGAAAGCCGCGGCCCGGTCGAGCTTCGACGGCCTGTTCCTCGCACTCGCCGCCGTCGCGCTCGTCATCGGTGGCATCGGCGTCGCGAACACGATGTTCGTCTCCGTGCTGGAACGTCGCCGGGAGATCGGATTGCGGCGAGCGCTCGGCGCACACCGGGGTCAGATCCAGGCGCAGTTCCTCGTGGAGGCGGTCACGCTCTGCGCGCTGGGTGGTGCGACGGGCGTGGTGCTCGGTCTGCTCGGCACCTGGACGTGGAGTGGTCTGCAGCACTGGCCGCTGGTCGTCCCGGTGGAGACGATCCTGTCCGGGATGGCCGCCGCACTGGTGACCGGTGCCGTCGCCGGGCTCGCCCCGTCCATCCGTGCCGCTCGGCAGTCACCGACCGCGGCCCTCGCCGCGACCTGATCGCGTGACGTGGCGATCGGGGCATGGATGCGAACCGGGACGGGAAGCGATGAGAGCATGGCTGACGACATGACTGACAGCGGCGGAGCGGCGACGGTGGGGCGCCGACGCGTACCGCGGCTCCTCGCCCGCTATCTCGCGGCTGGGCTCCTGCTCGTGCTGGCCTCGGTGGGCGGCACGATCTGGCTCGCGCAGACGTCGGAGTACCGGTACGACGAGCAGGCGTCCGGCGCCGATCTCATGCGGGACGAGCAGGTGATGGACGCGCTGACGGTCTGGGCCGGGCATCACACGGATTGGAACGATGTCGGGTCGACGCTGTTGGTCCTCGGTCAGGAGACGGGACGCCGCATCGCCGTGGTCGGCGGCGACGGGACGGTGATCGCGGACACCGCGCCCGAGCTGCCTCGCCCGGCGCGCGCCACCCGGTTGCTCGACCCGCTCGCGCTCCGAGCCGATCCGGTGACGTCCGAGCTGGGGCTGCCCGACGGGATCACCGGGCCGTTCCTGCTCGATGGGACGCAGCGTGCGGAGCTCGCCCGGCAGGCGGATGCGGTGGTGACGTGTCTGGGTGAGGCGGTCGGCGAGACGGCGGTGTGGGCGACCGGGAGGCCGGTCGTCTCCGGTGACGAGGATGCCCCGGATTGCGGCCGCGCCGCGCTGGAAACCCCGTTGCCGAGCGAGCAGACCGCCCTCGACGACCTCCGAGATCGGACGAACGGCTGCCTGCTCGCGGCGAACGCCCCGCTGATCACCAGCGTCGAACTCGCCCTGTCGCCGTCGGTCGCCCCCACGGGACTCGCGCTGCGCACCGTCCCGAGCGGTGACGACACCGCCGAGGAGTGCCTGCTCCAGGCGCGCATCGATCAGGCGAAGGCCACGACGGCGCCCGCCGTCACCCTGGTGCTCACCGATGAACGCGGCGACGCCCGCGGCCCGCTCGACGCGAGTCCCGGATCGATCGCCCGCGTCGCCGGGTTCATCGTGGTGCTGCTGGCGCTCCTGTCGGTGGCGGCGGCACTCATCATCGTGCCGACCCTGCGGAGCGCGCGTCGGCTCGAGGGTGCTGTCGAGCGGTTCAGCGCCGGCGATCGGGATGCCCGCGCGGAGCTCCCCGCGGGCGACGACCTCGCCGGCGTCGGAGCGGCGTTCGACCGCATGTCGAGTGAGGTCGCCGGACACGAGGCCTCCCGCCGTCGCCTGCTCGGCGACATCGCCCACGAACTGCGCAGCCCGCTGACGAACATCCGTGGCTGGGTCGAGGCTGCGGAAGACGGACTGGGACTCGACGACGCGGCCCTCCGCCGGCTCGTGCTGGATGAGGCGGGGCGGATGGAGCGGATCACGGGCGACCTGCAGCTGCTCGCGTTGGCGGAGTCCGGGGACCTCGTGTTGGACCTGCGGAGGTGCGATGCGGCGATGGTCGTGCGCGACCTCGCCGAGGCGTACCGGGTGCGCACGGCGGCCTCCGATGTCGCGCTGCACGTCCAGATCACCGGTCCTCTGCGCCTCGAGACCGATCCAGCCCGATTGCGGCAGATCCTCGACAACCTGCTGTCGAACGCCTTGCGGCACACCCCGGCGGGCGGGCGGATCGACCTCGACGCGGTGCTCGTCGACGGTACGGTGCGGATCGCGGTGGTCGACACCGGTGAGGGTATCCCGGCGGCGGATCTGCCTCGGATCTTCGACCGGCTGTGGCGTGGCGAGCCGTCGCGGGTCCGCGCCGGACGGAGCACCGGTCTCGGCCTCTCGATCGCCCGCGGCCTCGCCGAGGCGCTGGGGGGCCGGCTCACCGCGCACAGCACCCTCGGCGAGGGCAGCCGGTTCGAGGTCTCACTCCCGGCGACGGAGCAGCACCGACGCGGGGCGTCGCGCGCGGGAGAGTAGGACGTCGAACCCTGGCCTCGCCGGCTTGCCCGGTCAAGGGGCGGCCCGGGAACGCTTGAGGGCCCCGACCGTCTGGTCGAGGCCCTCAGGCGTTCAGCAGGGACGGGCTCAGTGCTCGTCGTAGTGCTCGCCGTGGGCGGCGTGCTTGTGGCCCTCGTGGACGAAGTCGACGTGGTCGCCGTGCTGGACGGCCTCGTGGCCGCAGTCGTCACCGTGAGCGTGGTCCGTGACGGTGTGCTCGGCGACGCTCTCGTGCTCGTCGTAGTGGTCGCCGTGCTCGGCGTGGTGGTGCGTGCCGTGCACGTAGTCGGTGTGGTCCTCGTGCGCGACGGCCTCGTGGCCGCAGTCGGCTCCGTGGGTGTGGTCGGCGAGGGTGTGCTCGGCGTGGATCTCGGTGGTGCTCATGGGTGCTCCTTCAGCTTCAGGTCCGGCGATGGATCCATCGCACCACATACATAAACGAATTGCAATGTCTTCATGTAATCGATAACGGTTGTCATCGCCGATAGACCTGGTCGCTCACGCCACAGGCAGGTATGGCGTGGACCGACCGACTGGCAGACGGTAGGGCCTCTGCGCAACCTCATGGCCGCAGGAACCTCCGGTCTCCGGCGACGGTATACGGTCGGAGCATGAGCCTCACCGCCGACCCGGGCACCATCAGCGCGCCCTCCGAGACATCGGTGTCGGCGCGTCGACGGCACTACGCGGAGTTCTACGGGCTCGCGCCGCTCCCGGCCGACTTCGGGGTGGTGCTCGGCAACTGTCAGGCCGAATCGCTCCGCACGGTGATGGATGCCGAGGGACGACGGTTCGTGCGCGTTCCCGCCGTGCACGAGATGACCGCCGAGGATGCCGAGCGCCTCCACGAGGTGGTGCGGAGCGCCCACAGTGTGGTGACGCAGCCCGTCCGCGACGACTATCACGGGCTGCCGCTCGGAACCCGGCAGGTGGCGGCCGCCACCGACGGCCGGGTCCTGACCCTGCCGCCGGTGCGCTTCGGTGGACTGCACCCGTTCCAGGCGTCCATCCGGATCCCGGCGTTCGAGGAGAGCCTCCCGATCGTCGACTACCACGACGTCCGGACGCTCGCCGCCGCCGCCGGCATCCCCGTCGCGGCCGTGCTGCCACCGGACGCCGTGCGGGCGATCGGCCGGTCATCGCTGGAGGTGCTCCGCACGCGTGAAGCGCTCACCGACGTGGCGGTCTCCGATCTGTTCGACGAGGTCACCGCCGATCACGTCCGCACGGTCAACCACCCCGGGAACGCGATCTGGCTTCCCCTGGGGGCGAGGGTGCTCGGCGTGCTCGGTCTGGGCGGTGGCGTCACCGATCCCGGTCGGCCCCTGCTGAACGCCGTGCACGCACCCCTCCTTTCCGATGTCGTCGACGCGTGGTCGCTCCCGGACCGCCCTCGTGACCACTGGATCGTGGACGGAGCCGAGATCGACGACGCCGAGGTTCGCGCCGCCCACACCGACTGGTACGCGTCCCACCCCGGCCTCGTCGTCGCGGCCGTCGGCAGGCTGACGGACCTCCTCGCCGTCTGGCGTGACGCGTGATGGAGGCACCACTCCTCCTCGTCCACGCGGGCAACCACGGCGTCGCCGTCTACGCGCGGGAACTGGCCGCCGAGGTCGCCGCGCGGCATCCGGCCGTCCGGAGCGTCGACGCGACGCACCTCGATCGCCTCGCCGACGGCACCGCGGTACACGCGCACTTCACCGATCGCCTCTGGGGCGGGTCACCGGAGCACGCCGCCGACGACTTCGTCCAGCTCGCAGCGCGGTTGCGGGTGAGTGTCACCCTGCACGACGTCCCGCAGGCCTCCGACGGGGCGCACAACCTCCCACGTCGGCGGGCCGCCTACGCCCGAGTGGCAGCGGCCGCGCGCGGCGTGGTCATCAACAGCGACCACGAGCGGGAACTCCTCCGCGAGGAGGGCGTCTGGTCAGGGCCGGTGGCCCGCATCCCGTTGCCGGTCGAAGTCCAGGACGGAGAACAGCCACAGGTGCCGGACGGATCCGTGGGCGTCCTCGGCTTCTTCTACCCCGGCAAGGGACACGACGAGGCGGCGGCGGCCGCAGCGGCCGCCGGGATGACCCGACTGACGGTCCTCGGCCGCGCCTCCGACGGGCACGCCGCCGACCTCGAGGCCTTCATCCGTCGTGCCGGCGCCCTCGGCGTCGGCGTCGAAGTGACCGGTTGGCTCGACGATGCGGAGATCGCCCGGCGGGGGAGAGCCGTCGCCGTCCCCGTCATCGCGCACCGACATGTCTCGGCATCCGGTTCGCTCGCGTCCTGGATCGGCTGGGGTCGGCGACCGGTGGCCATGCGCAACCGGTACATCGACGAGATGGCCGCCCTGCGCCCGGGTGCGTTGACGTCCGTCGACGAATCGGACCTCGCGGTCGCGGTCCGCAGCGCCGCCGAACAGCCACAGCAGACCTGGCACGGCTTGCGGCGCCTGCCGATGTCGTGGACGGAGGCGACGGACTCGTACCTCCGCTGGTGGGACGGGCTGGACGCATGAGGCGGCCCTGGGTCGTCGGCAACCGTTGGGACACACTCGACGGGATCCACCCCGATCCGCTCCCTCGGGTGTCGGTGATCGTCGCGCACTACGACCAGCCCGGCGAGCTCGGCCGCACGCTGCACGCCCTCGCCGCGCAGGACTACCCGCACGAGCTGCTGGAGATCGTCGTCGCCGACGACGGTTCACCGGGAGCGGTGGACGTGCCCGACGACGTGATCCTCGTCCGGCAGGAGGACCGGGGCTTCCGCCTCGCGGCGGTCCGCAACCTCGGTGTGCGCGCGAGCAGCGGTGAGGTGTTGTGCTTCCTCGACGCCGACACGGTCCCGGAGCCGGGCTACGTCCGTGCGCTGACCCGGCTGCCGGCCCTGCTGCCCGAGGCCGTCACCGTGGGCCGTCGCCGCCACGCCGATTTCTCCGGCATCGATCCGGACGTGCCCGTCGTCGAGGCTGCGGCCGGTCGTGAACTGGCCGAACCCGCCTGGCTCGCCGAGGCGTACGGCAGGTCGCACGACCTCCTCGAGGCCGACGATCGGTCCTACCGGTTCGTGATCGGAGCGGTCATCGCGTGTTCGCGGGCGATGTTCGACGAGGTCGGCGGTTTCGACGAGACCTTCACCACGTACGGCGGCGAGGACTGGGAGTGGGCGCACCGGATGTGGCAGGCCGGTGCCGTGCTCGCTCACGTGCCCGCCGCGGTGGCCTGGCACGACGGCGCTGAGTGGGCCGGGCGCGCCGACTCCGGTATGCACCGCGCGAACGCGCAGACGACCCGGCTGCTCTCGGCGATCCCCGTCCCGGGTTCCGCACCGAGAGCCCTGTGGTCGGACGCGGTCGACGTCGTGATGCGGCTGCGGTGTGAGCACAGCGGGGCCGCCCGGTTCATCGCGGCGGACTCCTTCCTCGCCGCCTTCCCGCAGGCCAGGTTGGTCCTCGAGGACGACGGAGCGCCGGAGCTCCGGGACGACCCGCGCGTGGTCATCGGATCGGATCAGACCGACGCGCGCGTGACGTGGGACCTCGAGCGACCCGTCGTCGTCCTCGACCCGGCGTGGATCACGGACGCCGTCGGACGCCTCGGAACGGGCGAGGTGGGCACCATCGAGCTCGTCGACGACGAAGGCATCCCGCTCGGCACCCTGCGGTCGCGGCGCGCCACGCGTCGAGCGCAGCGCTGGGGTGGCCCTGCCGCGTTCACGACGGAACGGCTCGTCGCCGAGGGCGTGTTCCCGCTGCGGTCCGACCCTCGCCTCGAGGCTTGGGTCGGCGGCTGGGGCGGACCCTCGTCGTTCTGCTGACCGGTCCCCGACACGAGTCGTCCGCCCGGTCTCATGACCGGCTGACGGCCCGAGCGCAACCCCACCGAGGTCGACCGGTCTCTCGTCTAGCGTGGTCGTCATGTCCCCGCATGACCAGTACGAGCTGACCAATCCTGTGACCCGATACGCCCGGGTCGAACCACCCTTGCAGCACCAGCCGGAGCCCGGCGTCCAGGCCCGGATGACGCCGGTTCCCGACCTCGGCGAATCGAGCTACCGGGGGAGCGGACGACTCTCCGGTCGCAAGGCCCTGATCACCGGCGGCGACTCCGGTATCGGTGCCGCCACGGCGATCGCGTTCGCCAGGGAGGGCGCCGACGTGGTCATCGCGCATCTTCCGGGTGAGGAGGAGGACGCCGAGCACGTGCTCGGGCTCATCGACGAGGCCGGGCGACGCGGCCTGGCGATCGTCGCCGACGTCTCGCACGCCGCCGAATGCCGCCGGCTCGTGTCGGAGGCCGCCGACTTCCTCGGCGGTCTGGACATCCTCGTCAACAACGCCGGCAAGCAGATCGCCGTCGACCGCGTGGAGGACCTCAGCGACGAACAGTTCGAGGAGACCTTCCGGACGAACGTCTTCGCGAACTTCTGGATCACCAAGGCCGCGCTCGCGCACCTCGGTGCCGGTGCGAGCATCGTCAACACGGCATCGCTGGAGGCCTACAAGCCGTCGCCCGACCGGCTCGACTACGCCGCGACGAAGGCCGCGATCAACAACCTGTCGAAGGGTCTCGCCCTGCAGCTCGCCGACCGGGGGATCCGCGTCAACGTGGTCGCCCCTGGCCCCGTGTGGACCGCACTGCAGGTGTCCGACGGCGTGTCGGACGAGCAGATGACGAACTTCGACGACGAGAACACCTACCAGCGGGCGGGGCAGCCTGCCGAGCTCGCGCCGGCCTACGTCTACCTGGCCTCAGCGGAATCCGGGTACGTCTCCGGTGCCACGCTGAACGTCAACGGCGGCATGGTCACTCCGTGACCGCGGCCGAGTGCACGGTCTTCTTCCTTCCCGGGCTCGGCCTGGACGCGGCGGCGGCGCAGCCCCTCGCTCATGAGCTCGGCGACCGTTTCAGGGTCGTCCCCGTCACCCTCCCCGGTCAGGGCGGCTCCGCCGATGCGCCCGACGGTTCAGTGTCCGCACAGATCGACACCGCCCTCGCGGTGATCGCGGACGAGGCCGACGGCGGCCCGTGGCTGCTGTGTGCGCACAGCATGGGCGGGAAGATCGCTGCCGGGATCGCGTCCCGGGTGCGGGACGGCGACATGCCCGTCTTCGGTCTCCTCGGGGTGGTCCTCCTCGCACCGTCGCCGCCGACACCCGAACCGATGCCCGACGAGAAGCGCAGTCAGATGCTCGCCTGGGTCGAGGACGGCCGCATCGCCGAAGCCGATGCGCAGACCTTCGTCGACGACAATGTGGGTGCTCCGCTGTCGGCTGAGCTCCAGCAGCCGACCGTCGCGTCCGTGCAGGCCATGTCGCCGGTGGCGTGGCGACGCTGGCTGGAGCAGGGCAGTCTCGAGGACACCACCTCGTCCGTCGGCGTCCTGGACCTCCCGTGCACCGTCCTCGCTGGCGACCAGGACGATGCGCTCGGTGCCGCCGTGCAGCCGGACCTGCTGTCCGGTGTGTATCCGCGTGCGCGATTCGTCTCCCTCGCCGGAGCGGGACACCTGCTCCCGCTCGAACGCCCTGCCGAGGTCGCGCACGCGATCACGGAGCTGTGGGACGAGATCCTCGTCCACAGCGCGGTCGTGCCCGCCGAGTGGGGGCGCGTCATCGCCTCACCACGCACCACGACGCGCGTCCGGAGTGCCCTTGCACGACGGGCATTGCCCGACGACGCCGCATACCGATCGCGTGTGCTGGAGCCGGAGCAGCTCGACCTGCTCCGACAGATCGCCGCGCGGCTCGTGCCGCAGCCGGTCGGCGGGGTGATCGACCTCGCCGCGCGCGTCGACACCGACCTCGCAGCAGGCGGCGGCGACGGCTGGCGGCCGATGGGGGCCTTGACGGACGATGAGGCCTACCGCGTCGGCCTCGACGAGCTCCTGCCGGCTTGGCCGACCTCGCCCGACGACCAGGACGCGATGATCCGCGACGTCATCGACGGGAAGGGCGTGCCCGGCGGGACCGTGGCGGGAGACGAGCTGCGTCGCTGGTTCGAGGACCTGCGCGTCGACCTCGTGCGGGAATGGCTCATCCACCCGGCGTCCCTCGCGCGGGTCGGCTACGACGGCTTCGCGACCGGAGCCGAGGACGTCGACTTCGCCGGCTACCAGCAACTCGCCGCAGACACCCGAGACGAGTGGGAGCCCTCCGACCTCGGCGTCGCCCCGCTCGACCAGACGCAGAAGGACACCGCGTGAACCTCGATTCCATGCAGACATACGACCTCGAGGACAGCGTCGACGTCGTCGTGGTCGGGACCGGAGCGGGAGGTGCGCCACTGCTCGCACGCCTCGCCTCTCAGGGCCTCCGTGTCGTCGCCCTCGAAGCCGGGCCGAACCACGATCCGGCCGAATCCACCCCGGACGAGGTCGATGCGACCACGATCAACTGGATGTCCAGCCGGTTCAGCGGCGGCGACGCCCCGACCGCGTTCGGTCCGAACAACAGCGGATTCGGCGTCGGCGGTGGCACGGTGCATTGGGGCGCGTTCACCCCACGTCCTGATGCCCGCGACCTGCACCTGCGCAGCGACACCGGGCAGGGAATGGACTGGCCAGTCGACCACGCGGAGCTGACCCGCTACGTCGAGGAGGTCGAGGCGTTCATCGGCGTCTCCGGTCCGACGCCCTACCCCTGGGACCCGGCGCGCACGTACCTGTACGCTCCGCCGCAGCGCAACGCCCCGGCGGACCTCATGGCGAAGGGTGCCGACGCCCTCGGGATCCGGGCCACGGACGCACCAGCCGCGATCATCACCCGCGACCGCGACCAGCCCCACCACGGCCTGCGGCGCGCGACGACGAACGTCGGATCGATCCACCAGGGCGAACGCCACGGTGCGAAGGCGACGACGGCCATCACCTACCTCCCGGCCGCCGTCGCGGCCGGCGCGGAGATCCGTCCGGATGCGGTCGTCCACACCATCGAGCGCGACGCTCGCGGTCGGGTCACCGGCGTGGTCTACCGGCAGGACGGTGCCGACCATCGGCAGCGGTGCGCGGCGCTCGTGCTCGCCGGCGGTGGGATCGAGACGCCCCGCCTCCTGCTCCACAACGGGATCGCCAACTCCAGTGGCCAGGTGGGACGCAACTTCCTCGCCCACGGCGCCGTCCAGGTGTGGGGCCGGTTCGACGAGCAGATCCGCGGATACCGCGGCTACCCGTCGGCACTCATCACCGAGGACTTCCTGCGTCCGAAGGACGCCGATTTCGTCGGCGGATACCTCCTGCAGAGTCTCGGCGTCATGCCCTTCAACTACGCCACGACACTCGTGCGCGGCGGTGGCCTGTGGGGTTCGGAACTGATGGACGAACTCGAGCTGTCACGCCACAGCGCCGGCATCGGCATGAACGCCGAGTGCCTCCCCGCCGACGGCAACCGCCTCGAGCTGTCCTCGGAGGAGGACGAGTGGGGTCTGCCGCGGGCGTCGATCACCTTCTCGCCCGGCGAGAACGAGGAGGCCATCGACCGCCACGCCATCCGGACGATGACGGACATCCTCACGGCGGCAGGCGCTCGGAGCACCCGGGTGCTCGCACGCACGGCGCACACGCTGGGGACGTGCCGGATGAGCACCGATCCATCCGAGGGCGTCGTCGATGGCGACGGTCGATCGCACGACATCGACAACCTGTGGATCTGCGACAACTCCACGTTCCCGAGCGCCCTGGCGGCGAACCCGGGCCTCGCCCAGATGGCGTTGTCGGTGCGGACCGCCGACCGGATGCTCGCAGCCCGCTGACCGGGAACCGAAGACCGGCTCAGTCGACCCGTGTGCGCGCCAGGTCCTGGCGGATGCGGATCGTCGTCGGGGCCGCCGCCGTCGAGTCCCGCTCCACGAGGAGCGGGACCGAGGGTGCCGTCGTCCGCGCCGGGTCGCCGTTGACGTGGTCGAGGAGCGTGGCGAGCATGGTCCGGCCGACGAGCTCGAAGTCCTGACGGACGGTCGTCAGGGGTGGCGAGAGATGCTCGGCCTCGGGGATGTCGTCGAATCCGACGACGCTGAAGTCGAGTGGGACCCGGACGCCCTGCTCGGTCAGGGCGTGGATCAGCCCGAGCGCCATCTGGTCGTTCGCGGCGAACACCGCGGTCACCTCGTCGTCCAGACGCCGACCCACCACGTAGCCCGAGGTCGGCGTCCAGTCGCCGGTGCCGATCAGCTGCGCGACGAGACCCGCCTCGGCGAGTTCGTCCCGCCACCCACGCTCGCGCTCCCGCGCGTCGACGGCGTCCGCGGGCCCGGCGAGATGGCCGATGCGCCGGTGACCCAGCCGGATGAGGTGCGCGGTCGCGGCCCGTGCGCCTGCGTACTGGTCGACACCGACCGTCACCAGGCCCGCCCGAGGCGTCGCGTGCAGGGCGACGAGCGGCACGCTCAGCTCCATCCCGGCGACGATGTCGGTGACGCCCTCCCGGGCGCTGATGACCGCGATGCCCTCGACGTTCTGGCGGAGGAACCCTTCGACGGCGGCTCGTGCCGATCCGGGGTCGCTGTCCACCATGTTCGCCGTGAACACCGACCACCGGGCGTCCCGAGCGGCCGCGTTGAAGTGGAGCACGGACGACGACGGTCCGAACTCCGTCCCACCGGTGGCGATGAGCCCGATGGTGCGCGACCGCTTCGTGACCAGGGTGCGCGCTGCGGGGGAGGGCACGTACCGCAGCTGCTTGATCGCCTCTTCGACGCGGGCCTTCGTCGCCGGTCGGACGTTCGGCAGGTCGTTGAGCACCCGTGACACCGTCTGATGGGACACCCCGGCGAGCCGAGCGACGTCGAAGATCGTCGCATGGCGGGACGCCTCAGCCACGGGGTCCGTCCGGCTCGGCGCTCGGATGCTGGACAGGCACCCGTTCGTCCGGAGCCTCCGACATCGCTGCCAAGAGCTTCGACACGGTCAGATCATGGTTCGGCAGATCCGCGACCTTCCGTCGATCTCGGAGCACGGCGATGCGATGACTGATCCGCAGCACCTCCTCGAGTTCCGCGGAGATGAACACGACCGAGAGCCCGTTCTCGGCGAGGCGACTCACGAGCTTCTGGATCTCCGCCTTCGCGCCGATGTCGATCCCGCGCGTCGGTTCGTCGAGGACGAGGAGTCGCGGGGCGAGCGCCAGCCACCGCGCCAGGAGCACCTTCTGCTGGTTGCCCCCGGAGAGCTCTTTCATGAGCGCATCGGGGTTCGCGGGCCGGATGCCCATGGCCTGGATGTAGCTCTCGGCCAGCTCGTTCTGCCGCCGCAGGGGGATCCGGCGGAACCAGCCGAGGTCGGCCTGCAGCGCGAGGGCGATGTTGTCGCGAACACTGAGCTCACCGATGATCCCCTCCGTCCGGCGGTTCTCGGAGGCGTAGACGATGCGCTGCTTGAGCGCCCGCCGCGGGGTGCTGAGACGGGTCGGTGCACCGGCCACCTGCACCGAACCCGTGTCGGCCCGGTCGACCCCGGTGAGGAGCCTGGCGAGTTCGGTCCGGCCGGAGCCGAGCAGTCCCGCGATGCCCACGATCTCGCCCTCGTAGACCTTCAGGTCGATCGGTTCGACGCCTCCCTGGCGTCCGAGGCCGATGGCGGCGACGAACGGCTCCTCGCCGTCGAGTGTGTCGCCCTCGTCGGAGAGGTCGAGCCCGCGGCGGATCTCGTCGAAGGTCGCGAGCTCCTTACCGATCATCTTGTGGACGAGGTCGATGCGGAGCAGTTCGTGGGGGAGGTACTCGCCGACGAGGCGGCCCTCGCGCAGCACGGTGAGGCGATCGGAGATCTCGTACACCTGGTCGAGGAAGTGCGAGATGAAGAGGATCGCGACCCCTTCGGCCTTGAGGATCGAGATGATCCGGAAGAGCTCGGTGACCTCGTCCGTGTCGAGGCTCGAGGTCGGTTCGTCGAGCACGAGCACCCGGGTGCGGACGGCGATGGCGCGCACGATCGCGACGAGCTGCTGGACGGCCGGCGGATGGGTCGACAGCTGCGACGACGGGTCGATGTCGAGTCCGACGGAAGCGAGCAGCTCCCTGGCCCGCTCGCGCATGCGTCGCCCGGAGATCCCACCCCAAGCGTGCCGTGGCTCACGA
The DNA here is from genome assembly GCF_030209365.1 of Plantibacter sp. ME-Dv--P-095. Classification (NCBI taxonomy): domain Bacteria; kingdom Bacillati; phylum Actinomycetota; class Actinomycetes; order Micrococcales; family Microbacteriaceae; genus Plantibacter; species Plantibacter sp. ME-Dv--P-095. The sequence continues at coordinate 106,088 of NZ_JARVSB010000001.1, forward strand.
CCCAGGAGGATGTTCTCCGCGACGGTGAGGTTGGGGAGGAGGTTGACCTCCTGGTAGACCGTGCTGATCCCGTGCGCCTGGGCGTCGGCGACGCTCGAGAAGGACACGTCGCGGCCGTCAAAACCGATGCGACCCGCGTCGACGTGGTGGACGCCCGTCAGCACCTTGACCAGGGTGGACTTCCCGGCACCGTTCTCGCCCATCAGGGCGTGGACCTCACCGGGGAAGAGTCGGAGCTCGACGTCGTCGAGGGCCTGCACACCCGGGAACCGCACGGAGACGCCGCGCAGATGCACGAGCGGCGCGGGTGTGGACATGGGTGACTCTCCATCGAGGCGGGCGGTCGGGTGGAACGCCGACGACCCCGACTCTAGCGCGAGCGACACGTGTCGGGGGAGTGGATCGCGAACGAATGTGAGGGCTCACATTGCCTGTTGACATGGTGTCGCGGCCCTGGCTAATGTTCAGCACAACGCAATTGTGATCGCTAACAATCAGTGCCCACCGGCGTTGCACCAGCAGCACACATCGCATTCACACCGCGCCCCAGTGTCGGGACCGCGGGTCTCAAGGAGGAGATCAATGTTCAGAACAGCACGTGTCCGCGCCATCGCGGGCCTCGCTCTCGTCGGTGCCATCGCGATCAGCGCGACCGCCTGCTCCGGCGGTTCCGGAAGCGCAGGCGGCGACGCCGGCGGCGACGGCGAACTCACCACCATCGGCTTCGTGGCCGTCGGCCCCGAAGGCGGATGGCGCACCGCGAACGAGAAGAACATCCAGGACTCGTTCTCGAAGGAGAACGGCTTCGACCTCAAGTACGCACCGGCGACGAACGGCGACCAGAACTCGCAGATCACCGCCTTCACCTCGTTCATCGACGAGGGCGTCGACGCCATCCTGCTGTCCGCCACCGAGGCGACCGGCTGGGAGAGCGTCCTGAAGCGCGCGAAGGAGGCCGAGATCCCCGTCGTCCTCCTCGACCGCGGCATCGAGCCCAACGACACCGAGCTCTACACCAGCCGGATCGCCCCCGACAACGTCGGCATCTCCGGCTCCGCCGCCGAATGGGCGAACGGCCAGTTCCCCGACGGCGCCAAGTACGTCGTGCTCGAGGGCCCTCCCGGACTCTCCGTGGTGAACGACCGCAACAAGGGCTGGGACGAGACCATCGACCCGAACTTCACGAAGCTCGAGTCGCAGTCGGCCAACTGGTCCACCGAAGAGGCGAAGAGCGTCTTCGAGACGATCCTCAAGGCGAACAACAACGACGTCCAGCTCGTGTTCGCCCAGAATGACGAGATGGGCCTCGGCGCAGCCCTCGCCGTGGAGGAGGCCGGTCTGAAGCCCGGCACCGACGTCAAGATCATCACGATCGACGGCACGAAGGCCGCCCTCGAGGCGCTCGAGGCAGGCCGCCTGAGCTTCGTCGCAGAGTACAACCCGCTGTTCGGTGACACCGCGATCGACGTGGTCAAGAAGGCTCTCGCCGGCGATTCGGTCGAGTCCGAGATCGTCGTGCCGAGCGTGACGTTCGACTCGCCCGACGCGGCCAAGGAAGCACTTCCGACCCGCGCGTACTGATGCATCCCGGTCGCCCGGCAGCGAACGCCTCGCTGCCGGGCGACCGGCCCACACCTTCCGGGGCTCACGCTCCCCAGCGACGACGCCGGACGACCCGGCAGAACGACCAGGCAGACATGGCAATCACCGAGCCGATCGTCGAGATGCAGCACATCTCCATCGAGTTCCCGGGCGTCAAAGCCCTGCAAGACGTGGACTTCCGCCTCTTCCCGGGCGAGGTCCACACCCTCATGGGTGAGAACGGCGCCGGCAAGTCGACGCTCATCAAGGCCCTCACCGGCGTGTACAAGATCGACTCCGGCTCGATCCTGGTCGCGGGCGGTCCGCGCTCCTTCTCCGGAACGGCCGACGCCCAGAGCGCCGGCATCTCAACCGTCTACCAAGAGGTGAACCTCTGCGACAACCTCACCGTCGGTGAGAACGTGATGCTCGGCCACGAGGTCCGTGGTCCGTTCGGCATCAACTGGCGCCGGACCCACGAGGCGGCGCACGAAGCGCTCGTCGGCCTCGGTCTCGGCCACATCGACCCCAAGCAGCCGCTCTCGAGCATCTCGCTCGCGCTGCAACAGCTCGTCGCGATCAGCAGGGCCATGGTCACCAAGTCGAAGGTGCTCATCCTCGACGAACCGACCTCCAGCCTCGACGCCAACGAGGTCGAGGGGCTCTTCCAGGTCATGCGCCGACTGCGCGACCAGGGCGTCGCGATCCTCTTCGTCTCCCACTTCCTCGATCAGGTCTACGCGATCAGCGACCGGCTCACGGTGCTCCGCAACGGCGAGTTCGTCGGCGAGTACCTGACGTCGGAACTGAACCGGACCGAACTCATCTCGAAGATGATCGGCAAGGACTACGGCACGCTCGCCGCCCTCGGCTCCAACCGCGGGCGCGCAGGCGCTGGGGACGCTCCAGCCTTCTACCGCGCCACCGAGCTCGGCCGGAAGGGCTCGATCGACCCCGTCGACATCGAGGTGCACGCCGGCGAGGTCGTCGGCCTCGCCGGACTCCTCGGCTCAGGACGCACCGAACTCGGCCGCCTCATCTACGGGGCCGACCGACCCGACTCCGGTTCCGTCACCATCGACGGATCCCCGGCCGAGGTGCACACCCCCATGGCCGGGCTGTCCAAGAAGATCGCCTTCTCGACGGAGAATCGTCGCGACGAGGGCATCATCGGCGACCTCACCGTGCGCGAGAACCTCATCCTGGCCGTGCAGGCCCGCCGAGGGTGGGCCCGCCCGCTCTCCCGCCGGGAGCAGAACGAGCTGTGCGACAAGTACCTGCTCGAACTCAACGTGCGCCCGTCCGACCCCGAGCGTCCCATCAAGAACCTGTCCGGCGGCAACCAGCAGAAGGTGCTCCTCGGCCGGTGGCTCGCGACGAAGCCGCAGCTCATCGTGCTCGACGAACCCACCCGCGGCATCGACGTCGGCGCGAAGGCCGAGATCCAGGAGGCCATCGCCGCCCTCGCCGAGGACGGCATGTCGGTCGTCTTCATCTCCTCCGAGCTCGAGGAGGTCGTGCGCTTGAGCGAGCGGATCGTCGTGCTGAAGGATCATCGTAAGATCGGCGAGATCGTCAACGGACCCGAGGTCACCGCAGACACCATCGTCGACCTGATCGCCACCGAAGGGAGCGCCACGTGAGCGCCACCAGTCAGGGTCCGGCCCGTTCCGGTTCCTCCGCCAGCGGAGGGCAGCGCTCCGCCCGCGGCATCGTCAGCACCATCGTCCACCAGCCCTACATCTGGGCGATCGTGACCCTGCTGCTGCTGCTCGTCATCAACCTCGTGAAGGACCCCGGCTACCTCGGTGTCTCCGTCAACGGCACGACCGGCAACCTGTCGGGCAACCCGATCGACATCCTCCGCGCGAGCGCCCCGATCATGATGATCGCGGTCGGCATGACCCTCGTCATCGCCACCCGCGGTATCGATCTCTCGGTCGGATCCGTGATGGCCGTCTCCGGCGCCGTGTCGATGGAGTTCATGAGCAACCAGAGCGGCGGTGACGCCGGGACGGCGATCGTCGCGGCCCTGCTCGCGCTCGCTGTCAGCGCCTTCCTCGGGACGGTGAACGGGGTCCTCGTCTCGATCGTCGGGCTGCAGCCGTTCATCACCACGCTGATCACGATGCTCGCCGGCCGAGGCCTCGCGAAGGTCATCACCTCCGGTCAGAACACCTCGGCGACGAACGAGCCCTTCCGGTGGCTCGCGAACGGCACGGTGTTCGGTTTCCCGGTGGTCTTCATCATCGCCGGGGTCATCGTCGCGATCGTCGCCGTCCTCGTGCGGCGCACCGCGCTCGGGCTCATGATCGAGTCCATCGGCATCAACCCGCGGGCGGCGCGGATGGCGGGGATCCGCCCGATCGGCATCCTCATCGCGGTCTACATCGTGAGCGCGGTCCTGGCCGGTGTCGCCGGCATCTTCAGCACGGCCAGCGTCATGACCGTCGAGGTCGCGAAGACCGGTCTGAACGCGGAGATGGACGCGATCCTCGCCGTCGTCATCGGCGGCACCTCGCTCGCCGGCGGCAAGTTCTCCCTCACCGGCAGCGTCATCGGGGCACTCCTCATCGCCACGCTCGACAAGACGATCGTGTTCCTCTCCATCCCCTCGTCGGCGACGCCGGCCTTCAAGGCGGTCGTCATCGTGATCATCTGCCTCCTCCAGTCCCAGCGCGTGCGAGCCCTGTTCGCCCGTCGGAACTCCCGGACGACGCCACCCGCGTCCGTCCCCACGCGAAAGGAAACGGTGTCCGCATGAGCACCCTCAGCGAACGACCGACGCTCGACGCGTCGGCGCCCCCGCGGCGGACGCTGCTGGCGCGTCTGACGCCGAACCTCGAGACGCTGCCGACGTTGGCCGCCGTCGTCATCTTCATCGGCATGGTCGTGTACGGCGAGATCGCCTACGGGCGCATCGTCCAGGCGAGCACCATCTCGAACCTGCTCATCAACAACGCGTACCTGATCATCCTCGCCGTCGGGCTCACCTTCGTGATCCTCACCGGGGGCGTGGACCTCTCCGTCGGAGCGATCATCGCGATCAGCAGTCTCGTCGGGGTGATGCTCGCGAACTCGGGCTGGAATCCGATCGCCGTCATGGTGATCATGGTCCTCATCGGCTCGGCCTTCGGCGTCTTCTCAGGGGTGCTCGTCCAGTACTTCAACGTCCAACCCTTCATCGCCACCCTGGCGATGATGTTCCTCGGACGAGGGCTCGCGTCGATGCTCAGCACCACCCCTGAGCGCCTCGCCGACGACTCGCCGATCCGCTCGCTCTCGACCGAGTGGAAGGTGATCGACGGCCCGAAGATCAACGACCTCATCACCACCCCGAACGTCGTGATCGCACTCATCGTCGTCGCCGCGGCCTTCGTCGTCCTGCACAAGACCCGGATGGGTCGCACCGTGTACGCGATCGGCGGTTCCGAGCAGTCGGCCCTCCTCATGGGTCTGCCCGTCGTCCGGACGAAGCTCATGGTCTACATCATCAGCGGCACCCTGGCCGGCCTCGCCGCCGTCGTCTACACCTCGAAGCTCGGCATCGCCCAGAACATCACCGGTGTCGGGTGGGAGCTCGATGCCATCGCCGCGGTCATCATCGGTGGCACGCTGCTCACCGGTGGCGCGGGGTTCGTCCTCGGGTCCGTGGTCGGTGCGCTCGTCCTCGGGCTCATGAACGTCCTCATCACCCGTGACGGCAGCATCCCACCGGAAGCGACGACGATCATCACCGGCGGCATCCTGCTCGTCTTCGTCCTCCTCCAGCGACTCGTCGTCTCGCGCAAGCGCAAGACCTGACGCCCCGGTCGCCCCCGCGACCGCGGCACCACCGTTCCATCCCCGCTCGACAACGAAGCCGAACCAGGAGAACCAACCCCCATGCCTCGACTGCGCCTCAAAACGGTCGTCGCGACCTGCGTCGCGACCCTGATCCTGCCGCTCGTCGGCGTCTCCGGCGGTGCCGTCGCGGCGCCGGGGACCGCCCAGACGCCCACCTCCCAGACGGGTCTCCGAGCCGCCCCCACGGCGCAAGAAGTGCTGGACGCCGCTGCCGCCTCCCTCTCGATCGCCAACGTCGACGACGTCCGCGGCAACCTGACGCTGCCCGGCGCACTGGAGGGGATCGCCATCGAGTGGATGTCCTCCGATCCCGCCGTGATCGCCACGGACGGGGTCGTCTCGCGGCCCGCCGCCGACAGCACCGTCACCCTGACCGCGACGCTGCGGCAGGGCGAGGCGACCGCGACGCGCGAGTTCACCGCGACCGTCCGCGCCGCCATCGCGACGCCCGACTACGAGGGCTACGCCTTCGCCTACTTCACCGGCAACTCCCTCGCCGGCGAGAACATCTCCTTCGCAGCGAGTGAGGGCAACAACGCGCTCGACTGGAACGAACTCAACGCCGGACGCCCGGTCCTCACTTCCGACGAGGGGACGAAGGGGCTGCGCGACCCGTTCCTCATCCGCTCTCCCGAGGGCGACACCTTCTACCTCATCGCCACCGACCTCTCGATCGGCAGCGGCACGTCCTGGGGTGACTCGGTCCGCCAGGGTAGCCACTACCTCGAGGTGTGGGAGTCCCACGACCTCGTGACCTGGTCCGACCAGCGGCACATCGAGGTCGCCCCCGAGAACGCCGGCAACACCTGGGCGCCCGAGGCCTACTACGACGACACCATCGGTGCCTACGTCGTGTTCTGGGCGTCGTCGCTCTACGGTGCCGACGACCCGGACCACACGGGGGACAGCTACCACCGCATGATGTACGCGACCACCCGCGACTTCACGACCTTCAGCGACCCGCAGGTCTGGCAGGACCAGGGCGTCTCGCGGATCGACTCCACGGTCATCAGGTCGAGCGACACCTACTACCGCTTCACCAAGGACGAGGGTGCCGGTGGCACCGGGTGCGCCGACATCATCCAGGAGTCCTCGACGGACCTGCGGGCCACGCTCGAGTCCTGGACGGTGCTCGACAGCTGCATCGGTCGCGACGCCGGCACGAGCGCGGTCGAGGGGCCGACGGCGTTCGCCGCCAACCCCGGCGACGTCAACGGCGACAAGTTCTACCTCTTCGTCGACGAGTACGGCGGACGCGGCTACATCCCGCTCGAGACCGAGGACATCGCGAACCCGGACTGGCAGGTCGCGAAGGACTACGACCTCCCCGCGAGCCCGCGGCACGGCACGGTGCTCCCCGTGACGGCGGCCGAACTGCAGCAGCTCCAGGACAGCCTCGGCGGCGTGGCCGAACCGGTGCCCGCGAACGAGGACGGCGAGATCGTCCGCTACGACTTCGCAGGATCCGCAGGATCGACCCTGAACGACGTGTCCGGCAACGGCCTCGACGCCACGGTCGAGGGTGGCGCCTCCTTCGCCGACGGCGCACTGCAGCTCGACGGCGGCGACGACTACGTCAAACTGCCCGACGACCTGCTCGCCGGCGTGACCGACGTCACGGTGGAGGCCCAGGTCTGGATCGACCCGTCGCAGGCCAACCCGTACTTCATCTACGGGCTCGGGAACACCTCCGACGGCTCCGGGAACGGCTACCTGTTCAGCACCGGGAACGCGTACCGGACGAGTCTCGCGACCGGCAACTGGAGCACCGAGCAGACCGTGTCGCAGGGCAAGGACCTCACGCGCGGACGCTGGGCCACGTTGACCTACACGCTGCAGGGCACGACGGCGACGATCTACCTCGACGGGATCGCCGTCGGGACGGGGACCGTGACGTCCGATCCTGGTGACATCGGCGCCGGATGGACGAGCGCCAACTACCTCGGCCGCTCCAACTACGACGGCGACAACCGGCTGAAGGGCGCGTTCCGCGAGTTCGCGATCTACAACCGGGCGCTCTCGGCGGACGAGGTGCTCGCCGGCTCAGGGAACAGCGCCGCACTCACCGACATCGGTCTCGAGGAGGACGTGCTGAAGACCGCCCCGATCGTCGACGACGACCGCCACGAGGTCGTCTTCCCGGTGCGGCCCGGAACCGACCGCACGGCGCTCAGCCCGACCTTCACGACCGTGGCCGGTGTCACGGCGAGCCCCGCCTCGGGGACCGCCGTCGACCTGAGCAGCCCAGCCACCGTGACGCTCACGCCGACCTCCGGCGAACCGGTCACCTGGACGATGCGGGCGGTCGAGATGAAGAGTCCGGTCATCCCGGGGCTGTACGCCGATCCGAACATCTTCGCCTGGGGCGACACGTACTACCTCTATGCGACCTCGGACGGTTTCGCCGGCTGGGGTGGCAAGGAGTTCTTCGTCTGGTCGTCCAAGGACCTCGTCGACTGGGAACGTTCGGCGGAGCCGATCCTGACCCTCGACGGCGCGAACGGGAACGTGCCGTGGGCCACGGGCAACGCCTGGGCGCCGACGATCGGCGAGAAGAACGGCAAGTTCTTCTTCTACTTCAGCGGCCACAATCCCACCGTCGATCGGAAGACCATCGGTGTCGCCGTCGCGGACAGCCCCACCGGCCCGTTCACGGCACAGCCGGACGCGATGATCCTGAACGATGAGGCGGTGACCTCGGGACAGGCGATCGACCCGGCCACCTTCACCGACCCGGTGACGGGGAAGAGCTACCTGTTCTGGGGCAACGGTTCGCCGGTGTACGCGGAACTGTCGGACGACATGCTCTCGATCAAGGCGGACACGCTCAAGCGGATCGACGGCTTGACCGACTTCCGCGAAGGGGCCTTCGTCAACTACCGGGACGGCCTGTACCACCTGACCTACTCGATCGACGACACCGGTTCGGAGAACTACCGGGTCGGCTACGCGACGGCGACGAGCGTCGACGGGCCGTGGACCGCCCACGGCGTGATCCTGCAGAAGCGACCGGAACTCGGCATCCTCGCCACCGGTCACAGCTCGATCCTGAACGTGCCGGGCACCGACGACTGGTACATCGTCTACCACCGGTTCGCCATCCCTGGCGGCGACGGTCAGCACCGCGAGACGACGATCGACCGCGTGACCTTCGATCCGGAGACGGGTCTGATGAACCCGGTCGTCCCGACCCTCGAGAGCGTGGGTCCGCAGCGGATCGCGGTGCCCGGTGCCGAGGGCACGCTGACGATCGATGCGGCGTCGGTGCGGGTCGAGGAGTCGTTCTCGGTGTCCGGGTCCGGCTTCACTGCGGGGGAGCAGGTGCAGCTCACCCTCTTCTCCACCCCGACGGAGCTCGGGACGGTCGTCGCGGACGCTTCGGGTGCGTTCACGACCACGGTGCGGGTTCCCGCGTCGGTGGACCCCGGTGCCCACACGCTGCGGGCCCTGGGTGCGGACTCCGGGATCACGGCGGAGGCGGCGCTGACCGTCCTCGCCGCCGACGGGAGTGCGCCGTCCGCCGGGACACCGGGCGCGGGAACCGCCGGGCCGGGCTCGCTCTCGACCACCGGTGTCTCGGTCGTCGGGTTCCTGAGCCTGGCGGGCCTCCTCTTCGCGGCCGGCGCCTGGCTCGTCGTCCGTCGCCGCCGGGCGACCCAGGCGAGCTGATCGCGGCACCGGATGACCGTCCGACCCAGGCGTTCCACCGCCCACGGGTCGGACGGTCAGTCGGTGCTGCGACAATCGTGGACGACTGAGCCCGGAACCTAGCGGGCGAGGTCGATGCGCAGCGCGTTGCGCCGGACGTGGTCGACGGCGGTGGCGACAGCCCCCTGCGCCACGATGTCCGCACCGAGTGCCGACGCCACGAGCAGCGGCGGCTCGGCGCTCATGTACCCCGGGAGGCGCTCCGAGGCGATCTCGAGCAGCAACGACATCGAGGGGGCGATCGCCCCGGCGAACACGATCCGCTCCACGTCCAGGAGCCCACCGAGGACGGCACTCATCCGTGCGACGCGGTCGGCCAGACGCCGGACCAGGTCGAGCGCCGCCTCGTCGCCATCGTCGGCCGCCGCCAGGACGGACGACGCGTCGACCCGCTCGACGGGCAGCCGGCTGAGCGGGCTGCTCTCGGGCAGACCGCCGCTCTCGCGATGGGCGCGACCCCAGTCGCGGAGCACCGCGGCGAAACCCCGCGCGGAACCGACACCGTCGACGAGGTCGAGGAGGTGCAGTTCGCCCGCCCGTCCTCGGCCGCGCACGAGACGCCCGTCGACGACGTAGCCGGCGCCGAGCCGTTCACCCGTCATCACGGCGATGTAGGAGTCGACGCCCGCACCCGCACCGCGCGCGCCTTCAGCCACGGCGGCGAGGTTGGCGTCGTTGTCCGTGAGCACCACGCAGCCGTGGTCTTGGAGGCGTTCGCCGAGCCTCGGGTTCATGCGCTCCCAGAAGACGTTGCCCTCGGGGGAGCGCCCGAGCGCGTCGATCGGGGCCGGTACGCCGAGGGTGATGCAGAGCGGCCTCCCCGTGCCGTCGGACTGCAGGACCTCGGTGATCGCCGCGTCGACCACGGAGACGCGTTCCTCCGCGTCGGCTGCCGGGTCGATCGCCCGGTGCGAGCGCGCCAGTTCTCGCCCACGGAGGTCCGCGGCGATCGTCGTGATGGAGTGGGCTCCCGCGTCGACGCCCACGACGACCCCGGCCGCATCGTGCAGCTCGTAGCGCCGCGCGGGGCGCCCCTTGCGATACGCGACACCCGCCTGACGTGCGTCGTCGAGTTCGGTGAACCAGCCGAGATCGATCAGGTCGTCGCAGAGGGCGATCGCCGTCGATCGGGACAGGCCGGTCGCCGCCATGACGTCGGCCGCGGTGAACGCCGATTCGGCCCAGGCGTGGGCCAGCACGGCGGCGAGGTTCGTGGCCCGCGGCTCCGGTGGTCCGGTGAGGCTCGTCGTCGCGTCCATGAGCGTCAACGATATCGGTCCGGGGCGCGGCCGGACGGCGCGGGTCCGCGCGTCGCGCTCGACCGTGAACGATCACGCCCGCGCGGCTCGGCGCGGCGTGACCCAACCGATGCTTGACCCTGCCGCGCGCGGATGGCAGAGTGTCCGACATGAGTTGATTTGCTCTCTGTATTTAGTCAGTGGTCCGGTCGGACCGCGTGGAAGGACAATGATGTCGAACCAACTGAAACGCGCGTTACGCGTCACGGCGGGGGTGGCGACGGGACTCCTGGTCGCGAGCACCCTCGTCGCCTGCTCGAGCGACGGCCGGGAGACCGTCCACTTCACCTTCAGCAAGCGCGAGGCGTTCACCTTCATGAACCAGGCCGTCGCGGACTACAACGCCTCGCAGCAGCAGTACGAGGTCGTGATGGACACCTCGGGGCCCGATCCACTCGCCGCCAGCTTCGTCCGAGGCAACCCGCCGGACCTCATGCTCTCGAACTACAACCACGAGGTCTCACGCTTCGTGGAGCGGTGTGCGCTCTCCGACCTCTCCGACACGACGGCGGCGGCGTCCATCCGCGACGACCTCCAGCCGTTGCTCGACCAGTACGGCGTCTGCGAGGGGCGCACGAGTGCGCTGCCCTACTCGGTGATGGCCGCCTCCGTCATCTACAACAAGACGATCTTCGCCGAGAACGGCCTCGAGGTGCCGACGACGTGGAGCGAACTCATCGCCGTCTCCGACACCCTCAAGGCCGCCGGTGTGGCGCCGTTCTACGCGACGTTCGCCGATGCGTGGACCGCCAACCAGGGCTGGTTCGACTATTCGGTCGGCGGCGCCGTCGACATCCCCGAGTTCTACGACCGCCTCGCGGAGGAGGGCACCGAGGTGGGACCGGACGCCCCGGTCTCCTTCGAGAAGGACTTCCTCGAGCCCATCGAGAAGATGCAGCTGCTGGCGAAGGAGTACACGCAGGCGGATGCGCCGAGTCGCACCTACGACGCCGGCAACGTCGCGTTCGCCGAAGGCCAGGGCGCCATGTACCTGCAGGGGCCGTGGGCGTTCAGCCAGATCGCACTCACCGCACCCGACCTGGACCTCGGCACCTTCCCCCTGCCGATGACGGAGGACCCGAAGGACCTGAAGGTCCGCGTGAACCTCGACCTCGTGACGATCATCCCCGAGGAGGCGAAGAACCCGGAGGGTGCCCGCGACTTCCTGGAGTACCTGTACCAGCCGGAGGTCATCCAGGCCTACAACGAGTCGCAGCTCGGCTTCGTCCCGACGGACGACGGCACGGCTCCTGACGACCCCCGCGTGGCCGGCATGATCCCGTACTACGACGCCGGAGCGTTCTACCAGGGCCCCGGCGTGCTCAACCCGCGCGCCATCCCGACCGAGAACTACGCGCAATCGCTGGTCCTCGGGACCAACGCGGCGTCGATGCTCCGCACCATGGACGCGGACTGGGCCCGGCTCGCGTTCAGACAGCCGCCCGTGTCGACCAAGGAGGGATCCGAATGAGCGCCACCACCGCCATCGTGACCGGGGGAGACCCGAAGGTCCGCCGCAGCCGCAAGCGCGTCGAACCGATCTACTACCTCTTCCTCTTCCCGGCCGTCGTCCTGTTCACGCTCGCGATCACCGTCCCCGGCGTCGTCGGGATCGTCTTCAGCTTCACCGACTCCATCGGCATCGGTGACTACGAGTTCATCGGGTTCACGAACTACATCGCCGCGTTCAGCGACCCGGCGATCCTCACCAGCTTCCTCTTCACCTTCGGGTTCTCCCTCGTGACGGTGATCGTGGTGAACGTCATCGCGTTCCTGCTCGCCGTCGGACTGACCTCGAAGATCAAGTTCAAGATGGGGCTCCGAGGGGTCTTCGTCATCCCGATGGTGATCTCGGGCATCATCATCGCCTACGTGTTCCAGTTCCTGTTCATGAACTCGGTGCCCTCCGCCGGTTCCGCCCTCGGGATCCCCTTCCTCGAGACGAGCATCCTCTCGAACCCGGACCTCGCCTGGCTCGGCATCGTCATCGTCACGGCCTGGCAGTCGATCCCCGGCACGCTGCTCATCTACATCGCCGGCCTGCTCGCGGTGCCCGGCGACGTGTACGAGGCGGCGTCCCTGGACGGCGCGAACAAGCGTCAGCAGCTGCTGCGGATCACGCTGCCGCTCGTGATGGGGTACGTCGTCATCAACGTGATCCTCGGCTTCAAGAACTACCTGAACGCCTACGACATCATCGTCGGCCTGACGAACGGTGGTCCGGGTACCTCCACGCGGAGCATCTCGATGACCATCATCCGCGGGTTCCAGACCGGTGACTACGCGTACCAGATGGCCACGGCCACCCTCTTCTTCATCATCACGATCATCATCGCCCTCGTGCAACTGTCGGCGACGCGCGGAAGGAACGCACTCTGATGGCCACCCCGACCGCACTCAGCACCCGATCCATCACGACGGCGAACGCCAGCACGAAGCAACGCACGAAGGGGGAGCGCGTCAGCTGGTCGACGACGGTCATCCTGCTGCTCTGCGCCGTGACGGTGCTCCTGCCGCTCTACGTGACCATCTCGATGGCGTTCAAGACCGACACCCAATCGGTCGACGGGAACGCCTTCTCGCTGCCGGCGCCGTTCAGCATCGACGGGTTCGTCCAGGCGTGGACCCTCACGAAGTTCCCCGTGGGCTTCGCGATGTCGCTCCTCGTGACCGCGGGGACCGTGGTGGCGACGATCATCCTGGCCTCCTTCGCGGCGTACGCGATCGTGCGCAACTGGGACCGCCGACTGTTCCGCTTCTCGTTCTTCTACCTGCTCGCGGCGATGTTCATCCCGTTCCCGGTGGTGGCGCTCCCGCAGATCCAGCTCACCGGCCGCGTCGGACTCGACAACCCGTTCGGGGTGATCATCCTCGCGACGATGTTCCAGCTGAGTTTCAGCGTGCTGCTGTTCACGGCGTTCCTCCGGTCGATCCCGATCGAGCTCGAGGAGAGCGCCCGGATCGACGGCGCGAGCACCTGGCAGACGTTCTGGCGGCTCATCTTCCCGCTCCTGGCACCGATGAGTGCGACGGTCGGCATCTTCGCGTTCCTGTACGCCTGGAACGACTTCATGATGCCGTCGCTGATCATCTCGGACGCGAGCCTGCAGACCCTCCCGGTGCGGCAGAACCTCTTCCAGACGCAGTTCAGCAGCAACTACAACGTCGCCTTCGCCTCGTACCTCATGGCCATGGCGCCGGCCATCATCGCCTACCTGTTCGCGCAGCGCTGGGTCATGTCCGGCGTGACCCAGGGGGCGGTCAAGGGATGACGCCGGCGCCTCGACGCTGAACCGACACCGCAACACCACCACGACCCGAGAGACCGAAGGACCGCACGTCATGACCGATGCCGCACTCGTCGACGCCCAGCAGGCGGCCGCAGCCACCTGGTGGCGCCAGGCCGCCGTTTACCAGATCTATCCGCGGAGCTTCGCCGACGCGGACGGGGACGGACTCGGGGACCTGCCGGGCATCCGGTCGCGGGTGGACTACCTCGCCGCGCTCGGCATCGATGCGATCTGGCTCAGCCCGTTCTACCCCTCGGCGTTGGCGGACGGCGGGTACGACGTCGCGGACTACCGTGACGTCGACCCGCGGCTCGGCACCCTGGCGGACTTCGACGAGCTCATCGCCGCCCTGCACGAGCGCGGTATCCGGGTCATCGTCGACATCGTGCCGAACCACACCTCCGACCGGCACGCCTGGTTCCAGGAGGCGCTGGCCGCGGGTCGCGGTTCGGCCGCGCGAGCGCGGTACCTCTTCCGGGAGGGCACCGGCGAGTCGGGTGAGGAGCCGCCCACCGACTGGGAGTCCGTCTTCGGCGGTTCCTCCTGGGAGCGGGTGGCGGACGGCCAGTGGTACTTCCACCACTTCGCGACCGAGCAGCCGGATCTCGATTGGGATCACCCGGAGGTGCGCGAGGACTTCCTGAAGACCCTGCGGTTCTGGTCGGATCGGGGCGTGGACGGCTTCCGGATCGACGTCGCGCACATGCTCACCAAGGACTTCTCCGAGCCGTTGCCGAGTCGCGCGGAACTGGAGCTGATCCCGCAGGACGGGGCCCACCCGTTGCTCGACCGCGACGACGTGCACGAGGTGTACGCCGAGTGGCGTCGGGTGTTCGACGAGTACGACCCGCCGCGCACCGCCGTCGCCGAGGCGTGGGTGAGCACCCCCGAGCGGCGCGCGAAGTACGCGTCGGCGGCTGGGCTCGGGCAGGCGTTCAACTTCGACCTGCTCGAAGCCGACTTCGACGCGACCGAGTTCCGGACCGTCATCGCGGACAACCTCGCGCAGGCGCAGGCGTCCGGATCATCCACCACGTGGGTGCTCTCGAACCACGACGTCACCCGGCACGCGACGCGGTACGGGCTCCCGCCCCTGGCCGGGCGCCCGGTGAAGCAGGGCACGGAGTGGGTGGCTGCCGGTGGTCCTCCCGACGGGGTCGACCTGGACCAGGGAGCGCGCCGTGCGAGGGCCGCCACCCTCCTCATCCTCGGACTCCCGGGCAGCACCTACCTGTACCAGGGCGAGGAGCTGGGCCTGCACGAGGTCGCCGAGATCACCGACGGGGAACGCCAAGACCCGGCGTTCTTCCGTGGGGGAGCGTATGACGGCCTCGGGCGGGACGGCTGCCGGGTCCCGTTGCCGTGGACGGCGGACGGTGCCTCGTTCGGCTTCGGTGATGCGGTCGCGCACCTGCCGCAACCGCGGTGGTTCGCGCAGCACGCCGTCGAGGTCGAAGCACAGGATCCCACGTCGACGCTCTCGCTGTACCGCGAGGCGCTCCGGCTGCGACGACTGCTGCAGACGGGGGAACAGCTCGACTGGATCGAGACCGGCCGGGAGGACGTCCTGCGGTTCACCCGACCGAACGGTTGGCAGGTGGTGGCGAACTTCGCCACGGAGCCGTATCCGCTCGGCGCGCCCTCCGATGCGGTGGTGCTCGGCGCGCTCCTCGACGACGCGGTTCCCGGGGAGTCGACGGTCTGGATCGCTCCGGCGCAGCTCCTCGGGTGACCGACCGCGGCAGCGCGGAAGCCGGATCGGGCTGGTCGGCTGCGGACCGCCCGGGGGTTCTGACGACGCGGGACCCGCGATCCATTCGTGTCTGCTTATATGGGGGGATGACTGAGGATCTGGAACCGGCTGCCGAACTGTTCAAGGCCCTCTCCTCGGTGTCGCGGCTCCGACTGCTGCGGATCCTCGCCGCCGGCACCTCCACGGTCGGTCAGCTCGCGGACGCGAGCGGCCTGTCCCAACCGCTGGTGTCGCAGCACCTCCGGACGCTGCGTTCGGCGGGCCTCGTGTCCGTGGAGCGCGTCGGGCGGGAGGCCCACTACGAGGTCGCCGACGTCCACGTCTCGCACATCGTCGACGACGCGGTCCTCCACGCGCTCGAGGGATAGCCGGCGTCAGCCCTGATCTGCACCACGGCGGGCCGGGCCGACGCGTCGTGAGCGTGGATCCGCGACCTTGGGCGCCCCTGCAGGGTCGGCCCGCTGGAGCGGCAGCCGCACCAGGATCGTCGTCCCGGGGTTCCCCGTCGCGAACGCCTCGATCGTGCCGCCGTGCGCGCGGACGATCGACCGGGCGATGGTGAGTCCGAGCCCCGACCCTCGGATGGTCTCCTCCCGCACGTTCGCCGCCCGGTGGAAGCGCTCGAAGACGGAGGCGAGTTCGTCCTCGGGGATGCCGATCCCCGTGTCCGAGACCCGGATGACCGCCTCTCGTCCGTCCGACCGGGCGCTCACGAAGATCTCACCCTCCCTCGTGTACGCCGCCGCGTTGTCGAGCAGGATGGCGAGCAGCTCCTCGATCCGACGGCGATCGGCGTCGAGGCGCAGTTCGGGACGGGCTCCCAGTCGGAGTTCGACGCCGGTGGGGAGTCCGAGGCGTCGCCGCTCCGCGACCGCGTCGACGACGAGTGCACCGAGGTCGACGGCTTCGGTGGAGAGCTCCAGCTCCGGTGCGCTGGCGGCGAGGAACTGCTCCGCGAGACGCCCGAGGTGGTCGGCGCTCCGGCGGATGACGGCGAGCTGCGAGCGCACCTGCGGAGCGAGGTCGTCGTCGTCACCGAGGAGGTCGAGGTAGCCGAGGATGCTCGTGAGCGGCGTCCGCAGCTCGTGGCTGAGGCTCGTGAGCGACTCGGATCGCATCCGGACCGCCTCGGTGAGTTCGGTCACGTCCTGTCCGACGAGGACCGCTCCGTGCGGTGCGCCGGTCGCATCGCGGACGGACCGGCCGTTGGCGACGAGGGCCCGCTGCTTGCCGGGCGGCCCCACGCGATAGAAGAAGTCGCGGACGTCCTGACCGCCGAGGACCCGGATCACCGGCTGTTCCTCGCGGGCCAGTGGCGTGACACCGTCCGCCGCCCAGACGAAGCGTGCACTCCCGGTCGCCGGGTCGTAGCCGGCCAGCGCGGCGAGCTCGATGGAGGTCCGGTTGTTGAGGATCTGCTCGCCGTGTTCGTCGAAGAAGACGAGTCCGACGTTCACCTCCGCGACCACGGAACGGAGCATCACGGCGAGCCGGTTCTGCGAGGCGAGGGCTTCGACCTTCGCGTCGGCCTCGGCGCGGAGGCTCGCCTGGGCGCGCTCGAACCGTCCGGACTGCAGACTCACGACGACGATGACGAGCAGCAGCAAGACCGTGAGCGCGATCAGCTCGCTCCAGGCCTGGACGCTCCCGGGGTACTCGCCGTAGAGGACGTTCGGCAACCAGATGACGAGCACGCTGCCGATGAGCGCGAGGGCGGCGCCGAGACGACCGAAGCCGTGGGCCAGCCACAACACCGGGAAGGCAAGCAGGACGATCGATGCGCCGAGGACCGGCGACACCGCATGGGTCACGAGCCCGACGACGGCGAGGTCCGCACTGACCAGGACGAGCGCCCAGGAGCGCCCGAGCCGCTCCCACGGGATCGCGAGGGTGGCGATGAGCGCCAAGCCCATGACGACCCAGGACAGCTGGAGCTCCCTGACGCTGAGAAGCGCCGGCGTCGTGGCACCGACGATCGCGGTGACCACGACCACCCCCAGCGCCAGCGGCCCCTGGCTCCGGCTCACCAATCCGAGCCGGGGGTGGCGCTCGCCCTGACCGATCCAACGTGGCATCTGCGCTCCTCCTGCTCGCCGCGGGTGCCTCCTAGTCTGCAGTGGTCGCGGCGCTCGCATCCGAGGGCGGGCGGCGGGTCCCGGAACCTGCGCCGTCAGCGTCGGTCGAACGCGGCGCTGCGAGCGCTCGACGGAGTGCGGCGGTTCAGAGTCCGAGTCGGTCGAGCTGCTCCTCGAACCGGATCTGGACGTCCTCGGGCTCGGCGTCGTCGGTCGCGGTCCAGATCGCGTCGAGCTCGGCTTGGACGTCGGTGGGGAGGGCGGCGAACTTCTCGTCCCAGGCGGCGATCGGCGTCCAGTAGCCCACGACCTTGAACCGCGTGGCCGGCAGTCCGAGCTCCCGGCGCAGGTACTTCCGCGCGTCCCGGAGGGCGACCGTCTCACCCGCCACCCAGACGTAGCCCTGATCGAGGGCGAGCCGCTCGTCGACGACGCTCCGGACGAGTCGTCCGAGCGCGCTCGGACCGTGCCCGTTCCCGCCGACCACCCAGGTGACCAGCACATCGAGGCTCGTCTCGAACGCGATCCGGTCCTGCTCGGACGGCACCTCGATAACCACCCGGGTCCGGAGTCCGCGTGGGGTCTGCGCGACGATCCGGCGGACGGCAGGCAGGCCGGAGAGGTCTGCCACCAACACCTGCCACTCGGTGTCCTCCGGAGGGTCGTACAGCCCGGTCGGCGAGTTCAGCCCGAGTACGTGCCCTGGCCGAGCCCGCACCGCCCACGGGCCGGCGACGCCCGCGTCGTGCGCGACGAAGTCGAGGTCGATCTCGCTCTGGTCCGTGCGGACGCCGGAGACCGTGTAGGTCCGCATCGGTGCCTGCGGGGTGTCCTCGGGCCACTCCCACCAGTCGCCGACGGGGAGGGGCAGCGAGACGTCCGCCAGGTCGTCGCCATGGGGGAAGAAGACGCGGACGTACTCGTCTCCCGTCCCGGTGCTGATGAAGTCGGCGACGCCCGGGCCTCCGAGGGTGACACGGATCAGGTTGGGGCTGAGGACGCTCGTCTCGGTGACGATGCCGCGGTGGATGGTCATGGGTGCTCCGGCTCTGGGGTGGGGTCGGTGGATTCGGTGGATTCGGTGGATTCGGTGGTGTCGGCGGGTTCGGCGACGTGCTGCCGGTGGGCGAGCCACGAGTCGCGGTAGGCGCCGGGGGCTGCGAGCAGATCGTCATGGGTGCCGTGCGCGATGATCCGGCCGTCCGAGAAGACCGCGATCCGGTCGGCGGTCGCCGCCTGCTCCAGCCGGTGGGCAATGAGGAGGGTGGTGCGATCGGCCCGGAGCCGCAGCATCGCTGCTTCGACGGCTGCACGATGGTGCAGCCCGACGTCGGCCGTCGCCTCGTCCAGGATCACGACGGCCGGGTCCGCCAGGAGGGCTCTGGCGAGGGCGAGTTGCTGGATCCGCCCCTCGTCCAGCGGCACCGGTGCGTCGACCGCATCGGTCGGGTCCCGAGTCGGACCGTCCACCAGTCCGGCGACCGCCCATGCCGCACCGACGGTGTGCACCGCGGCGACCATCTCCTCCTGGCTCGCGTCCGGCGCCCCGAGCCGGAGGTTGTCGGCGATCGAGCCGCGGAAGTGGTGGAGCTCCTGCGACAGGGAATACGGGGTGTCGGCGACGTGCAGACTCCCCGACGTCGGTGCATGGTGCCCCGCGACGACCCGAGCCAGGGTGCTCTTGCCGGAACCGGAGGTGCCGACGAGTGCCGTGGTCGTGCCGCGCGGGACGTCGAGCGTGACCCCGACGATCCCGCGTCCGGTGGTCGGGTACCGGAACGTGAGGTCGCGCACCCGGATCGCCGCTGCGTCGCCGCTGCCGCCGTCGGTCGGTGAGCCGGCCGACGGCGAGCTCGCCGATGCGAGGTCGATGACCCCGACGAGGCGTGCCAGCCCCACGGTGGCGCGCTGGATGTCGT
The DNA here is from genome assembly GCF_030209365.1 of Plantibacter sp. ME-Dv--P-095. Classification (NCBI taxonomy): domain Bacteria; kingdom Bacillati; phylum Actinomycetota; class Actinomycetes; order Micrococcales; family Microbacteriaceae; genus Plantibacter; species Plantibacter sp. ME-Dv--P-095. The sequence goes on from NZ_JARVSB010000001.1 coordinate 125,558, forward strand.
CGAGCCCGAAGATCACCTGGCCGACCGGGCCGAACAGTCGGTGGAACAGGAGGGCGGCCGTGGTCACGAGGCCGACGGTGACCGCCCCCTGCGCGTGCAGCAGGAATCCGGTCGCCAGGATCGCCGACAGCCCGACGAGTTCACCGCCGTTGATCCACCGGAAGAGCCGGTTCGCCACCCGCACGCCCTCGATCTGCGCGTCGATGGACGCTGCCGCGCGTTCGCCGACGCGCTCGATCGCGTGGTCGGCGGCGGCGAACGCGGTCAGCGTCTCCGCGCCGTGGACGGTGTCCAACACGGCCTGGCTGCGCGACGCCTCGCGCGTGCGGACCTCCCGGAACACGATCCGGGAGCGTCGGAGGAACGCCCGGGTCCCGATGACGTAGCACGGCGCGGCGGCGAGGCCTGCGAGGGCGAGCCAGGGGTCGAGGGCGGCCAGCGCGATCACCGACACGCCGATGGCGAACCCGGCGGACAGCAGGGTGGGGGCGACACCACCGCCGGCCTCCGCGACGGCGTCCACGTCGCCGGTCACCCGGGACAGCAGGTCGGCACTCTCGCCGTCGTCGATGGTTCTCACCGGGAGTCGCATGGCCGAGGCGAACACCTCCTCGCGCAATTCGGCGAGCAGGTCCTGCACGAGGCCGGTGAGGACGCGCACGGCCCAGAGCATGACCACGACCGCGGCGACCGCGCCCACGGCGGCTCCGGCGACCCAGCCCGCGACGACGGACGGCCCGGCCTCCGAGGTGATGGCGTCCACGACCCGCCCGAGGCTGGTGGGCAGCACGACCCCGAGGGCGGAGGCCGCGAGGAACAGGACCACCACGGCAGCGGTCCGCCCACGGTGTCGGCGCAGCAGGGTGGCGACGACGGCGCGGACCCGGGCCGCCTCGGCGACCGGCAGCCGGGCGGTGGTCGCGGAGGTCATGTCTTCATCAACCACGGTCGGCGTCCTCTCCGCGACCGACCCCGACGACCCGGTCGCAGGCGTTGAGGAGGACGGCGGAGGTCGTGATGACCACGACGGTGCCATCGTGCTCCGCGAGTGCACGCGCGATGCGGGTCTCGGTCAGCACGTCGACCGCTGACGTCGGTTCGTCGAGGACGAGCACCTCCGCCTCGGCGTGCAGTGCCCGCGCGATCCCGACGCGTTGGCGCTGTCCGCCGGAGAGCCGTCGGCCGGCCTCGCCGACCGGCGACGACCAGCCGCCGAGCTGGACCACCGCGTCGTCGAGCGCGGCCATGGCGACGAACGCCGTGTCGGGATCGCCGGTCATGCCGTGTCCACGCACCGCGTCGGCCAGGGTGCCGCTCATGACCCGCTGCTCGTGCGGCGGGGCGAGCACCCGCCGGCGGTAGGCGACCGGGTCGAGGTCCTGCTGATCGACGAGCACGCCGTCGACGGCGAGCGAGACGCTGCCGCGGGCCGCGGGGGTCCGCATGCCCAGCAGGCGGGAGAGGGCGCGCGCCGCGTCGCTGTCCGTGGGACGGACGCCGAGCAGCTCGCCGGCCCGCACGTCCACCCGGGTCTCGGCGTCGCCCGCTCGGAAGGACAGGACGACGTCCCCCGCGGGGCTGGCGGACGATCCAGCCGGCGCCACGGGCTCGTCGAGGAGGTCCGCGGCGTCGACGACCGCGGCCAGCCGTTTGGCGGAGGCCAGCTTGTGGATCCAGTTGGACGGGAACGACCCCACCTGCGCGAGGTAGCCGCTGATGAACTGGGCGAGCCCGAGCACGGTGACCAACTCGCCGATGCTGATGCGGCCCGCAGCGGCGAACCAGGCGGACAGTCCCACGAGGGCAGCTGTCACCAGCGCCGCCAGGGCGCCACTCACCGCCTCGGAGGCGGCGAGCGACCGCCCGGCCACGGTCGCCGCCTGTCTCGAGACGTCGCTGGCGGCCCGGTATCGTCGCTCGGCCTCGCCTCGCCCGCCGATGCCGACGAGGACCCGGAACCCGCTCATGAAGTCGGCGGCGACCGCGCCCGCCTCCGTCGCGGCCCGCTGCTCCGCGAGCCCGCGCAGCTCCAGCGGGCGTGAGACGACGCGCATCACGAGCATCATGCCGATGGTCGCGGCGAACACGACCATCGTCGCGACCGGGGAGATCACCGACATCGCGAGCGCCGCGCCGATGATCGCGGCGATCGTGGCGCACTGCTGTGCGACCGACCACGCGACGCCCGCGACGCGATACGTGTCGGAGGTGACGACCGTCAGGGCCTCACCCGGGCTCAGGATCCGTCGGGACAGTCGTGGCCGGAGCATCCGCGAGAGGGTGAGGTGTCGGAGTGCCTGCTCGCCGCGACCGTAGACCGACACCATGAGGCGGGACGCGGACTGGTAGCTGACGGTGAGGACGAGGAACGTGCCCGCCAGGACGCTCATCCAGACCGCGAGGGCGACGGGATCCGAGGGGACCACCGCCTGATCGACGGTCGCACCGATGATGACGGGGATCGCCGCCTCCGACAGGGCGTGCACGACGAGGAGGACGGTCGCTGCCGCGAGTGCAGGCCCGCGCCCGTCCGCGACGAGGGCGATCCCGACGAGCCGAGCGGGGGAGCCGGTCACCGGTCCCGCCGCCCGAGCGGGAGCACCAACGGCGTGCCGGAGACGGGATCGGTGATGACCCGGCACGGCAGGTCGTAGACCGCTTCGACGAGCTCGGCGGTGATGATCTCCTGCGGGTCGCCCTGGGCGACGATCGCGCCGTCCCGCATGGCCACGAGATGGGTCGCGTAGCGTGCCGCGTGGTTCAGGTCGTGCAGGACGGCGACGAGGGTCGTCCCGTCGCGGTGGAGATCCGTGAACAGCTCCATCAGCTCGATCTGGTGTGCGATGTCGAGGAACGTCGTGGGTTCGTCGAGGAGGAGGTGCCCGGTCTGCTGCGCGAGGGCCATCGCGACCCAGACCCGTTGTCGTTGCCCGCCGGACAGTTCGTCGACCAGGCGGCGGGACAACTCGGTGACCCCGGTGGCGGCCATGGCCGCTGCGACGGCCTGCTCGTCGGCTCGGCTCCAGGTCCGCATGGCGCTCTGGTGCGGGAACCGTCCGCGTCCCACGAGATCGGCGACGGTGATGCCGTCAGGGGCGATCGCCGACTGGGGGAGCAGCCCGAGCCGGCGCGCGATGTCCTTGGACTTCAGGGTGCGGATGTCGTCGCCGTCGAGCAGCACGGCCCCGGTGGCGGGTCGCAGGAGCCGGGCGAGCCCGCGCAGCAGGGTCGACTTCCCGCAGGCGTTCGGCCCGATGACGATGGTGAACGAGCCGTCGGGGATCTCGAGCGACAGCCCCGAGACGACGGGGGTGTCCCCGTAGCCCAGGCTCAGGTCGCGGGCGAGGAGCGTCGTGGTCATGGTGGTCCTTTCACGTGCGGCGCAGGAACTGCGCCGCCAGCAGGCAGGTGAGGTAGATGCCGCCGACCGAGACGGTCACCACGCCGACCGGCACGGCGACCAGCTGGGCGACGACGTCGGACACGACGACGAGGGCCGCGCCGGTCAGCATCACCGGCGCGAGCCCCATCGGGGTGTTCGAGCGGGTGAGCCGTTGGGCGATCTGCGGGGCCGCGAGCGCGATGAACGAGATGGGGCCGGCCGCGGCCGTGACGAGGGCCACGAGAGCCACGCCGATGACCATGGCGCCGAGGCGGGTGCGCCCGGGCCGGACGCCGAGCGCGGTGGCCGCGTCGTCGCCCATCTCGAGCACCGGGAGGGTGCGGCGGAGCGGGCGCGCGAGCACCGCGAGGACGAGGAACGCGGTGGCGGCGGGGAGCAGTTGGTCGAAGCCGAGCGAGGCGAGCGATCCTGCGCCCCAGGTCGCCGCCATCATCGCCTGCTCGACACTGACCGAGATGAGGATCCAGGACGTGAGTGAGCCGAGCCCTGCCGAGACACCGATGCCGACGATGATGAGGCGGAAGGACGACATCGTGTGCCGGTTCGCGAGCACCGCGACGAGCAAGGCCGTCAGCAGCCCGCCGACGAGTGCTCCGGCCGCTTTGAACAGGTAGGTGTTGAGCCCGAGGACGAGCATCGTCAGCGTCACGCCGAACTGCGCTCCGACACCGAACCCGATGATGTCCGGCGAGCCGAGCGGGTTGCGGGTGAGCGATTGGAAGATGCCTCCCGAGAGGGCGAGGGCCGCACCACAGAGCACCGCGAACAGCACCCGGGGGAGCCGCCACTCGAACACGACCTGGCGCACGTCGGGATGGGAGGCCGGGTCGACGATCGCCCGGAGCACCGCGTCGAACTCGATCGTGTATGCGCCGATCGTCGTCGCGGCGAGGCCGGCACCGATGATCACCACGACGAGCGCGAGACAGACGACGACGGACCGGACGGGGACGAGGGTCGCGACATGCGCGGTGTCCACGCGGATCTGGCGGCGCCCGTGGTCGACGACGCTCACAGGCCGCTCACCCGCTTGCGGCGCACGAGCATGATCAGGATGGGCGCGCCGAGCAGGGCCGTGACGATCCCGACCCGGAGTTCGCCCGAGGGCAGCACGATCCTGCCGAGCACGTCCGCGAGCAGGAGGAAGGCCGGGCCGACCACCATCGAGGTGCTCAGCACCCAGCGCTGGTCCGGCCCGGTGAACCACCGGACGACGTGGGGGATCATGAGGCCGACGAAGGCGATGGGCCCCGCTGCCGCGACCCCGGTACCGGCCAGGATCGTGACCGCGACGACCACCCACACGCGTGTGCTGCGGACCCGTGCCCCCAGCGCCTGCGCGAGGTCGTCGCCGAGGGTCAGGGCGTTCAACGACCGGGCGCAGGCGAGGCCGATGAGGAGCCCCACGACGATCAGCGGTGCGGCCCACACGAGTTGGTCGAGGGTGCGTCCGCCGATCGACCCGACGCTCCAGAACCGCATGACCTGGAGGGTGCCCTCGTCGCGGAGCACGATCGCCGTCGTGAACCCGGTGCAGGCCGCACCGAGTGCGACCCCCGCGAGGGTCAGCTTCATGGGTGTCGCGCCAGAGGAGCCGACCGATCCCAGGACGTACACGAGCAGCGTGAGGACGAATGCACCGGCGAGCGCGAACGGCACGTAGGCGCCGGGCGTCGTCAATCCCAGCACCCCGACGGCGAAGGTCACGGCGAAGGAGGCCCCGGCGTTCACCCCGAGGATGCCGGGGTCGGCGAGGGGGTTGCGGGTGAAGGCCTGGATGAGCCCGCCGCACACCGCGAGCGCGGCACCGACGAGTACCCCGAGGAGGGTGCGGGGCACGCGCAGTTCGACGACCATCAGGTGCAGCGGGTTCTCGTGGTCGTAGGAGAACAGGGCGTGGAGGACGGTCACCGGGTCGATCGCGCGATTGCCGACGGCGAGGGAGGTGATGGTGGCCGCGGCCAGGAGCAGGGTCGCGACGAGGAGACCGGTCGCGAGCACCGCGGTCCGGTGCGGGGAATCGCTCGAGCGCTTCCCCGCACCGGACGTCGGGACGTCGGAGCCGTCGGCCGGGTCCAGCGTGGCTGGAGCAGCTGGCGGCCGTGACATCGTCGGGATCACTTCCCGTCGATGGTGGGCTCGCTCTGGAGGGCGGCTGCAAGGTCGTCGACGTAGCCAGGCAGCACGTACTGCAGGGACAGCACGGTCGGGGCGCTGATCGCCGAGGCCTTCGCAGCGTCGGCGTAGATCACGTATGAGCCTGCGGCGATCGGCGCCCAGCGGGAGACGACGGCGTTCTCGACCGTGTACGTGCCCTCGGCAGCGCTACCGCCCCAGGCGGCGAAGAGGTCGGCGTCGACGTCGTAGAGCTGCTCGAGGCTCACCCCGGTGTACCAGTTGTCGCCTTCGGCGCTCTGCAGGAAGCTGTCCATCGCGGACGTGGAGGTGAAGCCGAGTGCCTCGGTGATGCGCACCCGCGGGTCGTACTCGAGGTAGACGCCGAGGTCGGTCCCGCCCTCGTTGAGGGTCAGGCCCCAGACGAAGGTCTTGTCGTCGAACTCCGGGTGGGCGTCGGCGAGCGAGGTGATGAGCGTCTCGGTCTCGGTGATCAGTTCCTCGGCCTTGGCGTCCTCCGACATCGCCTTGCCGACGGTGCGGGTCATACCCTCCCAGGTGCCGGGGTTCCACGGGCCCTCGATGTACGGGACGGTCGGGGCGATCTCGGTGAGCCGCTCGTACTCGATGTCGGTCACCCCCGAGTACAGGCTGAGGATCAGGTCGGGCTTCAACGACTTGATCGCCTCGTAGTTGGGGCCGTCGTCGACGAAGGGGATGATCTCGGGCAGCTCGCCGTACGCGTCGGAGACGTAGTCCTCGAACCAGGGCTGGTAGCCGCTCTCGCCGGCACCCCAGACCGCTTCGACACCGACGGGGTTCGTGCCGAGGGCCGCGACGATGTCCGGCGTCATCCACCCGAGGGCGACGATCCGCTTCGGCTTCTCCGGGATGACCGTCTCGCCGTGTGCGTGTTCGATGACGACGCCGTCGCCCGCGGCCGTGGTCGATCCGGTGCTGCCTGCGGCGGTGGAACACCCGACGAGGGCGAGGGCGGTGGCGACGACGACCGCGACGAGCGATGATCGGCGGCGGACGTTCGGGCGCGCGAGAACGTGCGACATGGAGCTCCTTCGGAGTGGTGGGGGAGAGGGCCGCTGCTGCGCGGCCGGAAGTTAGGTAAGCATGTCCTAACAGAACGATCGTAGGGCGCGCCGACGGCGCGCGGTGTCGGCGAACCGACGACTTCTGTCGGGAATCCGCCAGCCTGCGCTCGGCTCCGGCCGATCAGCGCCAGTAGCGCTGGTGCGCCGGATCCGCCTGGACCCGCGCCACGTACTCCCGCGGCGTCATCCCGAAGCGGGTACGGAAGCTCGCCGAGAAGGCGCTCGAGGAGGCGTAGCCGCAGCGTCGCGCCGCTGCGCCGATCGGTGTGCCATCGACGATCAGGCGTGCTGCGAGCGTCATCCGGACACTCGTGCGCCACCGCGCGAAGCTCATCCCGATGTCGTGCTGGAAGATCCGCAGGACGGTCCGTTCGTGCAGTCCATGCGCCTCGAACAGGTCCAACGCGCTCCGCGGATCACCCGGGTCGCCGAGGACCGCGCGGACGAGCGGGCGCACGCGCTCATCGGACGGCATCGGGACCTCACCCCATCCGTCGGTCGCTTCGGGCGCGGGCTGCTGCAGCATCTCGATGAGCACGGCCTGCGCGCGGACACGGAGATCGGTGGGCATGTCGTTCATTCCGAGGTGGAGGAGCATCTCCTGGACGGCGCGCGGCACCAGCACCTGCCGCACCTCGTCGACCGGCAGGATCAACGAGGCGCTCGGCAGGTACGTGTAGCAGCCCGTCGAATCGCGTTCATGATGCGCGGTGTGTGGTGTGTGCGCGGGGATCCACACGCCTTGGCCCGGGGCCAGACGCCACATCGCGTTCGGGAGATGCACCCACACCGTGCCGCGGTAACACCAGGCGAGCATGGCGTCCGGGTGCCGATGTGGCGGCGAGAGCGGGCGGCTCCCGGTGTCCTCGTCGGTGACGACACCGGTGCCCATGAGATACGGTTCGGCGACCGACGACGGATGCTCAGGGCTCTCGTCCCAGTCCACCTGCCCGTAGGTGCTCACCGGGCGCCCCGGACCGGACGACCGTCCACGCCGTCGAGACGTCGGGTCGCTGAGCCTGCCATGTCCGTCATGGTAGCCGCCCCGCTCCGGCGACCTCCGTTCCGCTCGACGGCGACGCGCCTAGGATCGGTGCATGGGAGACCACCGCGAGCTGATCGTCGACCTCGATGCACGCGCGGCCGAGGTCGAGTCCGCATCGGCGCAGCTGGAGCGGTCGCTGTCGTCGGACGGCTGGATCTCCCGCAGCGACACCGGCACGGATTGGCTGTACCCGGATCGCATCGCGTTCCTGCTCGGACAGACGGCGACATCGCGGTTCCCGGTGCACGCGCGGGACTCGCTCGTCATCCTCGCGGCACGCGAACCCTACGGCGTCGGCGACGGCACGACCGACCCGGCCTGCCCGTCGTGCGGCTCACGCCTCAGCGCGGAAGTTGCAACACCCGTCCTCGCCGCCTGGTGGGACGGCGACGAGCAGGTCACACGCTGCCCGGACTGCGGACTCCAGGCGTCCGTCGGCGATTGGAACCTCCTCGACTCCGTGGCGATCGGCGAACTGGCGGTCGCCCTCGACACCGACGATCCAGCCGTGGCCGATGCGCTCGCCGAACACCTCACCGCCAGCACCGGACGCCGTTGGGTCCGCACCCACCTGCACCTCTGAGGAAGCAAGCCCTGCCTCGAGGCTCAGTTCGGAGCTGCCGGATCCTCGATCAGGAGGCCGTCGGCGAGCTGCTCGGGCGTCTTGCGCTTGGCCACGGTGGTCCCTTCATCGTGTCGCCGTCAACCTACCCGTCAGGGGTCCGGACGACAACGGCGGCTTGCCCCGTCGGTCCCGACCGGGAACACTGGGGTCGCTGCATGGTCGTCATGAGCGGGATCTTCGGGGGAAGGAGCGGCGATGACTGCTGCACCGGGATGGTACGACGCGGGGACACCGGGCGAACTGCGCTGGTGGGACGGAACGCGGTGGACCGGGCAGGTGGCTGCCGCCGGCCCGACCGCCGGGCCACCGCCGTCGCACCAGGCGCCCGCGCAGCCGGGTTCGCCGAGCGGCACCGCTGCCGGCCCGCAGCCCGGCTGGTATCCGACCGGGCCCGATCAGCTGCGGTGGTGGGACGGCTCGCACTGGACGGGGCTGCGGGTGAAGGACGGCAAGCCGGGCACGGACTGGGCGACCACCGAGCAGCCCACCCTGGCGTGGGTGTTCGCCTCGGTGTTCCTCGTCCTCTCGCTGTCGCCGTTCAGCCTGGGACTCCTGTCCAGTCACCTGTCGTTCAACGGCGTCCCCTTGCTGCTCGTGTCGATCCTCTGGTTCGGCATCGCCGCCAAGACGACCGCGGTGCGCAGGATCCCGCGACCCACGGGTGCGCCCACGGTCATCGACGCGGTCCGGCCCTTGCCCGGCGAGCAGGACGGCCCTGGTGCAGGCTGGTACGACGTGTCGTCGCGGGCGACGAGGTGGTGGACCGGCTCACGGTGGGCCCAGTACGTCGGCACCCAGTACGGCATCCGACCGACGTTCCACGGGGCGCGTGCGTTCCGCACGTATCTCGTCCTGTGCTGGGTGCTCCTCGGGATCGGCGTGCTCGGACTCCTCGTCGGTGTCGTGCTCGTGGTCAACGGCTCCGACGACAGCTACGCCTTCCTCGGTGCGGCCATCGGCATCGCCGTCATCGCTGGCGGGGTGCTGTTCGGCGTGCTCGGTGGTGTCCTCCTCGCCATGTCACGGACGCAACGCCGCCTGCTGCTCCTCCCGGAGCTCCCACCGAGTCGCTGACCAGGTGGCGCCCGAGGGAGGACGAGCGGTCGTCCGCGGGTAGGCTCGTCACTCGGATGCGACGCGTCCGACCACCGACCCGAAGGGCGCACGATGACCACGCAGGAACTGACCATCTCGAACTTCGAGGACACCGTGTCGGCCGAGGGCATCGTCCTCGTCGACTTCTGGGCCGAGTGGTGCGGCCCCTGCAAGGCCTTCGGTCCCGTCTTCGAGCAGTCGAGCGAGCAGCACCAGGACGTCGTGTTCACCAAGGTCGACACGGAGGCGAACCAGGAGCTCGCGAGCGGCATGCAGATCACGTCGATCCCGACGCTCATGGCGTTCCGCGACGGCGTCCTCGTCTTCTCCCAGGCCGGAGCCCTGCCGGCACCCGCGCTCGAGGACCTCATCTCGCAGGTGCGCGGTCTCGACATGTCCGAGGTGCACGCGGCCATCGCCGCGGCGAAGGCCGAAGCCCAGGCCGAGTGAGCTGAGGACCGCCGGGCACGTCAGGGCCGACTCCCGACACCTGGCGCGGCGAACACCAGCTCGTGGACACCGGGCGTCGCCAGCAGGATGCGCCGCCGTCCGCTTGGTGCGCCGTCGACGACGTGAGGCGGGCACGGTCCGTGCGGGCCGGTGACGGTGATCGTCGATCCGTCGTCCGGCAGCTCGACGATCACCTCGGCTGCGGCGAGGCGCAGTCGTGCGCTGGAGATGCGGTGATCATTCCACGCCGCCGCGACGACGTGCCCACCACGGACTCGGAACCCTCTGAAGCTCCCGGCCGACCACTCGGCAGGGACGGTCGGGAGGAGCGACACGACGCCGCCATGCCCCTGGACGAGCAGCTCGACGACACCGGCGGTCCCGCCCAGGTTGCCGTCGATCTGGAACACGGCGTCGAGCTCACCCATGGGGTGGAGGTCGAGCAGCGAGGCCGACGACAGCGGTCCGAGCAGGGCCTTGAGCGCGTGCGACGCGAGCTCCGGCTCCCGGAGTCGCGCGGCCAGGCAGAGCACCCACGCCATGCTCCATCCGGTTCCGCCACCACCGTGCTCGAGTCGCTGTCGCAGCGCACGTCGGGCCGCCGCGAAGTCCTCCGGCGTCCCCGTCTCCGTGATCCGCGTCCCCGGATACAGGCCGTACAGGTGGGAGAGGTGCCGGTGGCCGGGCTCGGTCGTCTCGCGTTCCGCCGCCCACTCCAGGAGCGCGCCGTCGTGACCGATCCGCGGGAGGCGGAGGGCGTCGAAGGCCCCCTGCGATCGACCCACGAGGTCGACGTCCGCGAGGCCGACACCGACCCGCTCCGCGAGAGCGAGGTAGTCGCGGAGGCACTCGTACGCCAGCTCCTGGTCCATCGCCGCCCCGGCGGTCAGCGCAGCCGAAGACCCCACGCCGACGACGAACCGGTTCTCCGGGGAGGTCGACGGACTCACCACGAGCGATCCGTCGGCATCGGTGATGAGCATCCCGAGGACGAAGGCGACCACCGGTTCCAGGAGCTGGAGGACCTTCACCTGTGCGGCGCGATCGGCGCCGTCCTCGAGACGGCGGTGGAGGTGCGCGACGAGCCAGGGGAGTGCGCTCGGCCAGTTCGCCCAGTGGGCGTCGAGCGGCACGGCGTCCGTGTGTCGCCAGAGGTCGCTGTTGTGGTGGGCCGCCGCACCGGCGAGTCCGTAGGCGTCTCGAGCGGTGCGCCGCCCGGCGTCCACCAGCTCGCCGATGAAGCGGGCGAGCGGTTCGGCCAGGCCACCGAGTCCGGTGCTCTCCGCCGGCCAGTAGTTCATCTGGAGGTTGATGTTGGTGGTGAAGTTCGCGCTCCAGGGCGGCCGCACCTGATCGTTCCACACGCCCTGGAGGTTCGTCGGTTCGCCTCCGGCTCGGGAACTGCCGATGAGGAGCGACCGTCCGAGGTCGAAGTACCGCTCCGCAGCGTCGGCCGACGCGGACGCCGATCCCGAGAGATCCAGCTCGACACGGTCGAAGAGCGACCGGTGGTCGGCCATGTGCCTGGCGAGCAGGGCACCGTCGGGTTGACGCAGCGCACGCGCGACCGTCGTCCGCGTCTGCGAGAGCAGCGAGGACGGATCACCGAGCGGCCGTTCCCGCCAGCCGCGGTGTCCTGAACGCGCACCGGCGACGAGGCGGAATCCGCCAGGGATCGGCTGCACCGCGATCGTCAGCGCCCACGCCATGCCCGCATCGACGAGACCGTCCGGGTCCGGCAGATCGGTCGCGTATCGGACGGCGTCGTGGTCGTCACCGCCGAGGTAGGAGGGCCGCACCCCCGAGGGCGCGCGGCCCGTCGACGACCACCACCGGGTGTCGCCGACGGCGTCCTTTGTCGTGGTCGACGGGTGCGGTGTCTCGAAACCGAGCATCGGCTCTCGGACCCCGTCGCCCACCACCTCGACGACGAGCACCCCGTCGGGTGCGGACACGAACGCGGAGAGCGTGGCCGCCCGCCCGCTCCACGTGCTCCTCGTCTCGACCACACCCCGTGCGAGGTCGTGTGCTCGTCGCGAGCGCGCACCGTCGTCGGGCGACGCGTAGTCGACGGTGAGCCGGCCGAGGGGCTGGAAGGACTCGGTGAACGTCGTCCCGCGCAGGGCGGCCGCGCGGGCGTCGGCCGCCAGCGGGTCGTCGTCGGCGATCGCCCGACGCACCGAGGCCAGTGCGCCGCGAGCCGAGCGTGGTCGCGACGCACCGTCCGGCCGTCTCGGACCTCCCGACCACAGCGTGTCGAGGGACAGGTCGATGCCCTCGCGTCCCGGTACGCCGTCGAGCGCCGCGCCGAGGGAGCCGTTCCCGATGAGGAACCGGTCGACGAACCGCGTGGCCGGTTCTTCGAGCTCGACCCGATGCCGTGCGACGGGCGGCTGCGGGTGGTGGTCCATCAGTCGTCGATCCGGAGGAGGGCGGCGCCGTGCGCGGTCAGGGACAGGTCGACGGCGCCACCCGTGACGGGTACCGGCTGCGCGCTCCACAGCTCGGTGACGGACGACCGGTCGGCGCACCCGAGATCGGCCAGGTGCATCCGCACCTCGGCGTCCGCGTCTCCCAGCCAGAAGACCGCGCGCCATCGGGTCTCGCCGAGCTCCGCCGCCCAGACGACGAGGTCGCCGTCGCGGATGATCTCCCGGCTGCCGTCACTGCCGAGCAGTGCGAGCACCTGTGGGTTGCTGAGGAGTGAGAGCGTGTGCGCCGGGGTGTCGGGGAGATGGCCTCCGACGAAGAGCGGGGATCTGGCGATGCACCAGAGCGTCATGAGCGTCTGCTGCTCGGTTGCGGTGAGGCGGCTCAGCCGGTCCGCACCGACGTGGGCGCGGATGCCGATCCGCCCGAGCGGCAGCATGTCCGCGTCGGCCCACGCCCCCGGGCGCTGGTGTGGCGCCCAGCGGGCCAGCCGTTGGAACTGTTCGAGCACCGCGGACCAGTCGTCCCAGAGGTCGTCGGAGATCCGCCACAGCTGAGCGGTCGATCGCAGGGTGTCCAGGTGCTCGGTGGATAGCCGCTTCCCGGGGGACAGACTGAGCACCATCGGCCGACCGCTCGTGTCGATCGCCCGCGAGATGGCCTCGATCTCCGCAGTCTGGATCGGCGGGTACAGCACGTCGTCGAGTTTGACGAAGTCGACGCCCCAGTCGGCGAGCTGCGCCATGACCGAGTCGTAGTAGGCCTGGGCGCCAGGCGCGCTCATGTCGACGCCCACGTTGTCGGGGTTCCACGGGCACACGTTGCTCGGATCGGCGATCTCCGCGCACGTGGCCGTCGAGCCGAGGATCGGCAGGTCGAGCTCGACGGCCCGGCGCGGGACGCCCCGCATGAGGTGCACCCCGAAGCGCAGTCCGAGCGCGTGCACCCGGTCGGCGAGGGCGCGGAACCCGCCGGATGCCGCGGACGGGAACCGGTTCGGTGCCGGTTGTGGTCGGCCCCAGGCGTCGAGCGTCGGGTGGGAGACGCGTTCGTAGTCGTCGACCCCCGGCGTCGCTTCGTACCACTGGATGTCCACGACCACCGTGTCCCAGCCGACAGGGAGCAGGTGCTCGGCGAGGAACGCCGCGTTGGCGAGTACCTCGGCCTCCGTGACGGACCCGCCGAAGCAGTCCCAGCTGTTCCACCCCATCGGCGGCCGGGCGGCCTGCGACCGACGCTCGGCGCGCACGGCGGTGTCCGCGTCGTCCACCCCGCTCACGAGGCGACGACCTGAGCCGTGATGGTGGCGAAGGAGTGCGGCGGCAGCGTCACCCGGATACCGGTGGCGGTGACGTGGAGGTCGGTCAGCGGTCGTGGCGACACGGCGTCGGTCTCACCTGGGCGGTTGTGGGCGTCGGGCCGCTCGGCGGTGAGCAGTCGCCCGTGCGGATCCGTCACCGATCCGCCGCGGAAGTCGATCTCGACGACGAGCGGCGCGTCGAGGTCGACGTTCGTCAGCGAGCAGTGCAGGACGCCGTCCTTGACACTCGCCGAGGCGGAGACGGTCGGGATCCCGGGAGCCGTCGCGTCGGCCACCCGGCTCGGTCCGACCACGTGGGTCGGGAGCGAGGTGGCGTCCTGGTGCCGGCTGTTCATCTCGAAGACGTGGAAGGTCGGCGTGCGGACCATCTCGCCGCCCTCGGGATCGGTCAGGAGCATCGCCTGCAGCACGTTGACCGTCTGGGCGATGTTCGCCATGCGCAGCCGGCCGGCGAACCGGTGGAACACGTCGAAGTGCCAGGCCGCGACCATGGCGTCGCGGATGGTGTTCTGCTGGAACAGGTGCCCGGGATGGGTGCCCGGCTCGACGTCCCACCAGGTGCCCCACTCGTCGAGCACCATCCCGAGCCGTTCCTCCGGGTCGTACACGTCCATGACCGCGGCATGCGACGACAGGAGTCGCTCGACCCCCTGGGCCGCGGCGATCGTGCTCCAGTACTCGGCGGCGGCGAACCCGGTCGCGCCGCCCTTCGCCTTCCAGCTGCCGCCGATCGTGTAGTAGTGCACGGAGACGGCCTCCCAGGGCGTCGCCGAGAACGGGTGGGAGGCGACGTCCTCCACGACCTCCATCAGGGTCTTCGTCCAGGCGACGTCGAAGCCGTCGGCACCGGCCGCGATCCGGTAGAGCGGGACCTTCCCACCGCTCTCGCAGAACGTGCCGAACTGGCGTGCCAGGTCCGCGTAGGCGCCGGCGCGCAGATTGCCGCCGCACCCCCACGGCTCGTTGCCCAGCCCCCAGAACGGCACGTCCCAGGGTTCATCGCGGCCGTTCGCTCGGCGCAACTCGGCCATCGGCGTCTCGCCGGCACCGGTCAGGTACTCGATCCAGTCGGCCATCTCCTGCACCGTGCCCGAACCGAGATTGCCCGAGATGTACGCGTCGGCGCCGAGGAGTTCGCACAGCTCCATGAACTCGTGGGTGCCGAACGCGTTCGTCTCGCTCGTCCCACCCCACTGCGTGTTGATGAGCTTCGGGCGGTCCTCGCGAGGCCCGACACCGCTCGTCCAGTGATACCGGTCCGCGAAGCAACCACCCGGCCAGCGGAGGTTCGGGATGCGCAGTTCGCGGAGCGCCTCCACGACGTCGAGCCGGATGCCGCCGACGTTCGGGACGGGCGAGTCCTCGCCGACCCAGAAGCCGTCGTAGATGCCGCGTCCGAGGTGTTCGGCGAAGTGGCCGTAGACGTGTCGGCTGATAGTGGGGCCCGGGCGGTCGAGGTCGACGGCGATGGTCGCAGTGGAGTCCATGGATGGTCCTGTTCTGTGCAGCGGGTCGTGGGTCAGACGGCGGTCACGAGGATCGTGATCACGCGGTCGGGCTGGAAGGTGGGGAGGTCGAGGCCGACTCCGGAGAGCTGGCCACCGCTCAGCACGGGTGCCGCCTCGAGCGCGGCCGGGTCGGCGTCGAGCGGCGGCGCTTCCCGGAGCCAGGCTGGGATCACCCAGCGGGGGCCGAGGGAGTCGTCCTGGGCGACGGCGAGGCGGTAGTGGCCGTCCGGGCGGAGCCCGGGGAGGCGGACCCGACGCCGGGAGTCGGCCGACCGTGGGGGAGTCACGAGGGTGTACAGCGCGGTACCACCGTCCTCGGCGACCACGCCGCGCAGCGTCGGGGCGTCGTCGTCCCACTCGCCGTCGCCGACGACGCGTCCCGAGGCGATGAGGGCCCGGTGACGCTTGAACACGCTGATCCACCGGGCGACGACCGCGCGTTCGTCCTCGTCGAGCTCCCGCAGGTCCCACTCCACGCCGACATGCCCGAGCAGCGCGATCGCGCTCCGCGTGTGGAGCGTGTGCGTGCGTCCGGTCGTGGCCGATCGTGCCGAGGCCACGTGGGATCCGAGCATCTCGGGTGGCACGAGGAGTCCTGTCCACCGGAGCATCCGTGCGCGCTCGACGGGGTCGTGGTTGTCGGAGGTGTGGACGCGATCGGTCCGTTCGAGGATGCCGAGGTCGATGCGACCGCCACCCGATGCGCAGCTCTCGATCTCGAGCTGCGGGTGCCTCGCCCGGAGCTCGTCGAGCAGCCGGTAGAGGGCTTCGGTCTGGTCGTGCACGGCCGCCCGGCCGGACGACGGATGGCCGGCGTCGACGAGGTCGCGGTTGTGGTCCCACTTGAGGTACGCGATCCCCAGGTCGGTCACCAGCGTGTCGATGGATCGGAGGATGTACGCGAAGGCTGCCGGATTGTCGAGGTCGAGCACCTGCTGGTGCCTGACGGGCGGCGGGAGCTCGTCCCGCGCGCGGAGGATCCAGTCCGGGTGCTCCCGGGCGAGGTCGGAGTCCTCGTTGATCATCTCCGGTTCGAACCACAGCCCGAACTCCATGCCGAGCGACCGGACCCGGTCGGCGAGTGGGGCGAGACCGTCCGGCCAGCGTTCGGGGTCCGGGGTCCAGTCGCCGAGGCCACGGGTGTCGTCGTGGCGTCCACGGAACCACCCGTCGTCGAGGACGAAACGTTCGACCCCGAGATCCGCGGCACGGGTCGCCAGCTCGGCCAGCACGTCGAGGTCGTGATCGAACAGGACCGCCTCCCAGACGTTCAGGGTGACCGGTCGCGGACGACGAGCCGCCCGCGAGGCGGAACGCAACCACCGGTGATACCGCGACGACGCGTCGTCGAGGCCCACGCCGTAGGCGCCGTACAACCACGGCGTCCGGTGGTCGTCACCCGGGCCGAGTCGGATCTCGCCGGGCAGGAGCAGCTCTCCACCACGGAACGCGAGGTGTCCGTCGGTGCGTTCGACACCGATGGTGTGATTCCCGCTCCACCCCACGTGGCACAGCCACACCTCGCCCTGCCGGCTGTCGAACCCCGGCGTTCCGATCGCGGTCACCCCGGTGGCGTCGAGACCGGGGCGACCGTGCCGCGATTCGCGGAGGTGGGTGCCCGTCACGACGGGGTGACGCTGCGGAAGCTTCTCGGTGCCCCACCGCCCGGCGAAATCGAGGATCTCGCGCGCCGACGTCGGGATCGCCAGAGCGGGGGCGACGCCCTCGATCTCGAGGAGGTCGTCGCCGCGGTTCCCGACGGTCGCGCGGGTCCGCAGCAGACCGCTCGACGTCAGCTCGACCTCCAGGAGCATCACGGTGCCGGTCTGTCCGTCGACCGCCGACACCGCGATCAGCGCGGCGCCGCACTGCAGCACCTCGCCGGCCCGCAGGGCTCGACCGTCGACCTCGACCGAGGTGACGTCGAAGCGCGACGACCAGGCGGTTCCGGCCCGATGCGCCCGGAGGCCGGGGAGACCCGACCAGCCCAGCGCGTGTTCGGGCAGGAGGCTCGGCTCGTACGGTGCGTCCGAGCCGTCGACGAGGTCGCCGCGCACGGTGGCTGCAGCAGCCGCCAGCCACTCGGCGTCGGTGCCCTGGACGGCGGCTCCCCAGTGCGCGATCGCCGGGAGACGGGTCCCGCGTTGGGTGAGGACGACGGAGACGCCGTCGCACTGCAGATGGATGACGCGGAGGTCGGGCGTCGCTGGGAGATCGGACATGGTTCCTCCGAACCGGTCGATGAGGTGGTCTGAGTGGCCGGTGGGCCGATGGTCAGGCGGAGTCGCGGACGACGAGCGTCGTGTCGAGCCAGCGCGGAGCGACCGTCCGGCCGGCGATGAGCTCCATGACGAGTTCCGCGGCGACCCGTCCCATCTGCTCCAACGGTTGGCGGACCGAGGTGAGCGGCGGTTCCGCCGTGGCTGCGACGACCGTGTCGTCGAAGCCGACGAGCGCGATGTCGTCCGGGACGCTTCGGCCGCTGGCCTCGAGGACGCGCATCGCCCCGACCGCCATGAGGTCCGAGCCCGCGAAGACGGCGTCGAGGTCCGGGTATCGGGAGAGCAGCCGCGCCATGGCCGACGACCCGCTGGGCATGGTGAAGTCGCCTCGGGCGATCGCCCGGGTGTCGAGGCCGCGCTCGGTGAGGACGTCCCGCCAGCCTCGGACGCGGTCGCTGGAGGCGGCCATGTCGGCGGGGCCCGAGATGACGCCGATCCGCGTGCGGCCGAGGGCGATCAGGTGTTCGGCCGCGAGACGGCCGCCCGCGTAGTTGTCGGAGTCGACGAAGGTGACGTCCTCCGTGTGCTCGCCCATCGGGCGGCCGACGAAGACGATCGGGAGGTCCACCGGCGCGAGCGCCTGGGTGATCGTGCTGATCTCGTGCTGCAGGATCACCACCGCCCCGTCCACGTAGTGCGCCGCCAGGTAGGCGACGAGTGCGTCGAGTTGGTGTGGATCCGCGAGGAACAGGGCGGGCTGCTGGGCCGCCGAGAGAAGGGCGGCGGTCGCGCCCTTGAGCGGTGCCGCGACGAACGAGCCGGAGAACGGTTCGAGTTCGCCGGCCGCGAGGACGATCGCGACGGCGCCCGTCCTGCCGCCGGCCAGCGACCGGGCTGCGACGTTCGTCCGGTAGGCGAGTTTCACGGCCGCCTCCCGGACGGCGACGACCATCGACGCGTCGACCGTCGAGGCTCCGGCGAGGACCCGCGAGGCGGTCGCTCGGGAGACGCCGGCCTCTCGGGCGACGTCGACCAGGGTCGGTTTGCGCATCCTCGCTCCTTTGCGATCGTCCACCTGCCGGTGGTCTGGTGACGAGCATCGCAGAGTCCGAGAGAGCGGTCTCCGAGTTGCGCAATATTGACCTGGTGCCCCGGAACCGCGCTGCCTATGGTGATCACCACGCCCGAACGGTCCGGATGCTTCCCGATCCAGTCGACATCGGCGCGAGCCGGAGATCGCTCTCCGGCCGGTGACCGCAACGTAGCGCGACACCGCGGAACACGATCCCGCATAGGAGGGGGATTTCCAGTGAAATTCCGTCTTGCAGCAGCAGCAACCGTCGCCGTCATGGTCGGCGCCCTGGTCACCGGTTGTTCCGGGTCCGGCGGCGGCGATGACAAGACCTTCCAGTTCTGGTCCTTCACGGGCATCAACCAGAAGGCCGATGTCGCGAAGTACAAAGAAGCCCACCCCGACATCACCGTCAAGCTCACCGAGGTCGGCAGCACGCAGGAGACCGCTCAGGCGCTCACCGCTGCGCTGGCCGGTGGCAAGGTCCCCGACCTGGTGCTCATCCAGGGCGACGACCTGCCGAACTTCGTCGCGAACCCCGACAACTTCGTCGACCTGAGCACGATGGGCGCCGACGACATCTCCAAGGACTACCTGCCATGGGTCTGGGACCAGGCGGTCGCGCAGAACGACGCCGTCGTCGGGGTGCCGACCGACGTGGGCGGGATGTCGATGGCGTACCGCGCGGACCTCTTCGAGGCCGCCGGCCTGCCATCGGACCCGGACGAGGTCGCGGCGCTGTGGCCCACCTGGGACGACTTCATCTCTGTCGGGGAGCAGTACGTCGCCGCCACCGGGAAGCCGTTCCTCGACAACGCCGGCACCTCGGTCTTCTTCCAGACCGTGAACCAGGTCGACGAGAAGTACTACACGCCGGAGGGTGAGCTCGTGTACGACACGAATCCGCAGGTTCGGGAGGCGTTCGACATCTCGATCAAGGCGATCGAGGCGGGCATCACCGCGAACGTCCCCGCCTTCTCCACCGGCTGGAGCACGGGCAAGACCAACGGCGCCTTCGCCGCGATGGCGGCTCCCTCCTGGATGCTGAAGAGCATCAAGACGGACGCGCCGGACACCTCGGGCCAGTGGCGTGTGACGACGGTGCCGAAGGTCGCCGGCAACTGGGGTGGCAGCTACCTCGCCATCCCGAAGCGCGCGGCGAACCCGGAGGCCGCGTGGGCGTACATCAAGGAGATGCAGTCGCCCGAGTCGCAGCTGAAGAACTTCACCGACACCGGTGCCCTGCCCAGCACGGTCTCAGCGTACGAGTCGACGGCGATCGCCGACTACACCGACCCGTTCTTCGGCGACTCGAAGATCGGTGACGTGCTCGGCAAGTCCCTGCAGGAGTTCAAGCCGTTCTTCAACGGTCCGGAGACCGCGACGATCGGCTCGGCGATGATCAACACCGTCACCGACGTCGAGGCGGGCAACACCCCACCGGACAAGGCGTGGGACGCCGCGATGAAGGCCGTGAAGGACGCCCTCGGCGGCTGACCCCACTTCCGTCCACACCTCCGCTCCGACCCGGGGCGTTCCGGCCGAGCAGCACGCCGGAACGCCCCCGAAGGATCATCGTGACTACTTTCATCGCCCCACCCCGGTTGCTGCCGAAGCAGTCGCCGCCCGGTATCGGGACGCGGATCCGCAACACCCTGCCGGAACGCTTCGCCCCGTACCTCTACATCGCCCCGTTCTTCCTGATCTTCGCCGTCTTCGGCCTGATCCCGCTCGTGTTCACCTTCGTGGTCTCCCTGTTCGACTGGAACCCGATCGGGCAACAGACGTTCATCGGCTTCGACAACTTCACGAGACTCGCCGCCGACCCCCGGTTCTGGAACGCGATGCTCAACACCTTCGCGATCTTCATCATCTCGACGGTGCCGCAGCTGATCATCGCGCTCGGGCTCGCACACCTCCTCAACCACGTGCGTCTGCGCTTCGCGACCGGCTTCCGGATGGCCATGCTCGTGCCGTACATCACCTCGGTCGCGGCGACCACGATCGTGTTCGCCCAGTTGTTCGACCGCGACTACGGCCTGTTCAACTACCTGATCGGCTTCTTCGGGGGCGACCACGTCGACTTCCTGAACGACAAGGTCGGCTCCTGGTTCCTCGTCGCCCTGATGGTCGTCTGGCGATGGACGGGGTACACGACCCTGTTGTACCTGGCGGCCCTGCAGGCGATCCCGCGGGACGTGTACGAAGCCGCCGCGGTCGACGGTGCGGGTGGCTGGAAGCAGTTCGTCTACATCACCATCCCGTCGCTCCGACCGATCATCGTGTTCACGATCGTCACCTCGACGATCGGTGGGCTCCAGGTGTTCACGGAACCGTTGCTGGTCAACCCGGCCACCGGTCTCACCTGTGGTGCGGCCCGACAGTGTCAGACCCTCACGCTGTTCCTGTACGAGCAGGGCTTCGGCCAGTTCGAGTTCGGGTACGGGTCGGCGATCGGTGTCGCCCTGTTCGTGATCGTCGTGCTCGTCGCCCTCCTGAACTTCTTCCTGTCCACCCGAACCCGAGGAGGACGCTGATGTCCGAGACGCTCAACTCCACCCAGCTGCTGGCGAGCGCGACCTCCGCCGGCCGGAAGCGGAACAGTGGCCGGGTCGGCCGCATCCCGTGGTACACCTACGTGCTGCTCGTGTGTGCCGTCATCGTGAGCATGTTCCCGCTGTACTTCATGTTCGTGGTCGCCACCACGGATTCGGCGACGGCGACGACCCTGCCGCCACGGCTGTACCCGGGCGACAACCTGTTCCACCTCGTCGGGCTGGTCCTCGAGACGGTGCCGTTCGTCCAGTCGATGATCAACAGCCTCATCGTCGCGCTGTCGATCGGTGTCGGTTCGGCGCTGCTGTGCGCGCTGGCCGGTTTCGCTTTCGCGAAACTGGAGTTCCGCGGCCGGAACGCCCTGTTCATCCTCGTGGTCCTCACGATGACGGTGCCCACGCAGCTCAGCGTGATCCCGCAGTACCTCATCATCAGCGCCCTCGACTGGGTGGACACCCTGCAGGCGCTCATCGTCCCCGGGCTCGCGAGTGCGTTCGGCATCTTCTGGATGCGGCAGCACATCTCGAGCTCCGTCAGCGACGAACTGCTGCAGGCGGCGAAACTCGACGGTGCCAACACCTGGCAGATCTTCTGGCGGATCGTCTTCCCGGTCATCCGTCCCGCGGCGTTCGTCCTGGGATTGCTCGGCTTCGTCGGGTCCTGGAACGACTTCCTCTGGCCGTTCATCGTCCTGAAGTCGCCCGAGATGTACACCGTCCAGATCGCGATCAAGGCGCTGCAGTCGCAGCGGTCGATCGACCTCGGTCTCGCGATGGCCGGCTCGTTCCTCGCCACCATCCCGCTGCTCATCGCCTTCATCTTCGTCGGCAAGCGCATGGTGACGGGGATCATGGACGGAGCGTTCAAGGGATGACCCTGCAACACGAAGGCCCCCGGTCGGCCACGCGGCCGGTCGAGCGGGGTCGCTGGAACGTCCGCAGTCTGTCGCCGGTGGAGCGGGCGCAGGCGCTCCTGGAAGCGATGACGCTCGAGGAGAAGGTGGCGCAACTCGGTTCGGTGTGGTTCACCGACTCCGGCGGCGACTTCGCCCCGAGTGTCGAAGCGACCGATTCCACCGCAGCCGCGGAGACGGTGTCGTCTCCCACGGACACCGGCTTCGACGGCGGACTCGGACAGCTCACCCGGATCTTCGGGACTGAGCCGGTGACGGTGCCGGACGGGGTGCGCCGACTCAGCGAGCTGCAGCAGCAGGTCGTCGACGGCAACCGCTTCGGCATCCCCGCGATCGCGCACGAGGAGTGCCTGACGGGCTTCGCCGCGTACGGCGCGACCGCGTTCCCGACGCCGCTCGCCTGGGCCGCCTCCTTCGACGAGGACCTCGTCGAACGCCTGGCCGAGTCCATCGGCGCCGACCTGCGCGCCGTCGGGGTGCACCAGGGACTCGCACCCGTCCTCGACGTCGTCCGGGACTACCGCTGGGGCCGGGTCGAGGAGACCCTGGGGGAGGACCCGTACCTCGTCGGCCAGCTCGGCGCCGCCTATGTCCGGGGCCTCGAGCGTACGGGCGTCGTCGCGACGCTCAAGCACTTCGCGGGCTACGCCGCCTCGCGCGGGGCGAAGAACCACGGCCCGGTGAGCATCGGCCGGCGTGAGCTCGCCGACGTCGTGCTGCCGCCGTTCGAGACCGCCATCCGGCTCGGCGGCGCCCGGAGCGTCATGAACGCGTACACCGACCTCGACGGCGTCCCTGCTGGGGCGAGCGTGGAGCTGCTCACGGGCGTCCTGCGCGACGAGTGGGGCTTCGACGGCACCGTCGTCGCCGATTACTGGGCGATCCCGTTCCTCGCGACGATGCACCGGATCGCCGACGGTGCGGCGGAAGCCGGAGCCCTCGCCCTCACCGCGGGGATCGACGTCGAGCTCCCGGAGACCGTGGGGTTCGGCGCCGCTCTGGTCGGCTCGGTCCGGGACGGGACCGTCAGCGAAGCGCTCGTCGATCGGGCCGTCCTCCGGCATCTGCGGCAGAAGGTCGAGCTCGGCCTGCTCGACGGGGGCCCGCTGGTGCCGGAGGACGCCGCGGCGACCGATCTCGACGGTCCGCGGAACCGCGCCATCGCGACCCGGCTCGCCGAGGAGTCGATCGTGCTCCTCCGGAACAGCGGCGTGCTTCCGCTGGACGCGCGGTCGCGCATCGCTGTGATCGGCCCGGCCGCCGACCAGTTCCGCAGTCTCGTCGGGTGTTACGCCTTCCCGAACCACGTCCTGTCGAAGCACCCGGGCCACGATCTCGGGATCGCGATCCCGACCCTGCTGGACGCGGTGCGCACGGAGTTCCCGGGCGCCGACCTCGTGTCGGAGGAGGGCTGTGGCATCACCACCACCGACCGTTCCGGCATCCCGGCGGCCGTGAGGGCGGCGACGGAGGCCGACGTCGTGGTGCTCGCCGTGGGTGACATCGCCGGTCTCTTCGGCGACGGCACCTCTGGTGAGGGGTGCGACGCCGAGGACCTCCGGCTCCCGGGTGGACAGCACGAGCTCGTGCTCGCCGTCCTCGCGACGGGCACACCGGTGGTTCTCGTCGTGTTGTCCGGACGCCCGTACGCGCTGGGCGAGTACGGAGCCGCCGAGGCGGTCGTCCAGGCGTTCTTCCCCGGCCAGGAGGGTGCCGCAGCCGTCGCGGGTGTGCTCTCCGGACGCGTCGCGCCGAGCGGACGGCTCCCGGTCCAGATCCCGCGGTCGCCCGCCATGTCGGGCACCTCGCTGCAACCACCGCTCGGTCTCGCGTCGCGGGGGATCAGCGTGCTCGACCCCACACCGCTCTATCCGTTCGGTCATGGCCTGACCGGCGGCGACGTCCGCTACCGCTCACTCGAGGCGGCGCCCGAACTCGCCGTGGACGGAGAGCTCCTGGTGGAGGTGACGGTCGAGAACGTCGGTGACGCGGACGCCGTCGAGGTCGTCCAGCTCTACGGCTCGGACCTCGTCGCCTCGGTCGTCCGGCCCGCCGTCGAGCTGATCGCCTTCGCGCGCATCGACCTCGCGGCGGGGACGACAGCGACGGTCCGGTTCGCCGTGTCCGCCGATCGGCTCTCGTTCACCGGGGTCGACGGTCGGCGGGTCGTCGAGCCGGGCAGGTCCGTGCTGTCAGCCGGTCCGTCGGCCGGCGAACGGCCCGTCACCCGGACGATCGAGGTGACCGGTACGCGGCGCGTCCTCACCGGCCGACGCAGCCTCAGGGTGGACTGGCACCGACTCGGTCCAGACGATCGCGGCTTCGACCTCGCGGTCGACCCGACGGGAGGTCGGTGAGCCATGCCGTACATCCCCGTCTCCCAGGTGACGCTCACCGGGGGCCCGCTTCTGCAGGCGCAGGAGGCCGACCGCGCCTATCTCCACGCCCTCGAACCGGACCGGCTCCTCGCTCCGTTCCTCCGCGAGGCCGGACTGCCGACGCGCGCCCCGTCCTACGACGATTGGGAGCGGCGCGGGCTCGACGGCCACACCGCGGGTCACTACCTCTCGGCCTGCTCCCTCATTGTGGCGTCGACCGGCGACGAGGTCCTGGCGTCGCGGCTCGCGTACACCGTCGCCGAGCTCTCGCGTGCGCAGGCCCACCTCGGCACCGGATACGTCGGCGGCATCCCGAGGAGCGCCGAACTCTGGGAGGAGGTGGCGGAGGGCATCACGGCGTCGACCTTCGGTGGCGACCGCTGGGTGCCCTGGTACAACCTGCACAAGCTGTACGCGGGCCTCATCGACGCCGCGCGCCTGACCGGGAACGAGGCGGCCCGTGACGTCGTCGTCCGCCTGGCGGACTGGTGGGAGGCACTGGCGTCCGGCATCGACGAGGAGCACTTCCAGCTGATGCTCGAGACCGAGATCGGTGGGATGAACGAGGCCTACGTCGACCTGTTCGACCTGACGGGAGACCCGCGCCACCTCGCCATGGCCGCACGCTTCACCGGAACCGCCCTCAGCGGGCCCTTGTCGCGCTCCTCCGACGAACTGACCGGGTTGCACGCGAACACCCGGATCCCGCAGTTCGTCGGCTTCGCCGCGCTGGTCGCTCGCAACGGCGATCCCGCGCTCGGGCGGGCCGCCCGGTTCGCCTGGCAGACCATCGTGACGCGCCGGTCGGTGGCGATCGGCGGCAACAGCGTGCGTGAGCACTTCCACGCGGTCGACGACTTCACGCCGATGACGGAGGACCGTGAAGGCCCCGAGACGTGCAACAGCTACAACCTGATCAAGCTCGCGAGACGGCTCTCCGCGGACGCGGCCGATCCGGACGTCACCGACATGATCGAGCGGATCCTCTTCAACCACCTCCTGTCCGCGCAGCATCCGGGACACGGCGGTCTCGTCTACTTCACGTCGATGCGGCCGGATCACTACCGCGTGTACTCGGCGCCGCAGCACAGCTTCTGGTGCTGCGTCGGGACGGGGCTCGAGAGCCACGCGAAACACGGCGAGTCCCTCTACCGGTTGGACGGCGAGGCGGTGTCGGTGGAGCTCTTCGCGTCGTCGACCGCCCGCATCCCGGAGCTCGGTCTCACGCTCGAACAGGAGACCGCGTTCCCGGTGGACGGCCAGGTGGCGCTGACGTTCCGGCTCGGGCAGGGCAGGCGGTTCCCGGTGCGCATCCGCGTGCCGGGGTGGACCGCCTCGGTGCCGCTCGTACGGGTGAACGGCACCGGCGTCCAGGCGACGGTCGACGGCGGGCACCTCGTCCTGGACCGCGGGTGGGAGGACGGAGACGTCGTCTCGTTCGAGCTCGGGATGACCGGACGGTCGGAGCCGTTCCCGGACGGGTCCGACTGGACGGCGTTGCTCTGGGGTCCGTCCGTGCTCGCCGCACGCGGGGTGGCGCTCGACGCCGAGACGGTCGTCGCCGACCGACCGCGCGCCGCGCACACGGCGGTCGGCCAGCTCACCCCGCTCGCCACGGCACCGATCGTCCCGCGCTCGTCCGTGCCCCGGCGGGATGCTGACGGCGCGTTCTGGGTCGACTCGGATCGGGGCCCGATCCGGCTGGAGCCCTTCGCCGGGCTCCACGACGCGCGGTACACCGTGAGCTTCCCCGTCGCCTCCGGCACGGACCAGCGGTCCGTCGACGAACGCCGTGCGCGTCTGGCCGATCGGGACCGGATCGCCGCGACGCTCGACGGACGCACGGTCGACCGCGTCGCGCTGGGCGAGCAGCAACCGGAGGCCGATCACGGGTTCCGAGGCGCGTCGACCCGGTCAGGAGCGGCCGGCGGGGTCCGGTGGCGCAGCACCTCGGACCGGATGTCGGTCACCCTCGTGGACCCGCACCTGCTGGCGCGCGTCGTCCGGGTCTCGTGGCTGCACGACGACGACAGCCGGGGGTTCGCGATCGAGATCGACGGCCTGGTCGCTGAGGAACAGCTCGGCGGACGTGACGGCGAGTTGGACTGGGTCGAGGTCCCGTTGCCGCCGACGGCCGCCGGCTGGGGCGTCAGACGGTTCACGATCCTCGCCCCGTCGGGGCAGGAGACCCCGAGAGTCACCGAACTCAGGGTGCTGACGGCGAGCGACGCCTGAGCGGCTGCGGGCACGACGACCGCACGTGCGAGACGATGGGGACATGACGACGACGCCCGACCACGAGGACGATCGGGGCGTGACCCTCGCGGACGTCGCTGCGAGGTCCGGCTTCTCGGTGTCCCTCGTCTCGCGCGTGCTGTCCGGCAAGCGCCACGCGGCTCCCGAAACCCGGGACCGGATTCTGGCGGTCGCGCTCGAACTCGGGTACGACCGATCAGCACAGCGGCGCGGCCGGCCACGGTCCGTTCCTCGGCTCCTCGACCTGGCGATGAGCCAGTGGGACGATCCCTGGGCGAACACGGTCGTCACCAGCGTCCGGCGGGCGGCGGCCGCTGCGGACTACGACCTCGTGCTCACGCCGGAGAGCGACTCGATGGTCGACGACTGGCCCAACCGCGCCCGGGCACGCGGCTCGGCCGGCGTCGTCGTGTGCCTGATCCGCCCCAATGTCTCGCAACTCGACATCCTCGCTTCGGCGAACATCCCCGTGGTACTGCTCGATCCGCGTGCCGAGCCCGCGCGGAGCCTGCCGAGCGTCGGATCGACGGACTGGCAGGGCGGCTTCGACGCGGGTCGGCACCTCGCCCGTCGCGGGACCCGGCGGTTCCTGATCATCACCGGGAGACCGAAGTACCGGTTCGGACGCGCACGCGAGGCGGGGTTCCGCACCGCGGTCGAGCGGTTCGCCGAGGGTGCGACGGTCGAGGAGGTCTCGTCGCCGTGGTCCTCCGAGAGCGCGTTCGTCTCCGTCCGTCGGTTGCTGCGGCAGGGCGGGCTGCCGATCGGTGTCTTCAGCTGCAACGACGAGATGGCGTACGGCGTCTATCGGGCGGTCGAGGAACTGCAGTTGCGCATCCCCGACGACGTCCGGGTGGTCGGGTTCGACGATCTCCCGCAGTCCCGGCTCATGCCCCCGCCGATGACGACGGTCCGGCAACCCATGCGGGCCATGGCGGCCCGAGCCGTGCAGCTCGTGCTCGATGCGGAACCAGGCGCCGACCCGGGGGACCGTGCCGAGTTCCCGACGGAACTGATCGTCCGCGCCTCCAGCTGAGCCGGGCCGCCACGCGCCGCCGCAAGCCCTGCCGCCGGGCGCTCGGCCGCGGCGAGAATGGTCTCCATGACGGGATCACCGAAGCAGGACGAGGTGTCGACGGAGCGCTCCAGCGTCTCCGAGTGGATGCGGGCGTTGGGGCGGGCGACGGGGAACCCCGGCGGTGGTGCCGCGTCCGGGCTCATGCTGTCGATCGCCGCCGGCCTCACCGCGATGGTCGCGGGGTACACGGAGCCGGAGCATGCGTCGGCGCGCCGAACCGAGCGGAGCGGAGGTACCTCAGGATCCGGCGACGATCCGGAGGCGACGATCACCGCCCTGCGAGCCAGGGCCGAGGTACGTTCAGCACTCGCCCTCCGTCTGGCCGATGCCGACGCGGAAGCCTCTCACGCGTTCGGCAGCGCCTTCCGGCGGCCACGGGGTCCGGAGCGTGACGAGGCGATCCGGGCGGCGTCGATCGAGGCGGCCGCCGCATCGGCGCGGCTCGGGGAGCACGCTGTCGAGGCCGTCGACGATCTCGCCTGGTTGGCCGAGCACGGCAATCCGGCGTTGATCGCCGACGTCGCGGTCGCGATCGGCGCCCTCCGTGCCGCGATCACCGGCGCGCGCACGAACGTCAGTTTCGACCTCGGTTCGGTGCGCAGCGCCCACGAGTCGCTCGAGGAGGTCCGCCGGGCGGAGCCGGCACTGTTCGACCTCGTGCCGGTGTTCGACCGCGCCCTCGAGAGGATCGACCGGCTCGCAGCCTCCATCGACGCAGACGCGGCTCCCACGGAGTGACCCGCTGCGCCAGGTCGAGGCTCAGTCCGCGAGCGGACGCGGACGAGCGCCTTCCGGCACGCGGACGATCAGCGCGTGGTGGAGGTTGGTCAGCGCGACCGAGGTCACGGCGCCGTGGGAGTCCCCGTCGAGTTGGATCTCCTGGGGCTCGTCCAATCGGACCCGCATCGACGTCGCCTGGGCGTAGCTGATGGCGCGGACCTTCGGCGAGAACCGCCCGACGAGCCGACCGAACCTCGTCCGGTGGAGCATCCGGTTGAAGGTCAGGCGATAGCCGATGTTCGTCCACCCGGGGCCGCGCTCCGGCCGGAGCATGACGGCGTCGAGGAGGCCGTCGTCGACGACCGCCTCCGGGAGCAGCAGGACGCCTCCGGTGAGTGTCCCGGAGTTGCCGACGATGATCGTGTGCGCCCGGGCGGTCGTCTCCGGGAGCTCGTCCAGGCGGTAGTGCAGGTCGAACTGCCGGTTGCCGAAGATGCTCCGCGCGATGGGGTCCGAGTAGGCCAGCCACCCGATCCGTCGTTTCAGCCAGGCGTTGGTGTGGCCGGCCATGTGCGCGTCGAGTCCGATGCCGGCCATCACGAGGAAGACCTCCTCGCCGTGCGTGCCGTCCGAACGGCCGAGACGCACCCTGCCGACGTCGACGGGCTGATCGTGACCCGACCAGGCGATCTCGACCGACCGACGCAGGTCGTTGAGCGGCAGGCCGAGCGCTCGGGCGAAGAGGTTGCCGGTCCCCGCCGGCACGAGCGCGAGGGGGATGCCGGTGGAGGCGACGGCCCCGGCGGCGACCCGGAGCGTGCCGTCTCCGCCGGCCACGAGGATGACGGACGGCGTGGTCGCGATGGCGGCCTCGGCCGCGGCGCGGCCGTCGTCGTCGGCGCTCGTCTCGTGCCAGGTCGAGGGGGACAGTCCGTGGAGCGCCTCGGCGTCCGCGACGGCGGCGCGGAGTGCGGCGACATCCACCTTGGAGGGATTGACGACGACGGCGGCCCGTCGGGGGCCGGGTCCGGCTGGTGCATCGTTCACAGCCACAAGGATAGGAGGCCCACGCTCGGAAGCAGCCGTGGACGCCGGGGTGCCGTCGGCCCGTGAGACGCTTGCACCATGGACCTCGAGGTGTCGCCGCAGTTGACGATCCCCGCCGCCGAACTCCGGTGGCGGTTCTCGCGGTCTTCGGGTCCCGGAGGGCAGCACGTCAACACCTCGGACAGTCGCGTCCAGTTGTCCTGGAGTGTGGCCGAGTCCGTCGTGCTCTCCGAAGCGCAGCGTGAGCGGCTCCTCACCCAGCTCGGTGCCCGGCTCGTCGCCGGCACCATCACGGTGACCGTGTCGCAGGAACGGTCACAGCTGCGCAACCGTGAGCTCGCCTTGGACGCGCTGGCCGGACGCCTGCGTGCAGCGCTCGCGCCAACCGCCGCGCCTCGTCGGCCCACCCGACCGACCCGTGGATCGGCTCGACGCCACACCGCGGCGAAGCAACGGCGTTCGGCCACCAAGCAGCAACGGCGACGCCCCGCCGACGACTGACGGTCGTCGCCGTCCACGGCAAGGGCCTGCATCACCCGCGCGACTCGACTAGCCTGCCGTGCAGGCGCAGCCCCGAGGATGTCGGCGTGCGCGAACGGAGGATCATCATGCGAATCGTCGTCATCGGGGGTACGGGCCACATCGGGTCGTTCCTCGTCCCGAGACTCGTCCGGGCCGGCCATGAGGTCGTCAGCGTCAGCCGTGGGACGCGCGCGCCCTACGCCGAGGCCACGGAATGGGAGCACGTCGAGCGACTCGTCGTCGACCGCGAGGCCGAAGACGAGGCGGGGACGTTCCCGGCACGGATCGCCGCGCTCGGCTGTGACGTCGTGATCGACCTGGTCTGCTTCACCCTGCCGTCCGCCAAGGCGCTCGTCGAGGGCCTCCGCGGCCACGTCGGACACCTGTTGCACTGCGGGTCGATCTGGCGCTACGGTCCGAGCGCCGTGGTGCCCATCGTCGAGGGCTGTGGGACGCCGCCGTTCGGGGAGTACGGCGTCGAGAAGGACCGCATCGCCCGGATGCTCCAGACGGAGACCGCGAACGGCGGCCTGGTGACGACGTCGCTCCATCCCGGGCACATCGTCGGACCCGGCTGGGCCCCGGTGAACCCCCTGGGCAACTTCGACCCCGACGTCTGGCGGATCCTCGCGGACGGGGAGCCGCTGCGGGTTCCCGGGCTCGGCGCCGAGATGCTGCACCACGTGCACGCCGACGACGTCGCCCAGGCGTTCGAGCTCGCCGTGGCGCATCGGGACCGCGTCGCCGGCGAGGACTTCAACGTCACCTCGGCCTCGGCGATCACGGTGCGGGGGTTCGCCGAGGCGGCGGCCTCCTGGTTCGGGCGCTCGGCCGATCTCACCCCGGTCACCTGGGAGGAGTTCCGTTCGACCACGAGTGAGGAACATGCGGACACCTCGTGGGAGCACCTGGTGCGCAGTCACTGCGTCTCGATCGAGAAGGCACGCTCCTTGCTCGGGTACGCACCGGGGCACACCTCGACGGACGCGGTCAGGGACGCGCTCCGCTGGCTCGTCGCCAACGACGAGCTCGACGTCCCGAGCCCGTGAACCAGCAGATCGCCACGACATCGACCGTCGTCCGAGGAACGGAGCAGCGGTGAAGGCACTGATCGCCTCGGGGACGGGTCGGTACGGCGACCCCTGGCACCCGTATCCGAGGACGAGCCCGCTCCTCGCGGAGATCGCGCGGGACGCCGGGTTCGCGGTCGAGGTCGATGAGGACGTCGATCGTGCCATGACCCGGCTCGCCGACGTTGACCTGCTCATCGTGAACGCTGGCGATCCGTGGCGGTCGGAGGAGTCCGGCCGAGCACCCGAGGCCGCGGTCGAGGGGCTCTCCGAGGCGCTCCGGCGAGGCGTCGGCGTCCTCGCGATGCACGCGGCGCTCGCCTCGCTCCGCGACTATCCCGAGTGGGCGCCGGCGATCGGTGCGATGTGGCTGCCCGGGGTGTCCTGGCATCCGCCGATCGGCCACTCCGTCGTCCGCGGGCTCACGATGCCCGACGGCGCGCGGGTCGCCGACGTCCCGATCGAGGACGAGCAGTACCTGCGGTTGCAGCAGATCGGTCGGAGCACGACGGTCGCCGAACACGAGGTGGACGGCGAGCGGTTCCCCGCGGTGTGGGTCCGTGAGGTCGGAGCCGCGCGAGTCGCCGTCGACGCCCTCGGACACGATGAGCGCTCGTACGCCGCTCCCGAGCATCGCGCCCTCGTCGCGTCGCTCGCCCGATGGGCGGCGAGGGCCCCATCGGCATGATGCGGAACGGATCCTGACGGACGCCGTGTGTCGCGTGACCGCTCCGGATGCAAGCCCCGAGGGAAAGGGCGTCGCGCCGCTCGAGCGGGTCTAGGATCCTGTTCGGGGTTGCGAGAGAGCGGGAATACCGGCCGCGGCCCGTGTCAGGATCCGGGACCCCGAGAAAGCCGCACCACGTGTCACACGACCTCATGTCCTCCGAGCGCACCGTCGAGCGCATCATGCGTACCGGAACCGTCTGGTTCGGTGTCGCCGTCGGGAGTACCGCGATCACCCTGGGGCTGCTGCTCGCCTCCGGCTGGCGCCCCGCGATCCTCACCGAGGGGCTCCGCGTGGTGTGGTGGTGCTGCTCCGTCATCGTCGGCTTGAGCATCGGGCTGCTGGGGTGGTCCGGATGCCCGATCCTGGAGGTGGACGTCCCGACGGCGTCCCGCAACAAGTCGCTCACCATGCAGCTCGGCACCATGCTCTTCATCCTCGGCAGCATCGGGGCGATGTTCACGGTGCTGCTCGGCGCACCGAGCTGACGGGCGCCCGAGGGCGCATCCTGTCGCGTTGCCGTCGTAGGGTCGGAGTATGCCCCGATCCTCAGCACCGCTCCGCAGACTCGGCTTCCTCACGATGGGCCTGTTCGACCCCGAGGATCCGGCGGGCGGACACGAGTCGACGCTGCGACTGATCGAGCTCGGCGAGTACCTCGGATTCGACAGCGCCTGGTTGCGACACCGCCACCTGCAGTTCGGCATCTCGTCCCCGGTCGCCGTCCTCGCCGCGGCCAGCCAGCGCACCACGCGCATCGCGCTCGGGACGGCGGTGACCCCACTGGGTGCCGAGAACCCCTTCCGATTGGCCGAGGACCTCGGCACGGTCGACGTGCTGGCCGGCGGCCGCCTGCTGCCGGGCTTCAGCACGGGTGAGCCGATGCGGTTCGACGCGTTCAAGGACGCCCTCTATCCCACCACCCTCGAGCAGGAGGACCTCGGGTACGACCGCGTCCTGCGGCTGCGGTCGTTCATCCGAGGGGACGTCGTGAGTGACACCGCCGGTCGTGAGGGCCAGGAGGACTACTCCTCGCGCGTCGAGCCACACGCGGCCGGCCTCGCCGAGCGGCTCTGGTACGGCGCCGGCAGCCTCCGCTCGGCCGGCTGGGCCGGGGAACACGGCTTCAACCTCCTCACCAGCAGTGTCATCGCCGCTGAGGACGGCACGACCGACTTCGCCGCCAACCAGGCCGCGCAGGTCAGGCTGTTCCGCGAGCGGCATCCCGACGGCGCGCGGGCCCGCGTGTCGCAGGGCCTCGTGGTCATGCCGACCGATTCCGCCACGTCCGCGCAACGCAGCCGCTACCGCGACTACGTCGAGTCGAGGCGGCACCGCGTCGGCGTCGCGCACGGTCCGCGCCGCATGCTGTTCGCCGAGGACCTGCTGGGGACGAGTGCCGAGATCGCGGAGCGACTGCACGAGCACGCCGGGTTCCAGGAGGTGGACGAGGTCGCGTTCGCGTTGCCGTTCACCCTCGAACCCGACGACTACACCCAGTTGCTCACCGACATCGCCGGCGCCCTCGGGCCGGCGCTCGGATGGCGGCCTGCCGCGGATGGCGAGACCAGGCCAGCCTGAGCGGCGGACGTCCGGCCCGGACGGCCCGTCCGAGACCACGCCCGGTCGCGCGTAGGGTGCAGGTATGACGCAGCACGGGTTCAGGCGGTACGTGGCCATCGGCGACAGTTTCAGCGAGGGGTACGGCGACGTCCGCGACGACGGCTCGTTGCGCGGATGGGCCGATTTCGTGGCACTCGGGCTCGCCCGTTCGAGCACCGAGCCGGTCGCCTACGCGAACCTGGCCATCCGGGGCCGCAAGCTCATCCCCATCCTCGACGAGCAGCTCGATCGGGCCATCGGGATGGGGCCGGACCTCGTCAGCTTCAACGGCGGCGGGAACGACATCATGCGCCCTCGGGTGTCGATCGACGGCGTCGCCGATCGACTCGACGGTGCGGTCGAACGGCTGCGCAGCGGGGGAGCGCACGTCCTGCTCCTGAGCGGGGCGAACCCGTCCGCGCACATCCCGATGGGCTCGCTCCTCGCGCGCCGCGGTGAGCAGCTCGCCCGAGCGGTCCGCGTCCGGTACCCGCGCGACGGCGTCACCTTCGTCGACAACTGGGCCGACGAGCCGCTGGGCGATCTCCGCTACTGGTCCGTGGACCGGCTGCACCTCAACGCGCTCGGCCACGCCCGCGTGGCGAGCAACGTCCTCACGGCCCTCGGGGTGCCGGTGCCCGAGGAGTGGGGGATCGACGACGTCGCGGCGGCGCCGCCCGGCCCACGCCAGCGCCGAACGGCCGCCTACTACCGCGAGCACGTCCTGCCGTGGATCGGACGCCGGTTGACCGGGCGGTCCTCCGGCGACGGTCGCGAACCGAAGATCGCGGAGCTCCAGCCGGTGGACCCGCGCGGTTGACCGCGCGGGCCGGTCGGCTCAGCCGACGCGGACGAGCGTCCGCTGCCACCCGGAGGAACCGTTCGGCGCGATCGGCGCCTGCTCCTCGATCTGCAGGTTCCCGGCCTTGTCGGTGGCGCGGACGGCCACGTAGTGCGTCCCCGCGGTCGCCTCCCAGTCCATCCACCACTGCACCCAGGTGTCGTCGTTGATGGCGGTCGAGAGGTTCACGCTCTGCCAGTCACCGTTGTCGATGCTGACCTCGACCTTGGCGACGCCGACGGTCTGCGCCCAGGCGACACCGGCGATCTTCGCGGGGCCCGGCGTGACCTGCTTGTCGATGCGGGGTGTGTCGATACGCGAGGAGAGCTTGATCGGCGCCTTCGCGTCGTAGCCGCGGGGCGTCCAGTAGGCCTCGTCCTTGTCGAACGTCGTCACCGTCAGCTTCGTGAGCCACTTGGTCGCCGAGACGTACCCGTACAGCCCCGGCACCACCATGCGGACGGGGAAGCCGTGCTCGAGGGGCAGGGGTTCGCCGTTCATCGCGACCGCGAGGATCGCGTCGAGGTTCGGATCGGTCAGTGACTCCAGCGGGGTGCTCGCCGTGAAGCCGTCGACGCTCGTGGAGAGGACCATGTCGGCCTTCGAATCCGGCATCGCGCGCTTGAGCACGTCGCGCACGGGGATGCCGAGCCACTTCGCGTTGCCGAGCAGACTGCCGCCGACCTCGTTGGAGACGCAGGTCATCGTGATGACGTATTCGTCGAGCCCCATGGCCAGTAGTTCGTCGAACGAGATCTGGACCTGTTCGCCGACCATGCCGTCGATCGTGAGCGACCAGGTGCCGGGGTCGATGGTCGGCACGGTGAGCGCGGTGTCGACACGGTAGAACTTGTCGTTCGGGGTGAAGAGCGGGCTGATGCCGTCCACGTCCACTTCGGCGCCGTCCGGGATGGTCACGGTCGACTTCGGAGCGGGGAGCTTGAGCGCGTCCCGGACCGCGGTGATCGACGAGGTCGTGACGTTGATGATCCGGGCACCGACCCCCACGACGACCGCTCCGGCGGCGGCGATGCCGGCGACGCGGAAGAAGCCACGGCGGTCGAACCCGTCACGTTCGCGGGCCTCGGCTCCGGCCCCACGGCGGTTCGGCAGTCGTCGGCTGAGCAGGATCAGGATGGTGACGCCGGCTGCGAGCCCGAGGATCACCGGGACCACCGCGAGCGGCGTCGCACCGGCACGGGTCACCGTCGTCGCTCCGGCGAACACGCCGGCCGCCACGAGGATCACGACGCCGAGCGGCGGTCGGACCTGCTGGAGGACACCGGCGACCGCTGCCGCGATCACGACGGCGACGCCGAGGCTGACGAGCAGGAAGATCTTGTCGTTGCTCCCGAACGCCTCGATCGCGAACTCCTTCGCCCAGCGCGGGACGATGTCGATGACGAAGGAGCCGACGGTCAGCAGCGGGCTGCTGCCGCGGGCGAACAGCAGCGCGGCGAGCTCTGCGACGGCGAGGAACACCGCGGCCGAGACGATGCCGGCGAGGGCCGCAGCGAGGACGACGAGACGTCGTCCCGTTCGGTTGGTGCCGGTCTGATGCTTCGATCGCATGTGCAACTCCCTGGTCGTGGTTCGACAGGAGTTCGGAGCACAGCGACAATCAGGCTGGTCCGATCCGCGCCGGGTGCACCGACCGACGGCTCAGGCGGTCGCGACGGCCAGTCGGGTGCCGGTCTCGGCCGCCAGCCGCAGGGCCTCATCGAGCTCCTGTGCACTGCGGTCGCGCTGCCCGGCGAGGCCGGGCTCGCGGTCGGCCAGGGTCAGGCTCGTCGTGATGATGTGGACGTCCATACCGAGCGCGCCACCGAACAGGGTGCGGAGCGCCGGCACCTCGTGGTCCCACCCCTCCGTGGGCGTGCCCGCGTCGTACGCGATGCCGCGGCTGGTGGTGATCACGACCGGCCTGCCGGTCAAGGCGCCGGTGTCCGCCGACGTCACGCCGGGGACGTGGATGTGGTCGATCCAGGCCTTGAGCGACGACGGGATCGAGAAGTTGTAGAGCGGTGCCCCGATCACGACGATGTCGGCGGCGAGGAGCTCGTCGAGCAGGGCGCGTTGCAGCGCCTCCGCCTCGGCGGGCGGGTTCGAGCCGGGCTCGCGATCGGCGGCGGACCAGTGCAGGCTCGCGTCCGCGAGGTGCGGGACGGGGTCCAGGTGCAGGTCCCGTCGGACGACGACACCGGTGGGATCGGCATCCCGCCAGGCGTCGACCACCGCCTGCGACAGGCGGCGGGATCGGGAGGTGGCCAGATCGGCGGACGAGTCGAGGTGCAGGAGCGTTGGCATGCGGCAACGCTAGCAAGCCGAGCGGTGTGCACCTCCTTGCGGCGCTCATCGGGGCCGGTTAGCGTCGCACCATGAGCGCCACCCTCCCTGTCACGCCCGCCCGTCCGGATGCGCTCGCGCTCGACGCGGACGATCCGCTCGCCGAGCATCTCGCGGCCTTCCTGCCGGCGACCGGGGTCTCCGCGTACTTCGACGGGAACTCGCTGGGGCGCCCACTCCGGGCCACCGCGGACCGCCTGCAGTCGTTCATCACCGAGGAGTGGGGAACGAGGCTCATCCGCTCCTGGGACGACCGGTGGTTCGCGATGCCGCTGACCCTGGGCGACCGTCTCGGAGCCGTCGTGCTCGGGGCGGCCGGCGGGCAGACCGTCGTCGCCGATTCGACCACCGTGCTCCTGTACAAACTGATCCGCGCCGCGGTCGACGCGAGCACCGCCGACGGAACGACGGCACCGGTCCGCGAGGACATCGTCATCGACGTGGGGAACTTCCCGACGGATCGCTTCGTGGTCGAGGGGATCGCAGCCGAGCGTGGTCTCCGCGTGCGGTGGATCGACGCCGACCCGGTCCACGGCGTCACGGTGGACCAGCTGCGGGAGGTCGTCGACGAACGGACGGCCCTCGTGGTGTTGAGCCAGGTCGACTACCGGTCGGGAGCCCTCCTCGACGTCGCGGGATTGACCGCCGTCGCGCACGATGTCGGCGCCCTCGTGCTCTGGGACCTCTGCCACTCCGCCGGCGCGGTCCCGGTCGAGCTGGACGCCTGGGGGGTCGACCTCGCGGTCGGATGCTCCTACAAGTACCTCGGCGGCGGTCCCGGCGCTCCGGCGTACGCCTACGTCGCGAGGCGGCATCAGGATCGGCTCCTGCAGCCCGTCCAGGGTTGGATGGGGGCCTCCGACGTGTTCGCGATGGCCGACACGTACCGGCCGGCGGAGGGGATGCGCCGGTTCCTCAGCGGCACCCCGCCGATCGTGGGAATGCTGCCCCTCGAGGACGCCCTCTCGCTCATCGAGACCGCGGGTGTCCCGGCGATCCGCGAGAAGTCGCTCGCACTCACCGCCTTCGCCATCTCATGGGTCGACGAGCACCTCGCAGCCTTCGGCGTCCGGGTGATGACCCCACGGGAGCCGGAGCGCCGCGGCGGGCATGTGACCCTCGGGCATCCGTCGTTCCGTGAGATCACGCCGGAGCTGTGGGAGGTGGGCGTCATCCCCGACTTCCGGCACCCGGACGGGCTCCGCATCGGACTCGCCCCGTTGAGCTCCGGGTTCGTGGAACTCGAGCGCGGCCTCCTCCGTATCGCCGCCGCGATCGAGCAGTGGACCCAGCGCGCGGGTTCCACGCCGCGTGGAGGGCAGCCGTCGTAGGCTGACGACATGTCGCCTGTCTCCGGAATCCAGTACCGCCTCAGCCACCTCGGTCCGCACGGGGAGGTCCGGGCGACCGTCACCGAGCTCGCCGCGGGATTGCGTGAACTCTCCGTCGGCGGGCGCTCGCTCGTCCAGTCCTTCGGTGAGGACGTCGTCGCGCCGAAGGGCTGCGGCCTGATCCTCGTGCCCTGGCCGAACCGGGTGCGGGACGCGCGGTGGACGCTCGACGGTGAGCCGCAGCAGCTCGACGTCACCGAGGCTGCCACGGGGAACGCCTCGCACGGTCTGCTCCGCAACACCGGCTATCGAGAGGGGGAACGCACGGACGGCGGCGTCACGCTGACGGCCTCGGTGTTCCCGCAGCACGGCTATCCGTTCCACCTCGACACCTCGGTGGCATACGCCCTCGTCGACGACGGCCTGCGGGTCACCCACACGATCGTGAACCGGTCGACGCGACCGGCGCCGGTCGCCGTCGGCGCGCACCCGTATCTCGCGCTCGGGGGCGTCTCGACGGCGGATCTCACCGTCACGATCGCCGCCGACTCCTGGTTCGAGACCGACGAGCGGCGCATCCCGGTCGCCACTCGCCCCGTGGACGGCACGGACCACGATCTGCGCTCCGGCGTCCGCGTGGGCGACCTCGCGATCGATGTCGGGCTCGGCGACGTCCGCCCGATCGACGGAGGCGTCAGGCATCGGCTCACCGCTCCGGACGGCGATGGTGTCGAGCTCTGGGCGGACGACGACTTCCGGTTCGTCCAGGTCTACACCCCGAGCGACTTCCCGACGCCGGAGGGACCCGTACAGGCGATCGCGATCGAGCCGATGACGGCCCCGGCGGACGCCTTGAACAGCGGGACCGGTCTGCGGTGGCTGGAACCCGATGAGCAGTGGTCGCTGTCGTGGGGGATCCGTTTGACGGCCTCCTGAGCTGAGCGTCCCCGCAGGCACGCCGACCGGGGGAGGGCGCCTGGTCCCAGGTGCGGACGAGCGTCAGCTCAGAGGATGACTCCGCGGCCGCGATGATCGCCTCATCGTCCGATGCCGACCATGGTGGTCGCGACGGACACTGGATCCATGACCACGCACCTGGACACCAGCCCGATCACCTTCACGATGTCCACGCCGCGCATCGCCCGCGCCGAACGGGTGGCCGTGGCGCGTCCGGTGGACCGACCTCGAGGTCGCGTCGCCGCCTTCGTGGGCGTGCTGCTCGGGAACATCGTGCTCTGGAGCACCCTGTTCCTCACCATCGGCCTCGTGCTCGTCATGCAGCTCGGTATCGTCGGCGTGATCGCCGCGGCCATGGTGCGCTGACGATCGACGGCGGGGTGTTCCACCGGAGCGGCGAGGAGACGGCGATTCAGTCCGCAGTGGCGCTGTCGTCGGCAGCCGTCGGTTCCGGTGCCTCGTCTTCCAAGAGCTCGTCCTCCACCGCGTCATCGGGGAGACCCGGCAGCATCGCCGCCGCGCCCTCGTCGCGAATGCCTTCGACTGCTCCGAAATCCGACACGGTGTGTTCCTCTCGATCGTCGTGCCCGCCAGCCTAGCCAGCGGGCACGACGATCGACAGGGCTTGCGTGGGCGGTGTGACGTCAGTCGACGATGGAGACGGTGACCTCGATGTTGCCGCGCGTGGCGTTCGAGTACGGGCACACCTGGTGCGCCTGGTCGGCCAACTGCTGTGCCTCGTCGTGGGAGACGTTGGGCACGTAGACGTCGAGTTCGACCGCGAGGCCGAATCCGCCCTCGCCGTTCGATCCGATGCCCACGCTGGCGGAGACCGCCGCGTCGGTGGTGTCGAGCTTGGAGCTCCGTGCGACGGAGTGCAGGGCACTCAGGAAGCACGCGGCGTAGCCGGCGGCGAAGAGCTGTTCGGGGTTGGTGCCCTCGCCACTCCCACCGAGTTCCTTGGGGGGCCGGGTGTCGAAGTCGAGGAGGTCGTCCTCACTGCGGACGTGTCCGTCTCGTCCGCCTCCGGTGGCATGGGCAACTGCTGTGTACGCGATATCCATTGCTCCATCCTCGCACCGTCGCGCCCGGCTCGTGCACCTTGCTCGCGAGCTCTCGGCTGGCGTTCAGAGGAGTGCGTCGCGAGCGCCGGCGATGACCGCCGACGCGACGGTCTGGAGGAGCGGCGAGTCCAGTCGCCACTGCTGCCAGTACAGCGGCACGTCGAGCACGCCGTCGTCGTCGAGGGCCACGAGGTCGCCCGCCGCGGCCGGTGCCGCCCCTTGCGCATCGGGGAGCATGCCCCAGCCGAGGCCGAGGAGGACGGCGGTCGCGAAGTCCGCCGACGCCGGGACATGGTGTCGGGGCGGGCCGGCCGGGTCGACACCGCGACGACGGAGATAGGCGTCCTGGAGATCGTCCTTCCGGTCGAACACGACCACCGGAGCATCGGCCAGGGCGGCTGCCGTCACCCCGTCGGCGAACCACCGTGCTGCGAAGTGCGGCGACGCCACGGGTCGGTACCGCATCCGGCCGAGCGATTGGACGGTGCAGCCTTGGACCGCTTCCGAACTCGAGGTGACCGCCGCCATCGCGGTCCCGTCTCGCAGGAGGGCCGTGGAGTGGTCCTGGTCCTCGCGGGAGAGGTCGAAGGCGACCGGTTCCGTGGCGGCCAGCTCGGCCAGCACCGGGAGGAGCCAGGTGGCGAGCGAGTCGGCGTTGACGACGATCGGGATGGCTGAGGGAGCGGCGCCGCCGGACGCACCGTCCGGGTGCAGCTCCCTCGAGGCGTCGCGCTCGAGGAGTCGCACCGCTCGCGCGAGGCGGAGGATGGTCTCGCCGGATGCGGTGGTCGTGATGGGTCGCGTCCGGAGGAGCAGGACCCGGCCGACGTGCTGCTCGAGCGCCTTGATCCGCAGACTGATGGCCGACGGGGTCACCGAGAGCTCGCGGGCCGCCGCGTCGAACGAGCCTCGGTCGACGGCGGCGAGGAAGGCACGGAGCTGATCGAACTGGAGGTCCATCATCAGAGTTTCTCATGGTCCATGAGAAACATGAACTGGTCTCATGTTCCTGGGTGGCTTACCGTCGCCTCATGACCTCCGCCATCCAGGACATCCTCGCCGGTTTCGGGCTGGGCCTCTCGCTGATCGTCGCCATCGGTGCGCAGAACGCGTTCGTGCTCCGTCAGGGCATCCGCCGCGAGCACGTCCTCCCGGTGGTCCTCGTCTGCGCTCTGTCGGACGCGGTCCTGATCGTGGCCGGCGTCAGCGGGATCGGGTTCGTGATCGAGCGTTTCCCCCTCGTCCTCGACATCCTCCGTTGGGCCGGTGCCGCCTTCCTCGTCGCGTACGGGCTGCTCGCCGCCCGCCGGGCCATCTCACCGAGTGGTCTCACGGCCGACGGGCCGGGGACGAAGACCTCGCTCCGCGCGGCCGTGCTCACGGTGGTCGGCCTCACCTGGCTCAACCCCCACGTGTACCTCGACACGGCGCTCCTGCTCGGGTCGATCGCGAACACGCACGGCGAACCGGGCCGGTGGTGGTTCGCGGCCGGCGCCGCGCTGGGGAGCGTGGTGTGGTTCACGGCCCTCGGCTTCGGCGCCCGTCTCCTGAAGGGACTCTTCGCGAAGCCGGTCGCCTGGCGGGTGCTCGACGCCGCCATCGCCGTGGTGATGGTGACCCTCGCCGTCCTGCTCATCGTGCGGCACTGACCGTCGGTGCCCGCCACCGGCTGATCGTCCATCGTCGGTAGGCTTGCCGGGTGACGAGAACACTCCGTGAGGTCAATGCCGTCGTCGAGCGGCTGTGGCCGCTGTCCGGAGCGTCGGACTGGGATGCGCCCGGCCTCGTGGTCGGCGACCCGGATCAGCCGGTCGCGCGGGTCCTGCTGGCGGTCGACGCCGTGGGTGCCACGGTCGACGAGCTGCTCCAGGAGCCCGGCGGGCTCCTGCTCGTGCACCATCCGCTGCTCATGCGTGGCGTCACGACGGTGGCGGGCGACCGCTACAAGGGCGCGCTCATCGCACGGCTCATCCGCGGTGATGCGGCCCTCATCGCCGCCCACACGAATGCGGACGTGGTGGTCGACGGTACCTCCGACGTGCTCGCACGCCGCCTCGGCCTGCTGGACGCCGTCCCGATCGTCCCAGCGCCCGACGGGGTGACCGGCCTCGGCCGTGTGGGCGACCTGGCCGAACCGACCACCCTCGGGCGGATCGCCCGGCGCCTCGCCGAGGTGCTTCCTGCGACGGCCACCGGCGTGCGCGTGGCCGGCGACGTCGACCAGCCGGTCCGGCGGATCGCGGTCTGCGGGGGAGCGGGCGACTCGCTGCTCTCCCACGACACCGTCCGAGGAGCCGACCTGTACGTCACCGCGGATCTGCGCCACCACCCGGCGTCCGAGGCCCGGGAGCAGGCGATCCTCGCCGGCGGGCCCGCGCTCATCGACGTCTCGCACTGGGCGAGCGAGTCACTCTGGCTGGAGGTCGCGGCCGTCGCGCTGCGCCGGGAGCTCCCGGAGCTCGACATCCGGGTCAGCGGACAGCGCACCGACCCGTGGGATTTCGTCGTCACCCAGGAGGCGACGCGGCCGGTAGGGTGATGAGTCGAGAGTTTGGAACAGACGTGAAAGCCAGCCCAGCAGACCAGAAGACGTTGCTCACCCTGCAGAGCATCGACACCGGCGTGCAGCGCACCGCCCACCGTGCGTCGAACCTCCCCGAGGTCGCCCGGATCGCCCAGCTGCAGGCCGAGATCGAGACCGTTCGGCTCCGTCGGCTGGAGCGTGTCGGGGTGCGCGACGACGCGCAGACCGAGCTCGGACGCATCGAGTCCGACGTCGCCGTCGTCGCGGCCCGCCTGAAGCGCGACGCCGACCGCCTCCAGTCGTCGACCTCCGTCAAGGACGTCGAGGCCCTGCAGAGCGAGATCGCCTCCTTGCAGAACCGCCAGAACAACCTCGAAGAGATCCAGCTGAACGTCATGGAACGGGTCGAGACGGCCGATGAAGCCGTCGCCCAGGTCGACGCCGAGCGCGCCGGACTCCAGGAGCTCCTCGACGAGGTCGTCGCCAAGCGCGACGCGCAGCTCGTCGAACTCGAAGCGGAACGGGCGCGCCTCACC
This sequence comes from Plantibacter sp. ME-Dv--P-095, assembly GCF_030209365.1. NCBI lineage: Bacteria > Bacillati > Actinomycetota > Actinomycetes > Micrococcales > Microbacteriaceae > Plantibacter > Plantibacter sp. ME-Dv--P-095. The sequence continues at coordinate 168,418 of NZ_JARVSB010000001.1, forward strand.
GCCGACCGCGAGTCGCTCGCCCCCGGCATCCCCGCCGATCTCCTCGCGCTCTACGACCAGCGTCGTGCCCGCGGCGGCATCGGCGCGGCCCTCTTCCGCGCAGGCACCTGCGGCGCCTGCAAGATGTCCCTCACCGGGAACGACCTGCAGGCCGTCCGCGCCGCGCCGTCCGAGGACGTCGTGCAGTGCCCGGAGTGCGCCGCGATCGTCGTACGGACCGACGAGTCCGGCCTCATCTGACCAGTCGGGTCCGGCCGAGCAGCACGCCGGTCCATCGTGCCGGCCGTGGGCCGGTAGACTCGTCTCCGTGAACGGGCCGGCTAGACGGTCGCGTCACCGCGGCCTCCGGGTCACGGTGCCGAGGAACGTCCGGGCTCCACAGAGCAGGGCGGTGGGTAACACCCACCCGGGGTGACCCGCGAGACAGTGCCACAGAGAACAGACCGCCGTGGGCGACCACGGTCAGGGTGAAACGGTGGGGTAAGAGCCCACCAGCGACCGGGGTGACCCGGTCGGCTCGGTAAACCTCGTCCGGAGCAAGGTCAACAGGGAACGCTGAGGCTGCTCGCCAAGTTCCCGGGTAGACCGCTAGAGGGCGGCGGCAACGTCGTCCCGAGAGAGATGGCCGTCCAAACGCGAGAGCGTGGGACAGAACCCGGCGTACCGGTCGACCCGTTCACACCCCAGCACGGCCACGACTCCGTCGAGCCGTGCGGTGAAATCCGCGAGAGCGTGGGACAGAACCCGGCGTACCGGTCGACCCGTTCACACCACAGCACAGCCACGCTGCGACGACACCGCCACAGCGCGACCGCCGTGCTCAGGCGATGCGTTCCGCGGGGCCGGCGGCGAGTGAGGCCGCGCCGAGGATGCCCGCGTTGTTGCGGTGCACGGCCGGGATGATGGGGGTGTCGAGCTTGAGCAGCGGCAGGAAGTGGTCGGCGTGCTTGGACACCCCGCCACCGACGACGAACTGGTCGGGCGAGAAGTAGAACTCGAGGCGCTCGTAGTACTTCTGCAGGCGCTTGGCCCACTTCTCCCAGCTGAGGTCCTCGCGCTCCTTGACGGCGTAGGAGGCACGGGTCTCCGCATCCTTGCCGTCGATCTCCAGGTGCCCGAGTTCCGCGTTGGGGATCAGCGTGCGGTTGTAGATGAGCGCCGTGCCGATACCGGTGCCGAGGGTGGTCAGGATCGTGAGCCCGGACGCGCCTTTCGCCGCTCCGAACTCGGTCTCCGCGTATCCGGCCGCGTCCGCGTCGTTCACGAAAGTGATCTCCCGGCCGAGCCCCTGCTCGAACAGCTGCTCCGCCTCGAGACCGATCCAGGCGTCGGAGACGTTCGCGGCGGACATCGTCCGGCCGTTGCGCACGATCGCCGGGAAGCACACGCCGAGCGGCAGCCCGTCGGAGGCGGGTGAGAGCTGCTCGAGCACCTCGCGGACGGTCACGACGATGTCCTTCGGCTCCCCGCCCTTCGGGGTCGGGATCTTCACCCGATCGGTGAGGAGCGCACCCGTCGTGAGATCGACGACCGCGCCCTTGATGCCGGTCCCTCCGATATCGATGCCGACGGCGGACCGGGGAGCTGCATTCGTCATGTCGTCCAGCCTAGAGCGCTCGGGGCGCTGGAGTGGTGTCGATCCCACTCGGGAGCGTGAGGACCTCGGCACCACGTTCGGTCACGACGAGGGTGTGTTCGAACTGGGCCGTGAGGGACCGGTCGCGCGTCGTGACCGTCCAATCGTCGTCCCACTGCTCCCACTCCTGCGCGCCGATGGTGAGCATCGGTTCGATCGTGAAGACCATGCCGACCTCCATGACGGTGTCGTACTGCGGCGCCGCGTCGTAGTGGGGCACGATGAGCCCCGAGTGGAACGACCTGCCGACCCCGTGGCCGGTGAAGTCGCGCACGACGCCGTAGCCGAACCGCTTGGCGTAGGACTCGATCGCCCGTCCGATCACGTTGATCTGGCGACCGGGTGCGACCGCTTTGATCCCGCGGTTGAGCGCCTCCCTCGTGCGCTCCACGAGGAGGCGCGTCTCCTCGGCGGCGTCGCCGACGAGGAAGGTGACGTTGCTGTCACCGTGGGCGCCGTCGAGGTAGGCCGTGATGTCGATGTTGATCAGGTCGCCGTCACGCAGCGCGGTGTCGTCCGGGATGCCGTGGCAGATCACCTCGTTCACGGAGCTGCAGATGGACTTCGGGTACCCGCGGTAGCCGAGCGTCGACGGGTACGCGCCCGCGCCGACGACGAAGGCGTGTCCGATGGCGTCCAGTTCGTCGGTCGTGACCCCGGGGCGGACCGCCGCTCCGACCGCCTGGATCGCGTCGGCTGCGATGGTCCCGGCGACGCGGATCCGCTCGATCTCCTCGGGCGTGTAGAGGTCGCCGCGGTCGTCAGGGGCCGGAGCCGCGCGACCGACGTACTCCGGTCTGGCGATCACCGCCGGCACCGTTCGCGGACGGCCGACGAGGCCGGGGATCAGGTGACCTGCGGAGTCGAAAGGCATAGGATCGAGCCTAACCGAGCAGGGGAGCAGCGCCGTGGCCAAAGAACCGTCCGAGCAGTACTGGTACAACACGAAGACCGGTCAGGTCGAGTTCGGATTCGAGTCGAGCGTCGTCGACCGCGTCGGCCCCTTCGAGACGGCCGCGGAGGCCTCGCACGCACTCGAGCGTCTGCGCGCGAACAGCGCGAAGTGGGACGCCGAGGAAGCCGCCGACGACTGAGCCCCCGGCTCGCATCGCGAGCTGCGTGCGGGTCTTCCCTCTTCCGGAGCTGCGGTGTGTTCCGCCAGGATGGGCCGAGCGATGAAGCTCGAGCGGGGGGAACATGCACAGGATCGACCGTCCGCGGACGCCACGTGGTGTGCCCTGGAAGGTGGCCGCAGTCCTCGTGGCAGCCGTCGTCGTCCTGCTGCCGGCCATCCCTGCGGTCGCCGTGCCGACGGCTCGCGCCGAGGTCCGCGCAGCCGAGTGCGTGGTCGAGGTGCCGGGCGGTTCCCGCTGCGGTGAGCTGAGCGTCCCGATCTCGCGTGAGGTGCCCGATTCGGCCCAGGCGATGCTCCCGTACGTGCTGGTACCCGCCACCCTCGACACCGGCCGGGTGCCCCTCGTCTACCTCGCCGGAGACACGCCGCTCTCCGAACTCGACGTCGCCGCGCTGACGGTCGAGCGTGGACTGGCGGCCGACCGAGACGTGGTCCTCGTCGAACGGCGGGGCGGAGCGGATGCGGCCCCGACGCTGGCATGCGATCCGGCGGCCGAGGCGTTCCGGTCGGCGCTCGGTACCGAGGGGAGCCGCGAGGAACGGGTCACCGCCGTCGCAGCCGCCTTCACGAGCTGCGCGGAGGGCTGGCAGGAGGACGGCTTCTCGGCGGGCGACTTCGGGGTGCAGGCTGCGGCTGCGGACCTGCGGGACCTCCGGCAGGAACTCGGCTATGCCCGCTGGACGGTGCTGGCGGTCGGCTCCTCGGCCGGTGTCGCGCTCACCGCGGCGGGGGTCGACCCGGAGGGTGTCGAGGGGGTCGTCCTCGACGGACCCGATCTGGGCGCACCGGGGATCGTGTCCTCCGGAGGGCTCGAAGCGGCGCTCTCCGTGATCCGCGCGCGGGGCGACGATCGCGCACCGACTCCGTCGAGCCCCGACGAGACCGAGACGAGCGATGCGGCACCGGCGACCGCCTCGGCGCCGATCCTCGACACCTCCTGGTCGGCTGCGCGGCTGACGGCGGCGAGCGAGGCGCTCACCGCCAGCCCGCACCGCACGACCGGTGCTCGGCCGACGACGATCGGTGGCGACGCACTGCTAACGCTCGTCTCGCACGCCCTGTCCGACCCGACGACCCAGGCGGCGCTTCCCGTGCTGCTGGAGACCGTCGCGGACGGGCACCGTGCCGCGCTCGACCCGCTGGCCGCGGCGGCGGTCGACGACCTCTCGCAGGGCGGCGTGCTCGGGCGCGTGCTCGGGTGCTCGACGGCCGCCTGGCCTGGAGCTGCCGAACGGACCGATCCCGGGACCCCGACGACGACCCTCCTCGAGGACGTCGCCGCGGCGGCCTGCACCACGTTCGGCGTGGCGACGAGCCCCGCGCCATCACCGCTCGACCGCCCGCTCCTCGTCGTCAGTGCGCCCGAACAGGACGCCGCCTGGGCGTCCCCGCCGAGCACCTGGTCGGCCTCCGCCATCGCCGCGGTCTTCCCCGGCTCCGGCGCGATCCCCACGGCGGACAGCTCCTGTGCGTCGGTTGCGGTCCGCTCCTGGCTGAGTGAACCGTCGAGCTACCGAGCGGCACTGTGTGCCGGTGACGACGCCGCGATCCCCGTCATCGACGCAGCAGCCGTGTCCCCGAGCGCCAGGTGGGTGACGGACACGACCGGTGGCGGCGGACCGTGGCTCGTCCTGGCGCTCCCGATGCTGTTCGCCCTGGTCGCGATCGGATGGTCCATCGCCTGGGCCTACCGACTGATCGCCCAGGCACTCCGGCGCGAACCGGTGCAGGACGGTCTCCGCCTGGGGATCGCGCCGGTGTTCGGCGCGAGTTGGGCCGTGGGCGCGGCGGCTCTGCTCCTGCGGGACGGCCTGACGAACCCGGCGGTCGGCCTGATCGGCGTCCCCGCGGCCCTGCCATGGCTGTCGATCGCGCTCCTCGTCAGTTGCCTCGGCCTCGTACCGGTCTGGGAGGGGGCGCACCGCGGTTCACGAGTCCGGATCGCGGCGATCTCCGCGCTCTGGGCGGCGACTGCGCTGTGGACGGCGGTCTACGTGCTCGCCTGGTGGTGACGGACCTGTCGAACGCCTCCGCCTGGCGTGCTGATGAGCACGAAGACGGACGGAGCCAGTAGCCTAGACACGGGCCGCCGGCCGAAGGAAGAGGGGCAGATGGATAAGCAGCGCGACTTCGTTCTCCGCACGATCGAGGAGCGGGGCGTCAAGTTCGTCCGGCTGTGGTTCACCGACGTCGTCGGCACCCTCAAGTCCGTCGCGATCGCGCCGGCCGAGGTCGAAGGCGCCTTCTCCGAGGGCCTCGGTTTCGACGGCTCCGCGATCGAGGGGCTCAGCCGGTCCTACGAGTCGGATCTGCTGGCGCACCCGGACCCGACGACGTTCCAGATCCTCCCGTGGCGCGGCGAGATCGACCCGACCGCGCGCATGTTCTGCGACATCACGACGCCCGACGGCCAGCCGGCCGTGGCCGATCCGCGGAACGTCCTGAAGCGCACCCTGGCCAAGGCGGCCGACATGGGGTTCACCTTCTACACGCACCCCGAGATCGAGTTCTACCTCCTGAAGTCCTCGCAGTACGGCGTCGACGGCCCGGAGCCCGTGGACTCCGCCGGCTACTTCGACAACGTCCCCGGCGGGACCGCGCACGACTTCCGTCGTCGCTCCGTCCGGATGCTGGAAGACCTGGGCATCTCCGTCGAGTTCAGCCACCATGAGGCCGGGCCGGGTCAGAACGAGATCGACCTCCGGTACGCGGACGCCCTCACCACGGCGGACAACATCATGACCTTCCGCACCGTCGTGAAGGAGGTGGCGATCGAGCAGGGCGTCTACGCGACCTTCATGCCGAAGCCCCTCGTCCACCAGCCGGGGAGCGGCATGCACACGCACATGTCGCTGTTCGAAGGCGATTCCAACGCGTTCTACGAGGCCGGTGCGCAGTACCAGCTCTCGAAGACGGGCCGGCAGTTCATCGCCGGGCTCCTCACGCACGCTCCGGAGATCACCGCGGTCACCAACCAGTTCGTGAACTCCTACAAGCGACTGTGGGGTGGAGTCGGGCCGAACAAGCTCTCCGAGGCGCCGAGCTTCGTCTGCTGGGGTCACAACAACCGTTCGGCGCTCGTCCGGGTCCCGCTCTACAAGCCCAACAAGGGCCAGAGCGCCCGGGTCGAGTACCGTGCCATCGATTCGGCGGCCAACCCGTACCTCGCGTTCTCGCTCATGCTCGCGGCCGGCCTCAAGGGCATCGAGGAGGGCTACGAACTCCCACCCGAGGCCGAGGACAACGTCTGGACCCTCTCCGACACGGAGCGTCGTGCCCTCGGGTACAACGCCCTGCCCGCCAGCCTCGATCGTGCCGTGAGCCTCATGGAGGGATCAGAACTCGTCGCGGAGACGCTCGGTGAGCAGGTCTTCAACTACGTCCTGCTGAACAAGCGCCAGGAGTGGCAGGAGTACCGCGCCCAGGTGACCCCGTTCGAATTGGCCAGCAACCTGGAGATGCTCTAACCGAGGGGGCCGGTGGCTCGTATGGTCCGGGAGAACATCTCACTCAGCACCCTCGCGAGGCTCGGCTTCACCGGTCTCGGTGAGGCCCGGGATCGGTTGCAGGAACTCGCGGCGCTCGTCCCGGTCGACCCGGCGGTCATCACGCCGTCGTTCGCCGTCGCGGCGGATCCGGACGCAGCGCTCGTCGGTGTGCTCATGATCGGCCGGAAGTCGCCCGACGAGCTCGCCGCACTCCTCGCCGACCAGGCGTCGACCGAACGCTTGTTCCGGCTGTTGGGTGCATCGCAGGGCTTCATCGACTTCTTCCTGCGGCACCCCGACCAATTGTCTGTCTTCGAGTTGCCGGTCACGAGGGTCCCCACCCTCGACGAAGCCCGCGACGAGCTGCTCGCGAGCGTCGGTGCCGTGGACGGCTTCGCCGAGGTCGTCGAGGAACCGGCCTGGGACGCGATCCGCGTCGTCTACCGGCGTCTGCTCGCGGAGGTCGCGCTCTTCGACCTCTGCGCACCCGATCCCATCGTCGTCCTCGACCGCGTCGCGAGCGCCCTCTCCGATCTCGCTGCAGGCGCCTTGGAGGCGTCGATCGCGGTCGCCAGGACGCAGACGAGCGGCTCACGCGGTCCCGGCGTCTATCCGCGCGAGGAGGTCGCGGCGACACGGTTCGCCATCATCGGTATGGGCAAGGCCGGCGCGCGAGAACTGAACTACGTCTCGGACGTGGACGTCATCTTCGTCGGCGAGGGCTCGGGGGATGACGAGGGCGGCCTCGACAACGGTCGCGCCGTCGAGATCGCCACCCGACTCGCCGTCCTCACCATGCGGGGCCTCGGCCAGGCCGGTCTCGAGCCGAGCCTCTGGGAGGTCGACCCGAACCTGCGCCCGGAGGGAAAGGCGGGCGCCCTGGTGCGCACCCTCGAGTCACACCTGGTCTACTACGACCGGTGGGCGAAGAGCTGGGAGTTCCAGGCCCTCCTCAAGGCCAGGGCTCTCGCCGGCGATCAGGAGCTCGGGGCGCGCTACATCGAGGCGGTGCAGCCGAAGGTGTGGGGGAGTGCGTCACGTGAGGGCTTCGTCGAGTCCGTGCAGCGCATGCGCGAGCGCGTCACCGAGAACATCCCCGCGGAGGACGTCCACTATCAGTTGAAGCTCGGCCCGGGCGGCCTCCGCGACATCGAGTTCACCGTCCAGCTCCTCCAGCTGGTGCACGGCCAGCTCGACGACTCCGTCCACCAGCGCGGCACGCTCGCGGCGCTCGACGGCCTCGCCACGGCCGGATACATCGGTCGCGCCGAGGCGCAGGAGTTCGCGCACGACTACCGCCTGCTCCGCGTCCTCGAACACCGTCTCCAGCTGACGCGACTGCAACGCACCCACATGATGCCGCGCGACGAGCCGTCGCTGCGGTCGCTGGCCCGCTCGAGCACGCTCGCGACGACCGCCCAGGCGCTCGTCTCCCGGTGGGAGACGACGAAGCACGGCGTCCGGCAACTGCACGAGCGGCTGTTCTACCGTCCGTTGCTCTCGGCGGTCGCCGCCCTGCCCGAGAGCGGACTGAGTCTGACCAGCGGGCAGGCTGAGGCCCGACTCGCGGCGATCGGCTTCGTCGACCCCCGCGGTGCGCTGGCCCACATCGGAGCGCTCACCGCCGGGGTGTCCCGTCGCGCGAACATCCAACGGCACCTCCTCCCCGTCATGCTGGGGTGGTTCGCGGACGGCGCCGACCCCGACTACGGCCTGCTCGCGTTCCGACGACTCAGCGAAGCGCTCGGCGAGTCGCACTGGTTCCTCCGGATGCTGCGCGACTCCTCGGGTGCGGCCGAGCGCCTCACCCGCGTCCTGTCCGGCTCGCGGTTCATCGGCGAGCTCATGGACCGGATCCCGGAGTCCGCTGCCTGGCTCGCCGGCGATGAGGACCTCCGCCCTCGGTCGTCGGCAGCGCTCGGCGAGGAGATCGCGGCGATCCTCCGACGACACGACTCTCCCGACTCCGCGGCCGCGGCCATTCGGGCGGTACGGCGCCGCGAGGTCCTGCGCCTCGCGATGTCCTCCACGGTCGGCATGCTCGACGTCCAGGGGCTGGCCGCAGGTCTCACCGACGTCTCGACGGCCACGCTCGCCGGACTCCTCGGTGCCGTCCGCCGCATCGGCGGGCTCGGAGCCGACATCGAGTTCGCCATCATCGCCATGGGTCGGTACGGCGGAGCCGAGCTGGGCCTCGGGTCGGACCTGGACGTCCTCTACGTCTTCCGGGCGCTTCCGGACGTCGAGCCGCAGCTCGCGCAACGGCAGGCGGCTGCGATCGCCGCCGAGCTCAACCGGCTGAGCGAGGACGCACGGCTCCCGCTCGACCTCGACCTCGACCTGCGTCCGGAGGGCAAGAACGGGCCCCTCGTGCGGTCCCTCGACTCCTACCGGAACTACTACGCGCGCTGGTCGCTCACCTGGGAGGCGCAGGCGCTCCTGCGGGCTGCCGGCGTCGTCGGCGACGTCGACCTGATCGCCGCCTTCACCGAGGTGGCGGACACCGTCCGCTACCCGGCGGAGATCAGTGAGCAGTCCGTCCGTGAGGTGAAGCGGATCAAGGCGCGGGTCGAGAACGAACGACTGCCGCAGGGCGCCGATCCGACCAGACACCTCAAACTCGGACGCGGATCACTGAGCGACGTCGAGTGGTTCGTGCAGCTGCTGCAGCTCGAGCACGGCGCGGATGTGCCTGCGCTCCGGACGACGTCGACGCTGCGCGCGCTCGACGCGGCGGTGGAGGCGGGCTTCGTCGATCGGGAGTCCGCCGACCGTCTGCGCGACGCGTGGATCCTGGCGTCGCGGATCCGCTCGGCCATGACCCTGTGGTTGAACAAAACCCAGGACGTGCTGCCCAGCGACCGACTGCAGCTCGAGGGCGTCGCACGGTTGTTGGAGTACCCGACCGGATCGGCGAGCCTCCTGGAACAGGACTACCTCGCCGCCACCCGTCGGGCCCGCACCGTCTTCGAGCACGGGTTCTACGGGCTCTGAGCCCGGCTCACCGATCACGCGGAACCGCCCCGCCATCCGGAGGGATGACGGGGCGGTTCGTGGTGCTGAAGGGACTCAGACGCCGTAGTACAGCTCGAACTCGAACGGGTGCGGGCGCTGGGCCAGCGGCTTGATCTCGTTCTCGCGCTTGTACTGGATCCAGGTCTCGATGAGCTCCGGCGTGAAGACGTTGCCGGCGAGGAGGAACTCGTGGTCCGCCTCGAGTGCCTCGAGTGCGGCACCGAGCGATGCGGGCACCTGCGGGATGTTCTTGGCCTCCTCGGGGGGAAGCTCGTAGAGGTCCTTGTCGACGGGCTCGTGCGGCTCGATGCGGTTCTTGATGCCGTCGAGGCCCGCCATCAGCTGCGCGGCGAACGCCAGGTACGGGTTGCCGGAGGCGTCGGGCGCGCGGAACTCGATGCGCTTGGCCTTCGGGTTCGTGCCCGTGATCGGGATACGGATCGACGCTGAGCGGTTGCCGGCCGAGTAGACCAGGTTGACCGGAGCTTCGAAGCCGGGGACGAGGCGGTGGTAGGAGTTCACCGTCGGGTTCGTGAAGGCGAGGACCGCGGGGGCGTGCTTCAGCAGACCACCGATGTACCAGCGGGCGAGGTCGGAGAGACCGCCGTAGCCGTTCTCGTCGTAGAAGAGCGGCTTGCCGTCGCTCCAGAGCGACTGGTGCGTGTGCATGCCCGAACCGTTGTCGCCGAAGAGCGGCTTCGGCATGAAGGTCGCGGTCTTGCCCCACAGCTCAGCCGTGTTCTTGACGATGTACTTGAACTTCAGGATGTCGTCCGCCGCGGCGACCATGGTGTCGAAGCGGTAGTTGATCTCAGCCTGGCCGCCGGTGCCCACTTCGTGGTGAGCGCGCTCGAGGATGAGGCCGGCGTCGATCAGCTTGAGGCTGATGTCGTCGCGGAGGTCGGCCTGCTTGTCGACGGGGCTGACGGGGAAGTAGCCACCCTTGTACGGCGTCTTGTTACCGAGGTTGCCGCCCTCTTCGGCGCGACCGGTGTTCCAGGCTCCCTCTTCGGAGTCCACCGAGTAGAAGCTCGAGTGCTGGTTCACCTCGTAGCGGACGTCGTCGAAGATGTAGAACTCTGCTTCGGGGGCGAAGAACGCGGTGTCCGCGATGCCGGTCGAGGCGAGGTACTTCTCAGCCTTCTTGGCGACCTGACGCGGGTCCTTCGAGTAGATCTCGCCGTTGCGGGGGTTGTAGATGTCGAACACCATGATGAGCGTGCGCTCGGCACGGAAGGCGTCGATGTAGGCGGTGGAGACATCCGGGATCAGCTGCATGTCGGACTCGTGGATGTTGGCGAAGCCACGGATGGACGAGCCATCGAAGAGCTGGCCGACGGTGAAGAACTCCTCGTCGACGGTGCTGGCCGGGATGTTGAAGTGCTGCTGCACGCCGGGAAGGTCCGTGAAGCGGATGTCGAGGAACTTGACATCGGTGTCCTTGATGAACTTGAGCACTTCGGAAGAATCACTGAACATGTGAATGGCTCCAAATGGGGTTGGTACAGGGAGGCTGCACAGCGCAGCCACCTGTGAGACTACGGGGAGGGGGTTACCCCGCCATGACACCCATGTTTCGTGGATGTTACGAGAATCCCCGCCCGAATAGAATGGCACAGTGCCCCAGACCCCGCAGAATCCACGGACCTTCGGTGAGCTTCCTCCCAGTGCCTTCCCTGGCGAACGGCTCGGACTTCCCGAGAGCGGCGTCCGTTCGGTCGCGCGGGTCGGTCGGCGTATCACCGCCCTCGTGATCGACTGGGCTCTCGCCGTCGTGCTCTCCGTCGCCTTCTTCGCCTACGACGCCACGGCGACGCTCGTCATCTTCGCGATCATGCAGCTCGTATTCATCCCGACGATCGGTGGCAGCATCGGTCACCGCCTGTGCGGCATGCGGTTGATGCCGTTGACCGGCGGTTGGGTCGGGCTGTGGCGTCCGGTGGTCCGGACGGTGCTCCTGTGCGTCGTCGTGCCGGCGCTCGTCTGGGACTCGGACCAGCGCGGCTTCCACGACAAGGTCGCCGGCACGGTGCTCCTCCGCGTGCGCTGAATCCGCGCCGACGATCGGAACACGACAACGGCCGCCCTCCGGAGAGGGCGGCCGTTGCGGTTGCGCGGGAGACGTTGCGCGACGTCAGGTGATCAGCGTGCGCGCTGCGGGCGGACCCGCATCGGGTCGACGCCCTTCGGGATCGGGAGCTGGGTGCCGAACGACGACAGACGGTTGCTCACGGCGAGCACCTCGGGGTTGGTCAAGGACTTCTTGACCTTCCGGAGGGCACCGGAGAGCTGACGGAGCTGCACGGAGTCGGCGTCGGGGCCGACGTGGAAGACCGTGATGGGCACGTTCGGGAGGATACGGGTGACCTTGCGCTTCTCGTCCTCGAGCAGGCGTGAGGTGCGCGAACGTGGTCCCTCGGCGATGAGGGCGACGCCCCCGCGACCGACGGCGCGGTAGATCGCGTCCTGGGTCTTGGGGTTCACGGCGACGGGCATCTCGCTGGTCTGCCACGAGCGCGGAGCCGCACGGAGGACCTGTCCGACAGCGCCGGGCCGACCCTCGATCTGCGTGTAGACGACCTTGTCCGCGCGACGCGTGAGGATGAACAGCGCAACCAGGATGCCCGCGAGCACGCCCGCGATGATCCACATGACGAGCGCGAAGATGTTCCCGGCGGAGAACAGCAGCGCCACGGCGATGCCGATGAGCACCGGCAGGATGAACCCACCGAGCATCAACCACTGCGCCGCCTTGTCGTGGCGACGGGTGAGCTGGAACACCTGCCAGAGCTGCTTGATCCGCCCTGGTTCCTTCTGCGCCGCCGGGGGCGCGTCCTTCTGAGCCATGCTCCCAGGATAGCCGGTGCCGGAGGGTCGTGATGCTGCGATGTGCTCCACAGGAGCGCCCCGCCGGTTCCTTGTCCACAACGATGTGAGCGGAAGGACGCACCGGACCCTCGACGTCACAGGATCGGGATATGGAAACGACGATCGATCCGTCCGATGCAGCAGTCACCGTGGCAGGCCGTCGCCTCGTCAGGCGCCTGGGTACCGGCCAGGAGTGGACGGCCTACTCGACGGTCCCGGTCGAGGTCCAGCCCGGCGGACGCGGCGGAGGAGTCCTTGCGCCGACCGTCGCCGACGCCGTCCTGCTCCGCGCCAGGGCGGACGCCGCTGAACGGAGCCTCTGGCGGCGGGCGGCCATCCTGTCGCGTCTCGATCATCCGCACATCGTGAGACTCATCGATGTCGCAGAGGACCCAGGTGGCCTTCCGTGCCTGCTGGTCGAGCGGCTCGCCGGTGGCACGCTGGGGGAGTTGTTACGACGCCGCGAGTCGATCGCTCCTGGCGAAGCCGTCACCATCCTGGCGCCGCTCGTCGACGCCGTCCGAGCGGCGCATCTCGCGGGCATCAGTCACGGTGGCATCGCGGCCACGGCGGTGTCGTTCGCCGCCGACGGTCGACCGGTCCTCGCCGGTTGGTCCCAGGCCGTCGCCGTCGACCGTCCCGGTCTCAGCGGCGGCACCGGCCAACCCGACCCGGCGTTCGTCGAGGATTGGTCGGCGTTCTCGAGACTCATGGACGGCGTGCTGCGATCGACGCCGTCCGCCGATCAGCCCGAGACTGAGTCGTGGGTCGCGGAAGTCGCGCCCGGACTCGCCGACCATGAGATCGCCAACCGCCTGCAGCAGCGGATCCATGCCCTCGCACGACCCCTGCCTGTCCTCCTGGACCGCATCGATCCTCCGGCGGGTACCGCAGCCGACGAGATCCGCGCTGCCGTCGAACACGACCGGGTGATGCGGTCGACCGCGCCGCCGACGAGACGTGCTGTTGCCGAGGCGAGGCGCCGCACGCCCCTGACCACGAGGCTGCGTCAGCGCATCGACGTTCGTGGGGGTCACCGCTCCCGTGAGGCGAGCGCCGACCGCCCTGCGGTGCGGCGGAGCGGCCCACCGCGCCGGCGCCTGATCCTCGGGGGAGCGGGCATGGCGGTGGTACTGGCGTCGACCGCGATGGTGCTCCTGCCACCGGAGGTGCCGAGCACCGCCGACGCTGGTTCGAGCGAGCAGCAGCCCTCGACGGTGCAGGCGCCGTCCTCCGCTCCTGCGCCCGTCCCCTCCGTGCAGGCCGATGCCGGCGAGGCCGGCGAGGCCGGCGAGGGCGCCGAGGCCGGCGAGGGCGCCGAGGGCGATGAGGCCGTCGAGGGCGATGATCCGCTCGCAGCCGCCCGCGCACTCGTACTCAGACGCGACCAGTGTCGTTCGAGTTCGGATGCAACGTGCCTCTGGGAGGCTGTCGAACCGGGATCGCCGTTCGGCGACGAGGAGCAGGTGGGCGACGGGATCGGATCGATCGAGGCGGCGACGCTGGAGCTCGTCGACCGCCAGGGCGACGCGGCGGTCCTCCGTGGCACCGGCGAAGGAGTGGCCACGGACGACGGTGCGACGAAACGACGCCAGCCCGTCACGCTCCTCGTGGTGAGGGGCGAGACGGGCTGGCGTCTGCGGGAGGTCTTCACCGCCGGATGAGGCGGAGATCCCCGGGTGGTCGTGCTGCGATCAGATCCCGAGCGAGCCGCGGAAGTCGCCTGCTTCGAGGCGGTTCTTCACCTGGACGAGGAAACGTGCAGCGTCCGCGCCGTCGATGATCCGGTGGTCGTAGCTCAGGGCGAGGTAGACCGTCGAGCGGATGGCGATGGCGTCGGCCCCGTCGACCGTCACGACGACCGGCTTCTTGGTCACGATGCCGGTTCCGAGGATCGCCGACTGCGGCAGGAACACGATCGGGGTGTCGAACAGCGCACCCCGCGAGCCGGTGTTGGTCAGCGTGAACGTCCCGCCGGAGAGCTCGTCGGGCTGCAGCTTGTTGTCGCGCGTCCGCTGAGCGAGGTCGGCGATCTCCGCGCCGAGCTCCGCGATCGACTTGGAGCCGGAGTCACGGATGACCGGGGTGAGGAGACCACGCTCGGTGTCGACCGCGATCGCGAGGTTCTCGGTCTCCGGGTAGACGATCTGATCGCCATCGACCGTGGCGTTGATGATCGGGTACGTCTGGAGCGCCTCGCTGGCTGCGAGGGCGAAGAACGGCAGGAAGGAGAGCTTGTTGCCGGTCTTGGCCAGGAACTCGTCCTTGACGGCCGTGCGCAGTGCGGCGACCTTCGTGACGTCGACCTCGACCACGCTCGTGAGCTGGGCGGTGCCCTGCATCGAAGCGACGGCGCGCTCGGCGACGACCTTGCGGAGACGCGACATGGCCTTGCTCGTGCCGCGGAGTTCCGAGACCTGGACGGCGGGTGCCGCTGCGGTCTCGGTGTCGGTCGTGCTGCCGGCACGCTGTGCCTGGAGGACGTCCTCCTTGCGGATGCGTCCACCGACACCGGTGCCGGTGACGGTGTTGAGGTCGACCCCGTGCTGGTTCGCCAGGCGGCGGACGAGCGGCGTGACATAGCCGGAGTTGACGACACCGGAAGGCTGCTCGGAAGCAGCAGGTGCCGGAGCAGCGGCCGGAGCCGGAGCAGCAGGCGCGGGAGCCGGAGCAGCGGCGGGGGCCGGAGCAGCAGCCGGTGCCGGAGCAGCAGCCGGTGCCGGAGCAGCAGCCGGAGCCGGAGCAGCAGCCGGAGCCGGAGCAGGCTCGGCTGCCGGGGCCGGCTCGGGCTCGGCGGCAGGGGCAGGTGCTTCAGCTGCCGGCTCCGCCGCCGGAGCGGGCTCTTCAGCCGCGGCAGCGCCCGAACCATCACCGATGGTCACGAGGGCGGTACCGACCTCGACGGTCTCGTCTTCCTGGACGAGGATCGCTTCGATGACACCTGCGACGGGCGAAGGGATCTCGGTGTCGACCTTGTCGGTCGAAACTTCGAGCAACGGCTCGTCGACCTCCACGGTGTCGCCGACATTCTTCAGCCAGCGGGTGACCGTACCCTCGGTGACACTCTCGCCGAGTGCCGGGAGGCTGACGGATTCGCTCATGACCTTGTCTCCTTTGAAACCTGTTGTGTGTGCTTTAGCTTATTGGGGTGTTCGGGCCGCGTCACAGCGCGTGCAGGGGCTTGCCTGCGAGCGCGAGGAATGCTTCGCCGAGCGCCTCGTTCTGCGTGGGGTGTGCGTGGATGAGCGGCGCGATGTCCTCCGGGTATGCCTCCCAGTTGACGGCGAGCTGGCCTTCGGCGATGAGCTCGCCTACCCGGGCACCGATCATGTGGACGCCGATCACCGGGCCGTCGTTCACGCGGATGACCTTGACGTTGCCGCTCGTGCCGATGATCTCACTCTTACCGTTGCCGGCGAGGTTGAAGTCGTAGCTCGTGATGTTGTCGGCGCCGTACTGCTCAGCCGCCTTCGCCTCGCTCAGACCGACCGACGCGATCTCGGGGTCGCTGTAGGTGACCTTCGGGATGTTGATGTCCTCGATGACGACCGGCTTGAGACCGGCGATCTCCTCGGCGACGAAGATGCCCTGCTGGAAGCCGCGGTGCGCGAGCTGGAGGCCGGGCACGATGTCGCCGACGGCGTAGAGGCCGGGGATGTTCGTCTCGAGGCGGTCGTTGGTGATGACGAAGCCGCGGTCGATGGTGACACCGACCTCCTCGAAACCGAGTCCGGCGGTCGACGGGCCACGGCCGACGGCGACGAGCAGGAGCTCGGCGTCGATGGTCTTGCCGTCCTCGAGCGTGATCTGCACACCCTGGTCGTCCTGGGTGACGCCCTGGAACCGGACGCCGAGCGAGTACTCGATCCCGCGCTTGCGGAACGCGCGCTCGAGGGCCTTGCTGATGGCCTCGTCCTCGTTGGGGACGAGGTGGGGGAGCGCCTCGATGATCGTCACCTCGGTGCCGAAGGACTTCCACACGCTGGCGAACTCGACGCCGATCACGCCGCCGCCGAGCACGGCGACCTTCTTGGGGACGAAGTCGAGCTGCAGCGCCTGCTCGCTCGTGATGACACGGCCACCGATCTCGAGGCCGGGGAGCGAGCGGCTGTACGAACCCGTCGCGAGGATGACGTTCTTGCCCGTGATGAGGTCGTCGCCGACCTGCACGCTCGTCGGGGAGACCAGACGGCCCTCACCCTCGATCGTGGTGATGCCACGAGCCTTCACGAGGCCTTGGAGCCCCTTGTACTTCTTCGCGACGATGCCCTCGCGGTACTTCGTGACACCCTCGATGTCGATGCCCTCGAAGGTCGACTTGACGCCGAACTTCTCGGACTCGCGGGACGCGTCGGCGACCTCGGCGGAGTGCAGCAGCGCCTTGGTCGGGATGCAGCCGCGGTGCAAGCAGGTGCCGCCGACCTTGTCCTTCTCGATCATGCCGACGGTGAGGCCGAGCTGCGAAGCGCGCAGCGCCGCAGCGTATCCGCCGCTTCCGCCTCCCAGGACTACCAGGTCAAAATTCTGCTCGGACACTCCGTTGCTCCTTGTGTGTGCTTCGTGGTCGATCGGAAACCGTCGTGGTGTGTTCGGCGGTGTCGAGGCAGGTCGAACCGCCCCCGTCGACCTTACTACGGGTGGCTAATCTCCTCGGCCATTGCGAGGAGGGTACGGACCGCGACACCGGTCGGTCCCTTGGCGGTGAAGCCGTATGCGGCGTCGCCGTTCATGGCGCTGCCGGCGATGTCCAGGTGCGCCCACGGGATGCGGGTCGCCACGCCCTCGGCATCGGTGCGTTCGGGGATGAACTCCTGCAGGAAGGTCCCGGCGACGAGCATGCCGCCCGCGGTGGTGCCAGGCTTCGCGTTCGCGAGGTCGGCCACGTCCGAGTCGAGCACCTTGCGGAGTTCCGCTGGGAACGGCATCGGCCAGAAGAGCTCGTCGGCGCCGGACCCGGTCGCGATGAGGTCGGTCACGAACGCGGCGTCGCCCATGACCCCGGTGTAGCGGTTGCCCAGCGCCACCACGGCGGCGCCGGTGAGGGTCGCGACGTCGATGATCGCGTCCGGCTCCTCCTCGCCGGCGGCGACCAGACCGTCCGCCAGGACCAGACGGCCCTCGGCGTCGGTGTTGGTGACCTCGACCGTGCGTCCACCACGGATGGTGAGGACGTCGTTCGGTCGGATCGCGGTCCCGGACGGGAGGTTCTCGGCGAGACACAACCAGGCGGTGAGTCTCGTCGGCACGCCGAGGCGCGCAGCGGCGGCCAGGACGGCGAGGACGGTGGCCGCCCCGGTCATGTCGTACTTCATGCCGACCATCGACACCGGCGGCTTCAACGACAGCCCACCGCTGTCGAAGGTGATGCCCTTGCCGACGAGCGCGAGGTGCGTTCGAGCCGCCTCCGGGTGGTAGCTCAGCTTCACGAGACGCGGGGGCCGTGAGGATCCCTGCCCGACCCCGAGGATGCCGCCGAAGCCGTCCTCGGCCAGGCGGGTCTCGTCCCATTCCTCGACCTCGACGTCGAGGCCGTCGACGGCGGCCCGCGCGGCGTCGGCGAAGGTCGCCGGGTAGAGCTCGTTCGGTGGGGTGTTGACGAGGTCCTTGACGAGCCCGATGGCTTCGGCGACCGCCGCAGCGTGCTCGGCGACGTCGACACCAGGGGCGTCGAGGGCGGGCGGGACGACGACGGTGACGCGCTCGAGGGGGTCGGGCGCCGACGGCGTTCCCGTGCCACGGGACGCGGCGTAGCGGTACGCGCCGATGGCCGCGCCCTCGAGGACGGCTTCCGCTGCCTCCGCCGTCTCCTCCGTCAGCGCGAACGTGATGGAGGCGTGGCCGTCCAGCCCTCGGGTCACCGCGCCTGCGGCGCGACGGAAGGCCGCAGGGTCCGTGTCGGCGCCGAGTCCCATGAGGACGAGACCCGCCGCGGTCCCGAAGTGGTCGGGGAGCCGACGCACCTGGTCTTCGGCCCCGGAGACACCAGAGGCGCGAAGTTCTGCGGTCAGTGCCGTGTACGGCTCGGGAGCGAGCAGTTCCGGGCCGTCCTGGCCCTGCCTCACTGCGAGGACGAGTAACTCGCCCTCGAGCTGCTCCACGGTGGCGGACACGACGGACAGTGCGGGGATCGTCATGTCTCCATCGTAGGCACGCGCCCCGCGGGCCGGACGCGACGCCGCCCCTGTTCGCTCTCGGCGGTACCCGGAGGGGCCAGAGGGGCGGAGCCCTCGGACACCCCCGTTTAGAGTTGGACCATGCCTACGCCAGACGACCTCTACGAGGTGCACGCAGAGATCGACGTGCCGGCCGGCCTGCACCTGGTCGCGGGGCTCACCGGTTTCTCCGACGCCGGGGGAGCGGTCGGGCAGCTGAACTCCTACCTCGACGACGTGCTCGACACGACGGTCGTCGCCGAGTTCGACGCCGACGTGCTGCTCGACTACCGCGCGCGCCGACCGATCATCTCCTTCGACCAGGACCACCTGACGGAATACCGTCCGCCGCGGTTGACGCTCTCGCTCGCGCATGACGAGCTCGGATCGCCGTTCCTCCTCCTCACCGGCTTCGAGCCGGACTTCCTGTGGGGACGGTTCGTCGCCGCGGTGCTGGAACTCGTCGACCGGTTCCGGGTGAGCGACACGACGTGGGTCCACGCGATCCCCATGCCGGTCCCGCACACCCGACCCATCGGCGTGACCGTGAGCGGCAACCGCTTCGATCTCATCGAGTCGCTCTCGGTCTGGCGCCCGCGGACTCAGGTGCCGTCCAACGTGCTGCACCTGCTCGAACACCGCCTCTATGAGCGCGGCGACAGCATCGCGGCGTTCGTCCTCCTCGTCCCGCACTACCTGGCGGACACGGAGTTCCCCGCCGCGGCGATCATGGCCATCGAGAGCCTGAGTGCCGCGACCGGTTTGATCTTCCCCACGGACCGGCTCCGTGAGGACGGCCGTGACTTCCTCGCCAAGATCGACGAACAGGTCGGCACGAACCACGAACTCGGTCAGCTGGTCACGACGCTCGAAGAGCGTTACGACGCCTACATGGCGGACAACTCCCCGAAGTCGCCGCTCACCGACATCGACGGTGCCCTGCCGACCGCCGACGAGATCGCGGCCGAACTCGAGAAGTTCCTCGCCAGCAGGCGGCACGGCGACGAGGACCGTTCGAGCACCTAAGCTGGATCGGTGGGATCTCGACGCGTCTGGTGGGTGTTCGGCGTCGGGGTGTTCGCCTACCTCATCACCGTCATGCAGCGGTCGACGCTCGGTGTCGCAGCCGTCGACGCCACAGGCCGATTCCACATCGACGCCGCCGCCCTGTCGACGCTGGCGGTCGCGCAGCTGATCGTCTACGCCGCGATGCAGGTCCCCGTCGGCGTCCTCATCGACCGCCTCGGTCCACGGATCCTCATCGCAGCGGGCTTGTCGGTCGTCATGATCGGTCAGATCTGGTTGGGGCTCACGACCGAACTGGGAGGCGCCATCATCGGGCGGATGCTCGTCGGACTCGGCGACGCCGCCGTGTTCACCTCGGTCCTCCGGCTCGTGAACTCCTGGTTCCCGACGCACCGGGTCCCGATCGTCTCGCAGTGGGTGGGCAACATCGGGCAGATCGGGCAGGTCCTGTCGGCGGTCCCCTTCTCGTTCGTCCTGCACGCCCTCGGGTGGTCGCCGGCGTTCCTCGGCGCGGCGGGCCTCGTCCTGCTCGCCCTGGTCGGCGTGTTGATCGTCGTCCGCGACCGCCCGACGGGGTCCGACGAGGCACCCCGGCCGGAGAGCTGGGGCCACGTCGTCCGCGAGGTGGTGGTCAGCCTGCGGCGGCCCGGCACCCGTCTCGGGTTCTGGTCGCACTTCGTGACCCAGTCCTCCGGGACCGTCCTCACCCTCCTCTGGGGCTTCCCGTTCATGGTCTACGCGCTCGGGTACTCGCAGCCGCTTGCGGCGTCGCTCCTCATCGTGATCGTCGTCTCCGGCATGATCGCGGGACCGATCATCGGCGTGCTCACCGCTCGGTTCCCGTATCGGCGCAGCAACCTGGTGCTCTGCATCGTGACCGTCATGGGCCTTGCGTGGGCGGCGCTGCTCCTGTGGCCCGGCGTGCCACCGATGTGGCTCGTCATCGTCCTGTTCGTCGTCGTGGGGGTCGGCGGACCGGGGTCGCTGATCGGGTTCGACTTCGCCAGGACCTTCAACCCCATCCGTGCGCTCGGCGGTGCGAACGGCATCGTCAACGTCGGAGGGTTCCTCGCGAGCTTCGTCATCATGTTCCTGATCGGCCTCATCATCGACGCGGTCAGTGGCGGCTCGCGCGCCGACTACTCGATGGACAGCTTCAGGATCGCGTTCTCGGTGCAGTACCTCGTGATCGGCTTCGGCGTCGCCATGCTGCTCGTGGCCAGGTCGCGCACACGGAAGCGCTTCGTCGAGGAGGAGGGGATCGCGGTCGGCCCGCTGTGGATCGCCGTCCGCGCCCGACTCGGTCGCCGTCGCTGAGCGTTCGCCCCGTGCGCCGGACCGGCTCTTGACAAACCGCCGGTGGCTCTGCGGCCTTCCGTAGCGCGCTATAATGGATCTCGGACCCGTTCACCTCTCGGAATGTCGGCGGCCCTTTTCGGGTTGCACTGCACCAAGACTTGACATGGGTCCTCGTAATGTCCGAAATCACGGACGATCCGGCGTTGACTCTCGAAGCCGGGTCCGAACAGGAAGGTGCAGCTATGGCCACCAAGACCGCTCGCGCAGACGAAGCAGCGCCGGCAGACGAGGCCACGGAGGCTCCCGCAGCGAAGGCTCGGACCACCAAGGCCGCAACGCCGCGCACGAAAGCCGCTCCCAAGGCGAAGGCCACGCGCGCCAAGGCCGCCCCGAAGGCGAACTCGGAGGCCGATGAGGCTGCCGACGACGAGGACGTCGTCGTCGAGGTCGTCGCCGACGACGCCGTGGTCGACGCACCCGCCGGCGAAGCGACGGAGACGGTCGAGGAGGAGGACGACAAGTCCGTCCCCGAGATCACCCTCCCCACCGACGCACTCGTGCTCTCCAACAGCGACGACGACGAGATCCCGGTCTACTCCGCCGCGATCACCGGCGCGACCGCCGACCCGGTGAAGGACTACCTCAAGCAGATCGGTAAGGTCGCCCTCCTCAACGCAGCAGAGGAGGTCGAACTCGCCATGCGCATCGAGGCCGGACTCTTCGCGGAGGACAAGCTCTCGCAGCTGTCCGACCTCGAGAAGCGTTCGCGGGTCGGCCGAGAACTCCAGTGGGTCGCGAAGGACGGAGCCCGGGCGAAGAGCCACCTGCTCGGTGCCAACCTCCGACTCGTCGTGAGCCTCGCCAAGCGCTACACCGGACGAGGCATGCAGTTCCTCGACCTCATCCAAGAGGGCAACCTCGGTCTCATCCGTGCCGTCGAGAAGTTCGACTACACGAAGGGCTTCAAGTTCTCCACCTACGCGACCTGGTGGATCCGTCAGGCCATCACGCGAGCCATGGCCGACCAGGCGCGGACCATCCGCATCCCCGTGCACATGGTCGAGGTCATCAACAAGCTCGCTCGCGTCCAGCGCCAGATGCTCCAGGACCTCGGCCGCGAACCCACGCCTGAGGAACTCAGCCGTGAGCTCGACATGACGCCCGAGAAGGTCATCGAGGTGCAGAAGTACGGCCGCGAGCCCATCTCGCTGCACACCCCGCTGGGGGAGGACGGCGACAGCGAGTTCGGCGACCTGATCGAGGACACCGAGGCGGTCGTCCCCGCCGATGCGGTGAGCTTCACCATGCTGCAGAAGCAGTTGGAGTCGCTGCTCGATTCACTGTCCGAGCGTGAAGCCGGGGTCATCCGGATGCGCTTCGGCCTCGGAGACGGCATGCCGAAGACGCTCGACCAGATCGGCGACACGTTCGGCGTCACGCGCGAGCGGATCCGACAGATCGAGTCGAAGACCATGGCGAAGCTGCGTCACCCGAGCCGATCCCAGTCGCTCCGCGACTACCTCGAGTAGGAGCATGCGCTACGCCCCCGCCATCCTCGCGGGTCGAGCCGTCCGATTCCTCGCCAGGCTGCGTAAGCCGGGCGGGGGATCTGCCGTTCCCGGCCTCGTGGTCAACCGGGTCGCGCCCGGGTTCCTGCCAGATACGCTGAACAGCTTCCCGCGTGGCCTCGTCATCGTGAGCGGGTCGAGCGGGAAGTCCACCACGACCAAGATGCTCGTGGGTATCCTCCGCGCGCATCAGGTCTCGGTGTTCACGAACCCGTCCACGGCGAACATCTCACAGGGCCTCACCTCGGCATTGCTGGAACGTGCCGACCTGCGAGGTCGGATCGACGCGGACCTGGGCGTGCTCGAGATGGACGAGGGCCACGGCGCCCTGATCGCCCCGCGGCTCCGTCCAGCGCATGTCATCCTGACGAACGTGTCCGTCGACCAGATCGACCGCTTCCACGATGCCGCCATGGTGTCCCGGATGCTCGACGCGATCGCCGGACGATCGACCGGTTCGCTGGTGCTGAACGGCGACGACGCGCTGGTCGACGAGGTCGCCTCGGGCAGTGCCGCGACCCGGTGGCGGTACGGCGTCTCGGCCTCGGTCCTGGAAGCCAGCCCACGTGGTCTCGGTTACAGCTCGACCGCCCCGGATCGTGTGGACGCGGACGCCGGCACGGTGGTGCAGTCGCTGGCCGGCGACGAGGTGGTCATCGCGCACCGAGGCGAGACCGCGCGGTTCCGTCTTCCCGCTCGCGGCGTGCACTACGCCGTCGACGCGGCTGCAGCCATCTCCGGTGCCGCGGCCATCCTCGGGCCGGAGTTCCGACTCGCCACGGCGGCGGCCTCGTTCGAGGCCCTGACCCCGGTGTTCGGCCGAGGCGAGGTGACCACCGTGCGTGGTGTCGAGGTGGAGTTCGTGCTCGTCCAGAACCCGGCGAGCTTCCAACTGAACGTCGACAGTCTCGCTCCGGACACGGAACAGATCCTGGTGGCCGTCGGCAGCGACGTCCGCGACCCGTCCTACCTGTGGCCGGTCGACACGGCCCGTCTCGGTCGTGTCGCCGTCGTCTCCGGGTCGAAGGCCTGGGAGGCGGCGCTCCAGCTCGGGTACGACGGCGTCGAGATCGATCGCATCGAGCCGGATCTCGGTGCGGCCCTCGACGCGTTCCTGGCGCTTCCCGCCCCACGTGTCGGCCGCAAGACCGTCATCTTCACCGCCGACTCGATGCGTCGCACGCGTGCGCACCTCGGGCTCGCCTCGAACGATCAGGACGACGCATGACGACCGAGCCGACGATCATCATCGCCGTCCTGCTGCCGTCGAGCTGCAACGTCAACGGCGACGCCGAGAACGGCTCGGTCCTCGCTCGCCGTGGTCGCGCTCGGGGACTCACCGTCGAGCTGGTCCCGGTCGAGTCGGTGGCGGACCTGCCGGACGCGGCCCACGCCGTCGTGCTCGGCTCCTGCGACGACCCGTCCGCCCCGGTCGTCCTCGAAGCGCTCCGGCCGTTCCACGACGCCTTCATCGCGTGGGTGGAGGCTGGGGTGCCGGTCCTCGCCGTGGCGAACGGATGGAAGCTCCTCACCCGTCGTCTCGAACTGACACCGGGCAGCTGGGTGGACGGACTCGCGATCATCGAGGGGGACGCCCCGCTCCGCAGCGCCCGGGCCAGCGACGACCTGCTCGTCGTGCCGGCCGGCGACCTCGAGCTGGAGTCGCCCGTCCTCGTGGGCTACGAGAACCACGCGAGGGACTTCCGCGCCGGTACGGGCGTCCAGGCGGTCGGCGCGGTGCGCCACGGCCGCGGCAACGGAGACGGCACCGAGGGTGCGATGGTCGGTCCGTTCATCGGCACCCATCTGCACGGACCGGTGCTGGCGAAGAACCCCGAACTGGCCGACCGGCTGCTCCGTCAGGCCATCGCCGTCGCCGGTGGGACGTCGATGCTCGACGAGTCGCCGGAACTGAGGGCGCTCGACGACATCGCCGAGCAGGCACGGGCACAGATTGTCACGTCCATCGGCTGAACCCATGACGAAGGGCCCCGGATCTCGGATCCGGGGCCCTTCGTCATGACTGGGGAGGCTACGCGCGCTGCTCGGTGAAGAGCCGCGCGGACTCGTCGTGCCAGTCGGTCGCGACCTGCGTCAGCTTCTCCTGGTACTTCTTGCCGTGGTGCGCGCAGAACAGCAGCTCACCGCTGTTCATCTGCACGCGGATGTAGGCCTGTGCTCCGCACAGATCGCAACGATCGGCGGCAGTCAGTTGCTGGGCGTCGAGGTCACTCGGCGTGCTCTCGGTAGCAGTCTGTGACATGTGCTCCTCCTGACTCGGGCGGCTACGAAACTCGTAGTACTCATGAAAGCACGCGTTCGCCGCAACGGTGTGCCTTTGCGCGTTCGTTTCGCTCTGCGCGTAGATCATTCGGACCAGACCCTCAGCCGGATGGGTGGCCGGCCGGAATGCAGGATGGCGGGATCGCCGCCGAGTGTCACCATCGGCGTGTCGGACGCGGAGACTACTCTTGAGAGGTGAGCAGCGACTACTCCGCCCGGCATCTCTCCGTCCTCGAAGGCCTCGAGGCGGTGCGCAAGCGACCCGGCATGTACATCGGATCGACGGACTCGCGGGGCCTCATGCACTGCCTCTGGGAGATCATCGACAACTCGGTCGACGAGGCACTCGGCGGGCACGGTGACGAGATCGAGATCATCCTGCACGCCGACCAGAGCGTCGAGGTCCGAGACCACGCGCGAGGCATCCCGGTCGACATCGAGCCGAAGACCGGCCTGTCGGGCGTCGAGGTCGTGTTCACGAAGCTGCACGCCGGCGGCAAGTTCGGCGGTGGGTCCTACGCCGCGTCGGGCGGGCTGCACGGCGTCGGCGCCTCCGTCGTCAATGCGCTCTCGGAACGGCTCGATGTCGAGGTGGACCGCGGTGGCAAGACCTACGCGATGTCCTTCCACCGTGGCGAGCCCGGCATCTTCGCCGACACCGGTGAGCCCACGCCGGACGCACCTTTCACCCCCTTCGAGAAGCAGAGCGAACTCCGGGTCATCGGGAAGACCAAGCGCGGCGTGACGGGCACGCGGATCCGCTACTGGGCCGACCGCCAGATCTTCACGAAGGGTGCGCAGTTCCAGGCTGAGGAGCTGTTGGGCCGAGCCCGTCAGACGGCCTTCCTCATCAAGGGGCTCGGCATCCACATCCGCGACGAGACCGTCGAGGAACCGACCGAGGCGATCTACCGCTATGAGGGCGGCATCTCGGAGTTCGTCGACTACCTGGCGGGCGACACCGCCCTCACCGACACCTGGCGTCTCACCGGAAGCGGCACGTTCACCGAGACGGTGCCCGTCCTGTCGCCGTCGGGCACCATGGTCGCGACCGAGGTGGAACGGGAGGCGGAGGTCGACATCGCCCTTCGCTGGGGGACCGGGTACGAGACGGTCATGCGGAGCTTCGTCAACATCATCGCCACGCCGAAGGGCGGCACGCACCAGCTGGGGTTCGATCAGGGGCTGCTGAAGTTCCTCCGGGCCCAGGTGGAGCAGAACGCCCGCCGCCTGAAGGTCGGCTCGGACAAGCTCGAGAAGGACGACGTCCTCGCCGGCCTGACCGCCGTGCTGACGGTCCGGCTCGCGGAGCCGCAGTTCGAGGGCCAGACGAAGGAGATCCTCGGGACGCCTGCCGTGCGGGCCATCGTGGCGAACGTCGTCGCCAAGGAACTCAAGGAGCGGTTCGCTTCGACGAAACGGGATGACAAGGCGCAGACGGCGCTCGTGCTCGAGAAGATCGTGTCCGAGATGAAGTCCCGGATCTCCGCCCGGACCCACAAGGAGACGCAGCGCCGGAAGAACGCCCTCGAGAACTCGTCACTGCCGGCCAAGTTGGTCGACTGCCGCTCGGGCAACCTCGAGTCGAGTGAACTGTTCATCGTCGAGGGGGACTCCGCCCTCGGGACGGCGAAGCTGGCGCGCGACAGCTCGTACCAGGCGCTCCTCCCGATCCGCGGCAAGATCCTGAACGTGCAGAAGGCCTCCGTCTCCGACATGCTGTCGAACGCCGAGTGCGCGTCCATCATCCAGGTCATCGGAGCCGGGTCAGGTCGATCCTTCGACCTCGACGCCGCCCGGTACGGGAAGATCATCCTGATGAGCGACGCGGACGTCGACGGTGCGCACATCCGCACGCTCCTGCTCACGCTCTTCTTCCGCTACATGCGGCCGCTCATCGAGGCGGGCCGCGTCTTCGCTGCGGTGCCACCGCTCCATCGGGTCATCGTCATCAACCCCGGTTCGAAGCCGAACGAGACGATCTACACCTACTCCGAAGCCGAGCTGCACGCCGTGCTCGCCGACCTCAAGCGCACCGGCAAGAAGCATCAGGAACCGATCCAGCGGTACAAGGGACTCGGCGAGATGGACGCCGACCAGTTGGCGACGACCACGATGGATCGACGCCACCGCACGCTCCGCCGCGTGCGCGTCGAGGACGCCGAGTCGGCCGGACGTATCTTCGAACTCCTCATGGGCAACGACGTCGCCCCGAGGAAGGAGTTCATCGTGGACAGCTCCGACCGACTGTCCCGCGAGAGCATCGACGTCTGATCCTCGCGGGGTTCACGAGGCCCGAGGACGACCCCTCTGGTTCGGGAACGATCGAGGCCCGGTGCGAGCGGATGCTCGGACCGGGCCTCGTCGGCGCAGGACAGGATTCAGTCGGATTCGTCGCCGGCGGTCGCGTCATCCGTGGTCGGCGGAGCGACCGGCGGTGTGATCGCGACGCCGATGAACCCGATGGGAGCGTCGAGCGGCGTGCCGGATGCGTCACGCTTGGCCCCGACCTCCGGGAGCGTCCGAGGCGTCCCGTCCGTGCCGACGGCGTGTGCCGGACCGGCGCCGACCCAGGCGACGGCCAGCTGATCCTCACCCTTCAGGAAGCGTTGCGACCGGACCCCGCCCGTCGCCCGACCCTTGGCGGGGAACTCCGAGAACTCGGACACCTTCGCGCTGCCGGTGTCCGTCCCGGCCAGCGTGAGTGAGTTCGTCGCGACGGTGACGACGACGACCTCGTCGTCCGGGAGGACGGCGGTGAAGGAGATGACCTTCGCACCGGCGGCGAGGTTGATGCCGGCCATGCCACCCGCGGCACGACCCTGCGGCCGGACGGACGACGCGGCGAAGCGGAGGAGCTGCGCGTCGGAGGCGACGAACACGAGCTCGGCGTCGTCACCGACCTGCGCCGCACCGATGACGCGGTCGCGCGGCTTCAGCGTGATGACCTCGAAGTCGGGCTTCGCGGGCAGATCGCCCGGGATGACGCGTTTGACCACGCCGGTCTCGGTGCCGAGCACGATCGGCTGCTCGCTGGAGAGGGAGACGATGGCCAGCACCCGCTCATCGCGGTCGGGCAGGGAGAGGTACTCACCGATCCGGACGCCGGCCGCGAGCTGGATGGACGCCGCGGGCACCGCGGGGAGGTCGAGCGGCGTGAACCGGATGAGCCGTCCCTTGCTCGTGACGGCGCCGAGCTCGGTGCGGCTGGTGGTCTCGACGACGCTCAGGATCGCATCGTGCTTGCTCCGACGTCCTGGCCGGGGCGCCTGAGCGTCCGGGTCGAGGTCGACGCGGAGCGCCCGTCCCGTCGCGCTGAGGTAGACACGGCACGGGGTGTCGGCCAGTTCGAGGATCGGGGCGCTCTTGCCGCGCCCGGTCGTCGCGACGCTCGGCTTGGCGTTCGTCAGCATCGTCCGTCGTGGGGTGCCGAACTGCTCGGCTGCGGCGGCGAGTTCCGCCGAGACCGCCGCCCGGATCAGTCGCTGGCTCCCGAGCAGGCGCTCGAGTTCGGCGATCTCCGCGAGCAGCTTGTCGCGCTCCGCCTCGAGTTCGATCCGCGAGAACTTCGTGAGCCGTCGTAGCCGGAGCTCGAGGATGTACTCGGCCTGCAGCTGGGACAGGTCGAAGACCTCGATCAGTCTCGCGCG
This sequence comes from Plantibacter sp. ME-Dv--P-095, assembly GCF_030209365.1. Taxonomy (NCBI): domain Bacteria; kingdom Bacillati; phylum Actinomycetota; class Actinomycetes; order Micrococcales; family Microbacteriaceae; genus Plantibacter; species Plantibacter sp. ME-Dv--P-095. Next base: position 196,538 of record NZ_JARVSB010000001.1, read on the forward strand.
GGCCTGCTCCGAGTCGTCGCTCGCCCGGATGACCTGGATGACCTCGTCGATGTCGAGGATCGCGATGAGGAGACCCTCGACGAGGTGCAGGCGTTCCTTCCGCCTCGCCAGCCGGAACCGGCTCCGGCGGGTGACCACACTGATGCGGTGGTCGACGTACACCTGGAGCAGCTCGCGGAGACCGAGCGTCTGCGGGCCGCCGTCCACGAGGGCGACGTTGTTGATGCTGAACGAGTCCTCGAGGGGGGTGTACCGGTAGAGCTGCTCGAGGACGGCTTCGGGGGAGAAGCCGGTCTTGATCCCGATCACGAGCCGAAGTCCGTGCATCCGGTCGGTGAGGTCGGTGACGTCCGAGATGCCGTTGAGCTTCTTGGAGGTGACGCCGTCCTTGATCTTCTCGATGATCTTCTCGGGCCCGACCAGGTACGGGAGTTCCGTGATGACGAGGCCGGTCTTCCGGGCGGTCACCGGTTCGACGGACACCTTCGCGCGGGTCTTGAAGGAACCACGGCCCGTCGCGTATGCGTCCTTGATCCCGTCGAGCCCCACGATCGTCCCGCCGGACGGCAGGTCCGGTCCGGGCACGAACTCCATGAGGTCCTCGAGGGTCGCCTGCGGGTGCGCGATGAGGTGCCGGGCGGCGCCGATGACCTCGACGAGGTTGTGCGGCGCCATGTTCGTCGCCATACCGACCGCGATGCCGCTGGCACCGTTCACGAGCAGGTTGGGGAACGCCGCCGGCAGCACCTCCGGCTGCATGAACTGGTTGTCGTAGTTCGGGACGAAGTCGACGACGTCCTCGTCGAGGTCGGCGGTGAGCGCGAGGGCAGCGGCGTCCAGCCGGGCCTCCGTGTACCGGGGGGCGGCTGGTCCGTCGTCGAGCGATCCGAAGTTGCCGTGGCCGTCGATCAGCGGCACACGCAGGGTGAACGGCTGCGCGAGGCGGACGAGCGCGTCGTAGATCGCCGTGTCGCCGTGCGGGTGCAGCTTGCCCATCACCTCACCGACGACCCGCGCCGACTTCACGTGACCGCGATCCGGGCGGAGACCCATCTCGGTCATCTGATAGAGGATGCGGCGCTGGACGGGCTTCAGCCCGTCGCGGGCATCCGGGAGGGCGCGGGCGTAGATGACCGAATAGGCGTACTCCAGGAAGGAGGTCTGCATCTCCGACGAGACATCGATGTCCTCGATGCGCTCGCCACTGGGCTCCGTCGGCGGGGTCTGCTGTTGGCGGGTCATTCCGTGTCTCTGCTGAGGGACACCGAGCCGATGCTCGGCGGCGATGGCGGGGCTCGCTCGACCATGCGGTGTGCGAGACTGAGCCCGATGACCTCCATGCTACCGACGGTCGATCCTGACTCGCGCAGCCTTGCCGATGTCCTCCCGGATTGCCTCGCATCCCTGACCTCGAGCGGTGGATCGCTGCCGTCGGCCGACCACGCCATCGTCGTCCTCGTCGACGGCCTCGGCGCTGCGAACCTCCGCGGAGCCGCCGCTCACGCCCGCTTCCTCGCCCCCCGTCTCGGCCCTCGGTCGACGACGACCTCCGCGTTCCCGTCGACGACCGCCGCCGGGATCGCGACGCTGACCACCGGGGCACTCCCCGGCCGTCACGGACTCGTCAGCTATCGAGCCAGGGACCTCGCCGGAGACCGGGTCGTCAACCAGCTGAGCGGCTGGGACCCCGGCATGGTCCCCGAGACCTGGCAGCGTCTGCCCACCGTGTTCGAACGGGCACGTGCCGAGGGCGTCACCGCCACGGTCATCGGCCAGGAGCGGTACCGCGGTTCGGGCTTCACCCGAGCGGTCCTCCGTGGCGCGGACTACCGGGCGGGACGCTCGATGGCCGACCGTCTCGACGCGGCGCTCGACGTCGTCGCCGCGAGCTCCGGACGGACCCTGAGCTACGTGTACGTCCCGGAACTCGACCAGGCGGCGCACGAGTACGGGTGGGAGTCAGCCCGCTGGACGGCGCTGCTCGAAGAGCTCGACGGCGACCTGAGACGGTGGTCGGCCCGGCTACCGGCCACGGCGGGAGCCCTCGTCACCGCCGACCACGGCGTCATCGACGTCCCGGCCCACCAGCACGTCCTGTTCGATCAGGCCCCGGCGCTCGTGGACGGTGTACGACACGTCGGTGGCGAGCCGCGATGCCTGCACCTCTATCTCGACGCCGCCGCGGACGCCGCGGACCACGAGCGGCTGGCGGCGTCCTGGAGGTCCGAGGAGGGCGCTCGGTCCTGGGTCGCGACGCGAGCCGAGGCGATCGAGCACGGCTGGTACGGCGAGGTCGATCCGGAGGTGCTGCCGCGTATCGGGGACGTCATCGTGGCCGCCCGCAAACGCATCGCCTACTACGACTCCCGGCCGACCGATCAGAGTGCGCGCGGGATGATCGGCCAGCACGGGTCACTCACCGACGACGAACGTCGGATCCCGCTTCTCGGCCTCGGGCGCTACGAGCCCTGACGGCTCCGCCGATCAGACGGGGTCGTCGTCGGACTTCGCACCGAACACGATCTCGTCCCAGGACGGCATCGACGCGCGTCCGCGTCGTGCCTTCGCACCGGCCGGTGTAGCACCGTCCCCATGGGGATCGGTGTCGCCCGAGCGTCGCTGCTGCGCCGCCTCGAACTCACCGGTGTCGAACACCGCCAGGGGCGTCTGCTGGTCCGGCACGGCATGCGGCGTCGACGGCCGTTCGGCGGGTTCGGGTTCGCTGGGCGCGGACTCCCGCTCACCTCGACGCTTCCGGAGCGCCTCGAGGAGGTCCGCGGTCTGGTTGTGCTGATCGGGGCTGGAGGCCTCACGGTTGATGGCCGCCTGGGTCGCCGCCTTCGAGGAGGGCGCGCGGCCGAAGCCGGTGTCGGCCGCGAACGGCAGCGGATCGATCGGACGGGTCTCCGCCGCTCGCGTCACCTCGGCGGGCGGTTCCGTGGACGCCCGGTCGAGGGAGAACGCTCCGCTGTCGAAGCGGGAGGTGTCGGGGGAGTCGTCGGTGTCGACCGCACGCAGGCGTGGGATCAGCGCGGCTGGGAGGTCGCCCTGCCGGGAGAGCGTGGTGGCTTCACTGCCGATGGGGGTGAGCGCGAGCTTCTTCGGCTCGAACGCCCAACGCGCGTCGTGGTCGACCTGTTCAGCCGTGAAGGAGAGCTTGACGATCCAACCACCCTCCGGTTCCTTCCAGCTGGTCCAACGTTCGTCGGTGGCTCCGAGCTTCTCGAGCCGGGCCCGGATGACGTTCCCGAACGTCGCCTCGATGTCGTCGGCGGTGGTGTCCGTCGTCGGGAGCACGGCGACCCCGAGGGCGGTGCCGACGATGTGTTCGCGTTCCGCCATCACCGGACCCTCGAACCGCTGGACGTACTCCAGGGACGCTCCCGTGACCGCGGCGACGTCCTCGGCGGACAGACCGCTGCGGATATGCGCCTGCACTTCGCGCGGGCTGATCTTGGTGGCGCCGCCGATGGGGGCCCCGGCCGGTTTCGCCCGCCGGAGGTTGACGTGGAATGCGTCGTCGACGATGAGGCGGTACTCCTCCTCGTTCCGATCAGCAACGATCAGAGCTCCGAGCTCCGCCCCGACTACCTTCAATTCCTGCATGATGAATGCCTCTCAGCGCGCCACGTGATTGACCCACGTTCTCACGGATCACCGGGTGATCCGGGGAATACACCGGGCGTGCCGTCAGTTGCACGGGAAGGTTCCGCACCCCCTCCTGAACACGGTTTGCTATTCACGCGGAACTGATGCAAACTGTGCCCGCCGATTTTGTATCCGACGGCATCGAGAAGTGGATAGGCATGGCAACTGATTACGACGCTCCCCGCAAGACCGACGACGATTCCGAGTCGATCGAGGCCCTGAAGGAGCGCGTTCCAGACAAGCTGTCGGGAGTCGTCGACTCCGAAGACGCCGACAACCCGGGCGATTACAACCTGGGCGGATCCGATCTCTCCGACCTCGACCTCGACGTCGTCGTGCTCCCGCCTCAGGCGGACGAATTCACCTGCATGGAGTGCTTCCTCGTGAAGCACCGCTCGCAGCTGGACCACGAGGGCAAGTTCGGCCCGATCTGCGCGGAGTGCGCAGCCTGACGACACCACCGCATCAGCGGTAGACGGAACCCCTCCGGATCTCGATCCGGAGGGGTTCCGTCGTTCCCGCTCCCGCCGGGTGCGGTTCGGTCGGGTTCAGACGGTCGAGCGCGCGGCGGCGATCGCGTCGGCGAGCAGCTGCGGCCGCCGGGACGACAACAACCAGTACGGCGTCGGGTCGGCCGGGTCGGTGATCTCCACCTTGACGAGGCTGTGGACCCACCCGCGGATCATCAGCCACGCCCTGGCGTCCAGCTTGGTGCGGAGCTGTGCGGTCGCCTCCGCTCCGGTGTACACGACGACCTCACCCACCTGCGCGAGCGGGATGGACGCCTTGCCGACCGACAGGGTCGTACCGGAGACCTCGATCCTCGGCGCCGACCCGAAGGCGAAGGCGAGACACCCGCCGTAGAGGACCACCGCCCCGATGACCCCGGCCGGAAGCGACACCGGCGCGAGGACGAGCATGGTCGCCGGCACCACGAGGGCGAGGGCGATGATGACCCAGGGACTGGGCCAGAGGGTTTCACGGTACGGCTGCATGTCTGCCTTGTCTCAGAGAACTGCACTACCCTCGATTCGTGACCGAAAGCGTTGACGTACTCATTATCGCGCCGGATCTGCCCGGCTACGCACACCCGGGCGATGCGGGAGCCGATCTCGTCTCCGCCGAACACGTCGTCCTCCGACCGGGGGAGCGTGCCCTCGTCGGAACCGGGGTGTCCATCGCCCTGCCCGACGGGTTCGCCGCCTTCGTCGTCCCCCGGAGCGGCCTCGCAGCCAAGCACGGCATCACGGTCGTCAACGCGCCGGGCACCGTCGACGCCGGCTACCGGGGCGAGGTCAAGGTCACCCTCCTCAACACGGACCGCGACGCCGCGTTCACGATCGAGCCCGGCGACCGGATCGCCCAGCTCATCGTGATGCCGGTGGCCCGTGCCAACTTCATCCCGGTGGACCGCCTGCCGGGGAGCGCACGCGGAACGGGTGGGTTCGGCTCGACGGGCCGCGGCGCCCTCGCACACGCACCCGCCGACTCATCCACCAGCACCCACGGTGCCGCGCAGACAGGAACCCTCGCATGAGCGAACTCGAAGACCTTCCCGACCTCGACGTCGACGCCGAGCTGCCCGACGACGCGAAGTCCGCGCCGGAGGACCGCGACAGCGCCGGCCCGTTCGACGAGAGCGAGGCCAACCCGGTCCGTCCGTACATCGACCTCGGCGGCGTCAAGGTGTTGCCGCGCGAGGGTCTGAACCTCCGTCTCGAGGTCGAGGAGGCCACCAAGCGTGTCGTCGCCGTCGGCCTCGACTACGCCGGTTCGACCCTGCAGGTCCAGCCCTTCGCCGCCCCGCGGTCCACCGGACTGTGGAACGAGACCCGCGCCCAGATCGCCGAGCAGATCGCGCAGCAGGGTGGGACGGTCACCGAGCGCGAAGGGGAGTTCGGCCCGGAACTCGTCGCCGAGGTCCCGACCGGCGGAGCCGCCGGTGCCGAAGCCACCCACCTCGCACGGTTCATCGGGGTCGACGGCCCGCGCTGGTTCCTCCGTGGCGTGGTCGCCGGCGAGGGTGCCTCCAAGCCGGACGCCGCAGCGCTCGTCGACGACCTCTTCCGCAGCCTCGTCGTCGTCCGGGGAAACTCGCCGATGCCGCCGCGCGACCTCATCCCGCTGCGCATGCCGACGGCCACGAGCGCCTAGAGCATGTCGGGAGCAGCAGGAACCGGGCCGCACGACCCCGAGCGGCACGCCGCGGCCTCGGCCGAGGGCGCCGATCCGGTGGCCGATGGCGGTCGCCCGCAGGCGGGTCCGTCGATGAGCGCCGCGTTCGGTGCGGCAGCCCGCAAGTCGGGCCTCGGAGCCATGGCGGAGGGTGACGCCCCCACGGGGAAGGCCCTCCTCGCGGCCATGGGCGGCATCCGGGGCATCGCCGAGGCGATCCTGCCCGGACTCGTCTTCCTCATCGTCTACACCCTCACCTTCGACCTCGTGCCGTCGATCGTGGCTCCCGTCGCCCTCGGCGTCCTGTTCGCCATCGCGAGACTCGTACAGCGCCAGCCGGTGACCCAGGCTGTCGGTGGACTGCTCGGGATCGCGCTCTCCGCCGCCCTCGCGCTGCTCTCCGGACGCGCCGAAGACTTCTACGTGCTCGGATTCTGGACGAACGGGGCGTACGCGGTGGCCCTGCTCGTCTCCGTGCTCGTCGGATGGCCGGCCGTCGGACTCGTCGCCGGGTATCTCATGGGGAGTGGCACCAGCTGGCGCACCCACCCAGGACAGCGCCGCGCCATGCGCTGGCTCACGCTCGTGTGGGTGGCGATGTTCGCCGCCCGTCTCCTCGTCCAGCTCCCGCTGTACTTCAGCGGGAACGTCGAACTGCTCGGAACCCTCCGCCTCCTGATGGGGATCCCGCTCTACGCTCCGCTGCTCGTGCTCAGCTGGCTCGTCGTGCGGGCCGTGTTCCCGAAAGCGCCGGCGTCCACCGTCGCATGACCACGACCGAGAGCCCGGACCGACGCCGTCGTGCGTTCGGCACCGGGCTCTCGTGCTGTCCGGGATCCTGACGGCGCGGTGCTAGAATTGTCTCGACATCAAGATATATGCGCGGTGCCGAGATGACACGACGACTCCGACCCTGTAGTTAGGCAAGCCTTGCTAGCCCCGGAGACCCCGGCCGAAGCAAGATTGGTCGCAACGCACGTGAGTACTCGCCGCCGCCAATGAAGGAGAAGACGTTATGTCCACCGTGAACAGCTTCGGGGCGAAAGACACCCTGACTGTCGGGACGACCGACTACGAGATCTATCGCATCGACACGGTGGAGGGCCACGAGAAGCTGCCGTTCAGCTTGAAGGTGCTCCTCGAGAACCTGCTGCGGACCGAGGACGGCGCCAACATCACCGACGCGCACATCCGCGCCATCGGCGAATGGGTCCCGACCGCCGAGCCCGACACCGAGATCCAGTTCACGCCGGCCCGCGTCGTGATGCAGGACTTCACCGGCGTCCCGTGCATCGTCGACCTCGCCACCATGCGAGAGGCCGTCGAGGCCCTGGGTGGCTCTGCGGACAAGATCAACCCCCTCGCTCCGGCCGAGATGGTCATCGACCACTCCGTCATCGCCGACCTCTTCGGCAGCGAGAACGCGCTCGAGCGCAACGTCGAGCTCGAGTACGAGCGCAACGGCGAGCGGTACCAGTTCCTCCGTTGGGGCCAGACCGCGTTCGACGACTTCAAGGTCGTCCCGCCGGGAACCGGCATCGTGCACCAGGTGAACATCGAGTACCTGGCGCGCGTCACCATGACCCGCGAGGTCGGCGGCGTCCTGCGCGCTTACCCCGACACCTGTGTCGGAACCGACTCCCACACCACCATGGTCAACGGCCTCGGCGTGCTCGGCTGGGGCGTCGGCGGCATCGAGGCCGAAGCCGCGATGCTCGGTCAGCCGGTCTCCATGCTCATCCCGAAGGTCGTCGGCTTCAAGCTCAACGGCTCGATCCCGACCGGTGTCACGGCGACCGACGTCGTGCTGACGATCACGCAGATGCTCCGGAAGCACGGCGTCGTCGGCAAGTTCGTCGAGTTCTACGGTGCCGGTGTCGCCGAGGTCCCGCTGGCCAACCGCGCCACCATCGGCAACATGAGCCCCGAGTTCGGTTCGACCGCCGCCATGTTCCCGATCGACGACGTCACGCTCGACTACCTGCGCCTTACCGGTCGCAGCGAGGAGCAGATCGCCCTGGTCGAGGCCTACGCCAAGACCCAGAAGCTCTGGCACGATGCCGACGTCGAGCCCGCCTTCAGCGAGTACCTCGAGCTCGATCTCGCGACGGTCGTCCCCTCGATCGCCGGCCCGAAGCGCCCCCAGGACCGCATCGAGCTGAGCGACGCGAAGTCGCAGTTCGAGCGCGACCTGGTGGACTACGCCTCCGTCGAGCACGACATCGTCGACCTCGTCGGCGCCGACTCGTTCCCCGCATCCGACCCCGCCGGCACGACGCCGCAGGACGAGGACAACCAGCACCACCACACCCACCGCAGCCACGCGCCGAAGTCGCTGTCCAAGCCGACGTCGGTCAGGCTCGAGGAGAACGGGGTCGACTTCACCCTCGACCACGGGGCCGTCGCCATCGCGGCGATCACCTCGTGCACGAACACCTCGAACCCGTCGGTCATGCTGGCCGCCGGCCTCCTCGCCCGCAACGCCAGCAAGAAGGGCCTGAAGGCGAAGCCGTGGGTCAAGACCACGCTCGCCCCGGGCTCCAAGGTCGTCACCGACTACTACGCGAAGGCAGGCCTCACCGAGTACCTCGAGGACCTCGGCTTCTACACCGTCGGCTACGGCTGCACGACCTGCATCGGCAACTCCGGTCCACTGCTCGACGAGATCTCGACCGCCGTCCAGGACAACGACCTCGCCGTCACCGCGGTGCTCTCCGGTAACCGCAACTTCGAGGGGCGCATCAACCCTGACGTGAAGATGAACTACCTGGCGAGCCCGCCGCTCGTCATCGCCTACGCCCTCGCCGGATCGATGAACTTCGACTTCGAGGTCGACGCCCTGGGCGTCGACGCCGACGGCAACGACATCTTCCTGAAGGACATCTGGCCCGACGCGGCCGAGGTCCAGGACACGATCGACTCCTCCATCAACAAGGAGATGTTCGACCACGAGTACAGCGGTGTCTTCGACGGTGACGAGCGCTGGCGTTCGCTCCAGACCCCCGAGGGCTCGACCTTCGAGTGGGACGAGCAGTCGACGTACGTCCGGAAGCCCCCGTACTTCGACGGCATGACCATGGAGACGACCCCCGTCTCCGACATCGTCGGTGCCCGCGTCCTCGCGAAGCTCGGCGATTCGGTCACGACCGACCACATCAGCCCGGCCGGCAACATCAAAGCCGACTCGCCCGCAGGTCGCTACCTCGACGAGCACGGCGTCGGACGCAAGGACTACAACTCCTACGGCTCGCGCCGCGGCAACCACGAGGTCATGATCCGCGGCACGTTCGCGAATATCCGCCTGAAGAACCAGCTGCTGGACGGCGTGGAGGGTGGGTACACCCGCGACTTCACGCAGGCCGATGCACCGCAGTCCTTCATCTACGACGCGTCGCAGAACTACCAGGCCGAGGGCACGCCCCTCGTCATCTTCGGTGGCAAGGAGTACGGCTCCGGTTCCTCCCGCGACTGGGCGGCGAAGGGCACGAGCCTCCTCGGCGTCAAGGCGGTCATCACCGAGAGCTTCGAGCGCATCCACCGCTCGAACCTCATCGGCATGGGTGTTGTGCCCCTGCAGTTCCCGGCCGGTGAGAGCTGGTCGTCCCTCGGTCTCGACGGCACGGAGGTCGTCTCGATCGCCGGCCTCGAGGAGCTCAACAACGGCACCACGCCGAAGACGGTCCGCGTGACGGCTGCTCCGAGCGAGCACTCGGCTCCCGGCAAGGAGACCGTCGAGTTCGACGCGGTCGTCCGCATCGACACCCCGGGCGAGGCAGACTACTACCGCAACGGCGGCATCCTGCAGTTCGTGCTCCGCAGCCTCGTCTGACGCCGAGGTTCTACCACCAGGCCGGTCTCGACAGCAACCGTCGGGGCCGGCCTGCGGCGTTCGCCGCCCACCCCGTCCACGACGCGTACACTCGAAAGACGGGCTCCGAGCGATCGGGAGGCCCACGGTGGAGGGACGACAGCGTGACAGTGCTCGATCAGGTGAACGGCCCACGGGACCTCGACCGCCTCACGGAGGCGGAACTCGTCGAACTCGCCGGAGACATCCGTGCCTTCCTCATCGCCAACGTCTCCAAGACCGGCGGGCACCTCGGGCCGAACCTCGGTGTCGTCGAACTCACGATCGCGATGCACCGGGTGTTCGATTCCCCGACGGACCCGATGGTGTTCGACACCGGTCACCAGTCGTACGTGCACAAACTCCTGACCGGCCGCCAGGAGTTCTCCGGTCTCCGGACCCGTGGTGGCCTCGCCGGCTACCCGCAGCGTTCCGAGTCCGAGCACGACATCGTCGAGAGTTCCCACGCGTCGAGTTCCCTCAGCTGGGCTGACGGCATCTCCCGCGCCTTCCAGATGACCGGGCAGGACGAACGACACGTCGTCGCCGTCGTCGGCGATGGAGCCCTCACCGGTGGGATGACGTGGGAGGCGCTCAACAACATCAGCGACGACAACACGCGTCGGCTGGTCATCATCGTGAACGACAACGGGCGCTCCTACGCGCCGACGATCGGTGGCATGGCACGCTTCCTGAGCGGCGTCCGCACCCGCCGGACGTACCGCGACCTGCGTGAGCGCAGCCAGCGCGCGTTCAACCTGCTCGGTGCACCCGGTCGCGCCATCTACCGGGGTGTCCGCGGAGGCGCCCACGGGTTCCTGTCCCGGCTCACGAACAACGAGGCGCTCTACTCCAACCTCGACATCAAGTACATCGGGCCGGTCGACGGACACGACATCCACGCGATGGAGGAGGCGCTGACCCAGGCAAAGCACTACGGCGCGCCCGTCATCGTCCACGCGATCACCGAGAAGGGGCGCGGGTTCCAGCCGGCACGGGACGACGACGCGGATCAGTTCCATGCCATCGGCGTGATCGATCCCGAGACCGGGGAACCGGTCGGGGCAGCGTCCCGACCGTCCTGGACGGCCGTGTTCAGCGAGGAGATGCTCGCGGTGGCCGAGGCCGACGACCGCGTCGTGGCCATCACGGCCGCCATGCTGCGACCGGTCGGGCTCCACGCCTTCGCCGAACGCTTCCCCGAGCGGGTGCACGACGTCGGCATCGCCGAGCAGCACGCCTTCACTTCAGCGGCCGGGCTCGCCTTCGGTGGACTGCACCCGGTGGTGGCCGTGTACGCGACGTTCGTGAACCGCGCCTTCGACCAACTGCTCATGGACGTCGCGCTGCACCGCGCGGGGGTCACGATCGTCCTCGACCGCGCCGGCGTGACCGGCCCCGACGGACCGAGCCACCACGGCATCTGGGACCTCGCGATCCTGCAGGTCGTCCCGGGTATCCGGATCGCGGCACCGCGTGATGGTGAGCGGCTGCGCGAGGAACTGCGTGAGGCCGTCTCGATCGACGACGCCCCGACCGTCATCCGGTTCCCGAAGGGCAGCGCCCCCGCCGAGCTCCCGGCCGTCGAGCGTCTCCACGACGGTGTCGACGTCCTCCGGACGACCGAGCAGCCGGACGTCCTCATCGTCGCCGTCGGCCCGATGGCGCCCATCGCGATCGACGTGGCGGACCGGCTCGCCCAGCAGGGCATCGGTGCGACCGTCGTCGACCCTCGCTGGGTGGTCCCCGTCGCCGAATCGCTCGTCGAGCTCGCCGCGGCACATCGGCTCGTGATCACCGTCGAGGACGGTATCCGCGTCGGAGGCATCGGCACCCGCATTAGGCAGACCCTCCGCGAGGCCGGTGTCGACACGGCCGTCGACGAACTGGGCGTGCCGGACGAGTTCATCGACCACGCGTCCCGCGAGCAGATCCTCGAGGATGCGGGCCTCACGGCGCAGCAGATCGCCCGCGACGTCGTGGCACAGGTCCTCGGTAGCCGGATCCCCGTCGCCCGCCCACTGCCTGACGACCGCGTCGAGCAGGACACGTCTTCGGAGCGGAGCACGACGAGGCCGCACGGCGCCTGACCGCGGGCTGTGGCGCGCTTGACTTCGAGCGCACTCGAAGTCGTATCGTGTGGACATGACCACTCTCCACGAGGGCTACGCCATCTCCGACGTCGCTGAACGAACCGGACTGAGCGTCCACACGCTCCGGTACTACGAGCGCGCAGGGCTCATGCCACGTCCGATCGGCCGCAGCTCATCGACGCACCGCCGCTACAGCGAGGGCGACGTGTCCTGGGTCGTGTTCCTGACGAGGCTCCGATCGACGGGCATGCCGATCGCGACGCTCCGCGAGTACACGGAGTTGGCTCAGCGCGGTGACGACACCGCCGAGGCGAGGCTCGAGCTGCTGCTGCGGCATCGGATCTCGTTCCTGGCCCGCCTCGAGGAGATGCAGCAGTCGCTGGGGGTCATCGATCGCAAGATCGAACTCTACACAGAACAGGTGGCAACACGATGAAGCACATCACACTCGGCACAGCGGGACCAGACATCGCCCGGATCGGCCTCGGCTGCATGGGGATGTCCGCGTTCTACACCGGTGCCGCCCTCGACGACGAGGCGTCGACCGCGACGATCCACCGTGCCTTGGACCTCGGCGTGACCTTCTTCGACACCGCGGAGATGTACGGCCCATACCTCAACGAGGAACTGCTCGGAGCTGCACTCGGCTCACGCCGGGACGAGGTGACGCTCGCGACCAAGTTCGGCACGATCCGCAATTCCAGTGACGGACAGTTCGGCGCCGATGGCAGCGCCGCGAACGTGCGCCTGTCGATCGAGGGATCGCTGCGCCGGCTCGGCACCGACGTCGTGGACCTCTACTACCTCCACCGCGTGGATCCGGGCGTGCCCATCGAGGAGACGGTGGGTGCACTCTCGGAGCTCGTCACCGAGGGCAAGATCCGGTACATCGGTCTGTCGGAGGCGGCTCCGGACACGATCCGGCGTGCACACGCCGTGCACCCGATCACGGCTCTGCAGACGGAGTACTCGCTCTGGAGTCGCGACCCCGAGGCGGAGATCCTGCCGACCGTCCGTGAGTTGGGCATCGGCTTCGTCCCGTACTCGCCGCTCGGTCGTGGGTTCCTCACCGGCACGATCCGATCGCTCGACGTGCTCGACGAAACCGACTTCCGTCGCGCCAACCCGCGCTTCACGGGGGACAACCTCGCTGCGAACATCGCGATCGTCGAGGAGGTCGACCGGATCGCCGCGTCGCTCGACGCGACACCGGCCCAGGTGGCGCTCGCCTGGTTGCTGGCCCAGGGTGACGACATCGCGCCGATCCCCGGCACGAAGCGGATCCCATACCTCGAGGAGAACCTCGGCGCCGACGAGCTCTCCCTGTCGGCCGACGCGCTCGCTCGACTCGACGCACTCCGTCTCCCCGCCGGTGACCGGTATCCGGACATGAGCACCGTCAACCGCTGAGCTCCGTCAGTCGCTGAGGGCCGGCGTCGCTCGAGGCTCAACCACGAGAGCGGGGTGCCGTCCACCGATGGTGGACGACACCCCGCCTCTCGCGATACCGCGCGGACTACGCCTGCACCCCGCGGATGGGCGGATGGTGGAACGTGTCGCCGAAGGCACGCTCACTGGCACCCACACGGTCGAGGTACGGCGTCGCCCCACCGTCCTGGAACGGCCAGCCGGCCCCCAGGATGAGACCGAGGTCGATGTCCTGCGCCGCAGCGACCACACCCTCGTCCAACATGAGCTTGATCTCCGACGCGAGACCGTCCTCGACCCGGCGCAGGATCTCGGCTTCCGAGAGCGGCGCATCGCCCGTGACGAGCGCCTTCTGCGCCTGCTTCGTGAAGCCCGTCACCTTGCCGCCCTTGTCCTTCTCGACGACCGAGTCCAGCGCGGCCAATCGGTGCAGGTTCTCGGAGGCGAAGAAGCGATCCGGGAACTTGCCGACCATGGTGTCCTGCACGTGTGCGGCGACCTTCCAGCCGACCAGGTCGATGAGCTGGAAGGGCGTCATGGGGAGGCCGATGGGTGCGAAGGCGCGTTCGACGGTCAGCACCGGGGTGCCGGCGTCGAGCGCGTGCGCCGCTTCGCCCATCACCTTCGCGAGGAGCCGGTTCACGATGAAGCCGGGCGCGTCTGCCGTGAGGATCGCACTCTTCTTCAGCTTCGCCGCGGTGGCGAAGGCCGTCGCGAGCGTCTCGTCGTCGGTCTGCGGCGTCTTCACGACCTCCAGCAGGGGCATGACGGCCACCGGGTTGAAGAAGTGGAAGCCGACGAGCCGCTCCGGGTGGGCGAGCTTGGCGCCGATCTCCTCGACGGAGAGTGACGAGGTGTTCGTCGCGAGGACGGTCTGCTCCGAGACGTACTGCTCGACCTCGGCGAAGACGCTCTGCTTCACCCCGACCTCTTCGAAGACGGCCTCGATCACCCAGTCGCAGTCCGCGAAGTCGGCCTTGTCCGTGGTGCCGGACAGGAGCGCCTTCAGGCGGTTCGACTCGTCGGGGGAGATGCGACCCTTCTCGCGAAGCGTGTCGATCTCGCCGTGGATCCGGGTGACGCCGGCGTCCACGTGCCCCTGATCGAGGTCGGTGATGACGACCGGGACCTGCAGCCGCCGGAGGAACAGCAACGCGAACTGACTGGCCATGAGCCCGGCACCGATGATGCCGACCTTGGTGACCCGTCGGGCGAGCTGCTTGTCGGGCGCTCCTGCCGGGCGCTTGGCGCGCTTCTGCACGAGGTCGAACGCATACATGCTCGCCTGGAACTGGTCGCCGACGATGAGCTCGGACAGCGCCCGGTCCTCTCGCTCGAACCCCTGTGCCTTCGTGCCGCTGCGGGCGGCCTCGAGCAGGTCGAGGGCCGCGTAGGGCGACTTCGCGACGGTGCCGATCTTGCTCTCGAGCATCTTGCGGGCGGTGCTGATGGCGAGCGGCCACTTGATCGTCCGCTCGACCTTGCCCGGCACGTTCTTACGCTGCACGGTCACCGTGCCACCGAGCACCCCGTCGGCCCAGCGCAACGAGTCCTCGAGGAAGGCGGCGGCGGGGAACATGACGTCGGCGATGCCGTAGGCGAGCGCGTCCTGCGCCTTGAGCATCCGGTTGTTCTTGAGCGGGTTCGAGATGACGACGTTGAGTGCGTTCTCGATGCCGATCAGGTTCGGGAGCAGGTAGGCACCGCCCCAGCCCGGGATGAGTCCGAGGAACACCTCGGGGAGCGCGATCGCGGGCGCCGAGGCGTCGACGGTGCGATAGTTCGCGTTGAGGCCGATCTCGAGTCCGCCACCGAGCGCGAGTCCGTTGATGAAGACGAAGGTCGGTACGCCGAGGTCCTCGAGCTTGCCGAAGACATGGTGGCCGAGCTGCGCGAGCTTCGTCGCCACCGCACGGGACGGGATGTCGCCGACCTTGCTCAGGTCGGCGCCCGCCGCCAGGATGAACGGCTTGCCCGTGATGGCGAGACCGTCGATCTCACCGGATGCGGCACGGGTCCGCTGCGCCTCGATGACCCCGTCGAGTTCGAGCAGGGTCACCGGGCCGAGGGTGTTCGGCCGGGTGTGGTCGCGACCGTTGTCGAGGGTGATGAGCGCGATCGTGCGCCCGCTCGCCATCGTGACGTCCTTGACGTACGAGCGGGTGACGACCTCGTCGTCGCCGCTGATCGCGACGAGTTCCGAGAAGTCGATGGTCGTGTAGTCGGTCATCTACTTGCGTCCCTTCTTGCCGGTGAAGTGCGGGTTCTCCCAGATAACGGTGCCGCCCTGGCCGAGGCCGACACACATGGCGGTGAGTCCGTAGCGGACCTCGGGGTGCTCGGCGAACTGCGCGGCGAGCTGGATCATGAGCCGGACGCCGGATGCCGCGAGCGGGTGTCCGACGGCGATCGCGCCACCCCACGGGTTCACGCGCGGGTCTTCGTCGTCGATGCCGAAGTGGTCGAGGAAGGAGAGCACCTGGACGGCGAACGCCTCGTTCAGTTCGAACAGACCGATGTCGTCGATGGAGAGCCCCGCCTTGCGCAGGGCCTTCTCGGTGGACGGGACGGGGCCGATGCCCATGATCTCCGGTTCGACACCGGCGAAGGCGAAGCTGACGAGCCGCATCTTCGACGTGAGGCCCAGCTCCTTGGCCGTGTCGGCGCTCGCGAGCATGCTCACGGTCGCCCCGTCGGTCAACGGCGAGGCGTTGCCGGCCGTGACCCGGCCGTGGGGCCGGAACGGCGTCTTCAGCCCGGCGAGACCCTCCATGGTGGTCTCGGGCCGCAGCCCCTCGTCGCTCGTCGCGAGTCCCCAACCGCTGTCGCTCCGGAGTGCGACGGGGATGAGGTCCGGCTGGAGGCGTCCCGCCTCGTAGGCGGCCGCGACCTTCTGCTGGCTCCGCATGCCGAAGCGGTCGGAGCGTTCCTTCGTCAGGTGGGGGAACCGGTCGTGGATCCGTTCCGCCGTCTTACCCATGTTCAGTGCGTCCTCGCTCACGAGGCGCTCGGCGAGGAAGCGGGGGTTCGGGTCGGCGTCGAGCCCCATCGGGTGGCGGCCCATGTGCTCGACACCGCCGGCGAGGACCAGGTCGTAGGCACCGAACGCGATGCCGCTGCCCAGGGTGGTGACCGAGGTCATCGCCCCGGCGCACATGCGGTCGATCGCGAAGCCGGGGACGGACTTCGGCAGGCCCGCGAG
This sequence comes from Plantibacter sp. ME-Dv--P-095, assembly GCF_030209365.1. Taxonomy (NCBI): domain Bacteria; kingdom Bacillati; phylum Actinomycetota; class Actinomycetes; order Micrococcales; family Microbacteriaceae; genus Plantibacter; species Plantibacter sp. ME-Dv--P-095. Next base: position 212,931 of record NZ_JARVSB010000001.1, read on the forward strand.
CAGCGCAGCCGTCCGGCCGAGCGTGAGTCCCTGGTCACCCTGCTGGGTCGTGGCGGCGATGGCCACCTCGTCGATCCGGTCGAGTGGCAGACCAGGGTGACGTTCGAGCAATCCGATGATCGCCTTGACGATCAGATCGTCGGCCCTGGTGTTCCAGTACATGCCCTTTTCGCCGGCTCGTCCGAACGGTGTCCGGACTCCATCAACGAATACGACGTCGGCTTGTTCGGCCACGTTGCCTCCTCATTCTCGGGTACGCCCCGATCCTAGGCGGCGGACGCGTACCGGCGTCCTGGTGCAACGCTTCCTACGAAGCGTCCGGGTCAGGCTCCTCGAGGGATTGGGCCGACTCCACAAAGGCGTCGGTGATCGCGCGAGCGGTCGCGTCGATCTGCCAGGGCCGTGCATCGTGCTCGGAGAGGGCTGCCGCGACCGCCTCGACGGTGAGCGGCTCGGGCGGCGACCACGCCAGGCGGCGCAGCGTCTCCGGGGTGAGCAGGTTCTCGACGGGCATCGTCAGGAACTCCGCCGTCGCGAGGATGCGCGTCCGTGCCGCGGTGTACCTGGCGTGCGCCTCGGGGTTCTTGTCGGTCCAGCTGCGCGGGGGAGGGAGCGTGTCGGAGCTCGGGCGCGCTCCCGGCAGGTCCTCGGTGGTCTGGCCCGTGTGGATCGCAGTCCACCAGAGGTCGAGCTCCGTGCGGCTCGCACGGCCGCGGAAGTCGGAGAGTGCCGCGAGGTCGCGTTTCGACGCCGGGTTCGCCTTGGCTGCCGCGGTGATCGACGCATCGGGGATGAGGCGACCCGGCGCGGTGTCGCGGCGCTGCGCGAGGGCGTCGCGGGCGAGCCACAGCTCTCGGGCGACCGCGAGGTTCCGCTGCCCGCGGACGGCATGGAGTCCGGAGAGCCGACGCCACGGTTCGGCTCGGGGCGCTTTGGCCTCGCGCGCGAGCGTCGCCTCGAACTCCTGCCGGGCGATGTCGCTCTTGCCGGCCTCCTCGATCCGGGCGGCCAGTTCGTCCGCCGCGTCCACGAGGAGTTCGACGTCGAGCGCCGCGTATTCGAGCCAGGCGGCCGGCAGTGGACGGGTCGACCAGTCGGCCGCGGAGTGCTCCTTGGCCAGGTGGATACCCAGCAGCTCCTCGACCACGGCTCCGAGCCCGACCCGCGGCAGGCCGAGCAGCCGCGCACCGAGTTCGGTGTCGAAGAGTTCACTCGGATCGACGCCCACCTCGCGGAGGCAGGCGAGGTCTTGGCTCGCGGCGTGGAGGATCGACCGCTCGCCCTGGATCAGCTCGCCGAGTTCGGCCATGGAGCCGATCGCCGGCGGGTCGTAGAGGAACACACCGGCGCCGCGGCGGTAGACCTGGATGAGATAGGCACGCTGGGAGTAGCGGTACCCGGAAGCACGCTCGGCGTCGAGTGCGAACGGGCCGTTCCCGGCTGCCAGGACCTCGAGCGAGGCGAGGTAGGCCTCGCGGGTGTCGGTGACGATCCGTGGTCCGGTGGATGCGGGTGGGTCGAGCAGCGGTGCTGGTTCGGGGGCCGCGTCACTCACGGTGAGCTCGTTTGACGGACAACAGGGACACCCCTTCGGTGGTCGGAGGCAAGCCGGCGAGCATGCACAGCAGCTCTCCCCATCCTTCCACGTGCGCCGCGACGTCGCTCTCGAGCGGCGTCCACGAGGCCCGGAGCTCGATCTGTGCGCCGTCGCCCTGGCGAGCCAGTTCACCGAAGCCGCTCGAGATGATCTTCGTCGCCGTTCCGGAGGCGGCCTGATAGGCGGCACCTCGGGTGTCCAGCGCGTCGACGAGCCAGGACCACGCGACGTCGGCGAGGAACGGGTCGAGGCCGATCTCGGTCTCCAACGGCGCCTGTGCGAAGCAGACCACGCGGAACCGGCCACCCCAGGCCTCCGATCCCTCCGGGTCGTAGAGGAGCACGAAGCGTCCCGTGCCGAGGTCCGAGTCCGCGTCGTGTCGACTCGGCGACACATCCGCAGCGAGGGCGATCGCGAAGGGCGCGAGGTTGCTCGGCGCGGGGATCTCCGTGACCCGCAGATCGGGTCGGACGGCAGCCGCGCGAACAGCGTCCACCGCTCGGGCGAACTCTTCGGGAACCTTTGCCGTCGTCGGACTCTCTACCACGACTGAAGACTAGAGTTACATCCCGATGAATGGGCAGAGGCACGCCGGGCGGAGACGCGGACCCGGGTCGTTGGCGGGCGGTCTTGGATCGACGATCAGCGAGGTCCGTCGACGACGTTCACCGGTCACCGACGCGGTCCTCATCGCGGGTGGGGCGACGGCCGCTGTCGGCGCCCTGGGACTCGCGATCGTGGCGACCATCGCACGGAAGGTCGTGGTGCCGGCCCGCGACCGACCGAGCGAGGCGCGCATCCTCGCGCTCGATCGAGCGGCGGGGACGCTCGAACTGGTCGCGACCCCGGACACCGTGGTCCCCGGCCGGTACGGCAGCTGGGTCACCCGGCGGGCCGCCTACGTGCAACTGGGGGACATCGTCGAGATGCGCCCGCACACCGTCGTCCGCACGCTGCTCGGCGGAGACGTCGACGCGCTCCGGGTCGGTCAGGAGGCCGAGTTCAGCGGCTGGTTCTTCCGGCGGCCCGATGAGCTCGGACTCGCCGCGGAGGACGTGCTCGTGCCGACACCGCTCGGTCCCGCCCCGGCGTGGGCGATCCATCCGGAGGAGGGCCCGTCGACGCGCTGGGCCGTCCTCGTACACGGTCGGGGAACGACCCGGTCCGAAGCCCTGCGGGCCGTGCCCAGCTTCCGGAACGCCGGGTACTCCTGCCTGCTCGTCTCCTACCGGAACGACGGGGACGCACCGCCGGCACTCGACTTCCGGTACGCCCTCGGCGACGAGGAGTGGCGGGACGTCGACGCGGCGATCGGCTGGGTGCGCGAGCAGGGTGCCGCGGACGTGGTGCTCATGGGATGGTCCATGGGCGGCGCCATCGTGCTGCAGGCCTCACGCCGGACGACGCACCCCGAGTTGATCCGTGCCGTCGCGCTCGACTCGCCGGTCATCGACTGGGTGGACGTCCTGCAGCACCAGGCGCGGGAGAACCGTATCCCGAGCGTGGTGGGGCGCGTCGCGCTGCTCGCCATCAGCCGTCGATGGGGGAGACTCCTCACCGGGCAGGCGACGAGCATCGACCTCGCCAGGCTCGACTACGTCGCCAACGCCGCCGACCTCGCGCTGCCCATCCTCCTGATGCACAGCGACGACGACGGATACGTCCCCGCCGGACCGTCGAGGGCCCTCGCGCTCGCCCGCCCGGACATCGTGACCTTCGTCCCCTTCACCGTCGCCAGACACACGAAGCTCTGGAACTACGACCCGGAGCGCTGGACCGCGGCGGTCTCGGACTGGCTCGACGAGATCGTGCCGCTCCCTCCCGGCCACTGAACGGGCGTTCGCGCGAGTTCCGGCGACCGCCCGCCGCCTCAACGGGCGAGCGACGGCGGCGGTGGCTCAGGCGAACTCGCGGAGGCGACGCTTGGCGCGACCGAGGAGGGCCGACATCCCTCGCAGTCGAAGCGGGGAGACCGCGCGCGACAGCCCGATCATCTGCGGGAAGTCGTCCGGGACGGCGAGCACCTCGTCGACCGTCAAGCCCTCGAGCCCCTGGACCAGGATGCTCGCGAACCCGCGAGTCGTCGGTGCCTCCTCCGGTGCCGTGGCGAACAGGTGCACGATCCCGTCCTCGTCGACCTCGATGAAGAAGAACACGGGCGCCTGACACTCGAGCACGCGTTCCATAAGGTCCGGGTGGTCGCGGTAGCGCTCGGGCAGCGGCGGCAACTCGTCGCTGAACTCGAGCAGCAGTTGGAGCCGGGATCGTTCCTCGACGGCGAGGAATTCGTCGCGGATCTCGGCGAGGTTCGGGGCGAGGAGGGCATCGGTCATGGTTCCTCCAGTATCGCAGCCACCGGACGCGGAACCGCCCTCCGAGCCGCGGACGGGTCTCGGAGGGCGGTCAGGGAACGCGCGGTCAGGGAACGCGCGGTCAGTGGACGAGCACTCAGCGCGTCGGCACCTCGCCGGGCTCGGAGCCCTGCGCGATCGGCACCCGGACGGCGCTGCCCCACTCCGTCCACGAGCCGTCGTAGTTGCGGACGTCGTCGAAGCCCAGGAGGTGCTGCAGCACGAACCAGGTGTGGCTCGACCGCTCGCCGATGCGGCAGTAGGCGATCACCTCGTCGCCCTCGGCCAGACCGGCTCCGTCCCGGTAGATCGCGTCGAGCTCCTCGGCCGGCCGGAACGTGCCGTCCTCGGCCACGGCCTTGCCCCACGGGACACTCTGGGCGCTCGGGATGTGCCCGGCGCGCAGCGCACCCTCCTCGGGGTAGGCGGGAGCGGTCGTCCGCTCGCCGCTGTACTCCTCGGGGGAGCGCACGTCGATGAGCGGCTTCCCGAGGTGCGCGAGCACGTCGTCCTTGTAGGCGCGGAGCTTCGAGTCGTCGCGCTCCACGACGGGGTATGTGGTCGCCTCGCGGTCGGCGACGTCGCGGGTGATCGCCCGGCCGTCCGCGATCCACTTGTCGCGCCCGCCGTCGAGCAGGCGGACGTCCTCGTGTCCGAAGAGGCTGAACACCCAGAGCGCGTACGCGGCCCACCAGTTGTTCTTGTCGCCGTAGACGACGATCGTGTCGTCGCGGGAGATCCCTCGGGAGCCGAGCAGGTCCGCGAAGGCGGCCCCCTCGATGTAGTCGCGCTCGACGGGGTCGTTGAGGTCCGTGTGCCAGTCGATCTTCACCGCACCCGGGATGTGACCGGCCTCGTACAGCAACACGTCCTCGTCGGACTCGACGACGACGAGCCCCGGTTCGCCCAGGTGCGCTTCCAGCCAATCCGCCGTGACGAGGCGCTCGGGGTGGGCGTAGGCGGCGAACTTGGTCGAGGTCGAATCGGCGTCGACGGTCATGGGTACCTCCGGTCGTGCAGCTGGCTGCGATGGGGCTCGGGTGTCGTGCATCTAGGCTGGAAGCCTATCCCTTCGACAGTACGCCGTCCGGGCCGTCGCCCCGCACCGATCCGTCAGACGCCGTAACCCTGCACCAGACTCAGAGCCAGAGGTTTGCCGTGACCATGTCCTCCGTCCCGACCGGGAACCGCAGCCTCACGGACCGCAATCCGGCGGTCAGCGGAGCCGAGATCGTCGCCAGCCTGACGCCGCCGCGACAGTTCCATGAGGCGAGCTTCGACTCGTACCGTCCGGATCCCGACTTCCCGGGCCAGGCGGCCGCCGTCGAGCAGTTGCGTGGCTTCTTCGCCCCGCAGGCCGGCGGCGGAGGCGGCTTCTTCGGCCGACGGAAGTCCAAGGAACCGAAGGCCAAACCCGGCGTCTACCTCGACGGCGGCTTCGGCGTCGGCAAGACCCACCTGCTCGCCGCGCTCTGGCACGACGCCCCCGGGCGGAAGAAGTACTTCGGCACTTTCATCGAGTACACCGCGCTCGTCGGCGCGCTCGGGTACGCGGCGACGGTCGCCGAGCTCAGCGGTGCCACGCTCATCTGCATCGACGAGTTCGAGCTCGACGACCCGGGCGACACCATGGTGATGACCCGGCTGCTCGGCGAACTCGTGTCGACCGGCACCCGGATCGCGGCGACCTCCAACACGCCGCCGAACGCCCTCGGCGAAGGCCGATTCGCCGCAGCCGACTTCCTCCGCGAGATCCAGGCCATCAGCGCCAACTTCGAGACCCTGCGCATCGACGGGACCGACTACCGTCGCCGCAGCATCGAGGGACACGCCGTCGTGAGTTCCGACGAGCGGTTCGACGAACGCGTCGCCGACGCCACAGCCGCCGGCCGCCACGTCACCGTCGACAGCTTCGACGAGCTCATCACCCATCTCGCGGCCGTGCACCCCTCCCGGTTCATCGGACTGCTCGAGGGGGTCGACGTCATCGCACTCCGCGAGGTGCACGTCCTCACCGACCAGGGCCAGGCGCTGCGCCTCGTCGCCTTCATCGACCGCGTGTACGACGCCCAGATCCCCCTGGTCACGACCGGGACCGCCCTGGACGAGGTCTTCGGCGGCGACATGCTGAACGGTGGCTACCGCAAGAAGTACCTGCGGGCGATGTCGCGCATGATCGCCCTCACCTCGATGGACTGACCGGTCCCACCGGGTCACGAAACACGCTGTTTACCTGGGCGGCACTCGCGTAACACATCGGAAACACGCTGACCGTCGCGCCGAAACCTCCATTCCCCAGACTGGTCGCTGTACCGAGTCGGACGGCGAGACCTGGCTCAGCCGGTCCTCACCATCTCGGTCACCCGTTGCAAGACCACGATGTGTGAGGAAGATCCAATGGATACAGGCAGTATCGCCTGGGGAGTCACGGCAACCGCTCTGGTGCTGTTCATGACCCCCGGCGTCGCATTCTTCTACGGCGGCCTCGTGAAGGCGAAGAGCGTCGTCAGCATGATGATGATGAGTTTCGGCGCACTGGGCCTCATCAGCGTGCTGTGGATCCTCTACGGCTTCAACATGTCGGCCGTCGGCAGCCCGCTCGAGTTCGCGGGCAACCCGTTCTCCGACTTCGGGATGACCGCACTCGCGAGCGGCGAGACGGCGAACACCGACCTGGTGGGAGCGACCTACGGCGCCACCTTCGCCATCATCACGATCGCGCTGATCTCCGGCGCCATCGCCGACCGTGCAAAGTTCGGCTCCTGGATGATCTTCGCCGGTCTCTTCGCGACCATCGCCTACTTCCCGATCGCCGCCTGGGTCTGGGGCGGCGGCTGGATCATGAACCTCGGCACGACGCTGTTCGGCGAGGACGCCGGCATCGGCGTCATCGACTACGCGGGCGGAACCGCGGTACACATCAACGCCGGAGCCGCCGCCCTCGCCCTCGCTCTGGTCCTCGGCAAGCGCATCGGCTTCCAGAAGGGCATCACGAAGCCGCACAACGTGCCGCTGACCCTCCTCGGTGCGGCCATCCTGTGGTTCGGCTGGTTCGGCTTCAACGCCGGTGCGGAATGGCTGAACGAGCTCGCGAACGTCGGACTCATCGTCGTCAACACCGTCGGGGCGACCGCGGCCGCCATCATCGGTTGGATCGTCGTCGAGAAGGTCAAGGACGGCAAGGCGACCTCGGTGGGCGCCGCGTCCGGTGCCGTCGCGGGCCTCGTCGCCATCACCCCGGCGTGCGCGAACCTGACTCCGGGTTGGGCGCTGCTGCTCGGCATCGTGGCCGGCGCCGTCTGCGCCATCGCCGTCGAGCTGAAGTTCAAGCTCGGCTTCGACGACTCGCTCGACGTCGTCGGCATCCACCTCGTCGGCGGCCTCATCGGGACGCTCTACCTCGGTCTCTTCGCCACCGGGACCGGCCTCTTCGTCGGCGGCGGTGTCGAGCAGCTCGCGGTCCAGGCCATCGCCGCCTTCGCCGTCCTCGTCTACTCCTTCGTCGTGGCCTTCATCATCGGCTTCGCGATCGAGAAGACGATCGGCTTCCGCGTCAAGAACGAGGACGAGATCGCCGGCGTCGACACCTCCGTGCACGGCGAGGAGGGGTACGCCCTCGTCGATTGACGCGCACTGCAGTGCACCACGGAGTGGGCGTCGTCCAGTTGGACGGCGCCCACTCCGCGTTGCAGGCCGTCGGCCAGGACCGGCGGTCAGGCGGCGGACGGTAGGGTGACGGCGTGCCAACCTTCGTCTCGATCCTCCGCCGGGTGGCGGGTGCCCTCCTCGGCCCGTCGACGAGCGCCGCCTCGAGCGCCGCTCGCACGGCTCGCCGCTCGTCCGCCCCGACCACGACGCACGCCTCCACCCCGACGACGACCGCCACACCGGGACGGACCGGTCCGACCGCGACGGTCGAAGTGGATCCGCGGGCTGTCCGCGGCGTGTCGCTCGAGTACGCACCGGTCGTCGACGGAGATCCCGACCCGGGGGAGATCGTCTGGACCTGGGTCCCCTACGAGGAGCGTGACGGGCGCGGCAAGGACCGCCCGGTCCTCATCGTGGCCCGGTCCACCGGCGGCCGGGTGCTCGCGGTGCAGTTGACGAGCAAGGACCACTCGCAGGAGGGCGACTTCGTCCCGCTCGGCTCAGGTGCTTGGGACAGTGCCGGCCGCCCGAGCTGGGCGAACCTCGACCGGGTGTTCCACGTCCACCCCGACGGGATGCGGCGAGAGGCGGCGCAGGTCCCTCGCGACCGCTTCACCCGGGTCGCCGCGGCCTTGCGTGTGCGATACGGATGGCGCTGACGACCACGAGCCGGACGCCTCAGGCGTAGCGGTCGCTCCGACGAGGTGCGGCGTCCCACGGCACCTGGCCGTGTTCCCACGGATCCTCAGCCGTGGCCGCCTTCGGCGACGGAGCCGTCCGTCGGCCGACCGGCACGGATCGCTCCGCCTCCGCGAGCGTCGCGAAGCGGCCGATCAGTCGGCGATCCGCTGAACGCGGTGCCCATGAGACGCACCGGAAGTACGCGGGCGCTCCGCTGGGGGCGAAGTACTTCACCAGCGCGGCAGGCCGGTCCGGTTCTTCGCGCATGATGATCCATTCGGCCTCGCCGATGCGGATCGGCGGGGCCGCGACACGCGATGCACCACTCGGATCCGGCATGATTCGAACATATGTTCGATTCCACCCGGAGTCAAGTCGAGTGCAGACGGTCGCCGCCCCACCCGCGGGTCACCCGATCCGTTCGAGCGGTTCGACGGGCTCGGCACGCTCGATCTCCGCCACCCAGGCGTGTCGTGTCTCCGGGTCCTTCCGGATGGACAGGAGTCGGTCCATGTACGGCTCGAGCGCCGTCACCTTGTCGAGCGGGGCACCGATCACGAGCTGGAACCCGAGGCGGAGCCAGGCCACCACGGCCCGGCCGGCGAACTCCGAGTCCGCCTTGATGAAGCCTTCGTCGAGCAGGACGGGCGCGAACCTCGGCCGAGGCCGGTCCTCGTCGCCGAGCTGGTAGCGGAGGGCGGCTCCGACGATGAACGCGACGAGCTCCTGGGTCTCGCCACCACTCTTGTCGCCGAGCGAGGAGTAGACGCTCACATCGCGACCGGAGGTGTCGTACCGCACGGCGGTGATCTCGACGTGTCGACGGACGTCGAGCACCTGGTCGCGGGTGGACGCCGAAGTCGACGTGGCAGCGGTGTCCCGCATCGACTCCATGAAGCGGCGCAGGCGCTGGAACCGGCCCTCCAGGGCGTCGTCGTCGAGTTCGGCGGTCACCTCGCCCGAGAGCGCCCGGAGCTCCCGTCGGAAGGCGGCGGCCTCCTCGCGGTGCACCCGGCGGAGGACGATCTTCAGCCGGTCGTGGGCGGGCCCGAACGGGAGGTCGCGCAGGATGTCGTTGACCGGGACGAGCCGGTCCTCGATCTCCTCGACCGCGCTGTCGAACGCGCTGCTGAGGGGGACCAGGTCCTCGCCGCTCCACTGGGACAACCGGCGGCGCCACTCCTGGCGGCGCTCGGGCAGGCCGGTGCCGAGGATGCCGTCGAGGATCGCGCGGTAGTCCCCGTAGGACTCGAGCGTCGTGCCGAGGTTGGGGTCGTGCCAGATCGACTGGTAGTGCTCGAACACGTGGACCTGGGCGATGGCGGCCTGTTCCGCCAGGCGGACGGCGGCGCTCAGCTCGTCACCGAGACGGGTGCGGAGCCGTTTCATCGCGTCCGCGAAGCCGCCCAGGGACGGGACGCCTCCCACGGCGGCGAGGGCGGCCTCGATGCGTTCGACGTCGTCGGTGGAGACCTCGTCGACGCCGGAACGCTCGAAGCGGTCGATCACCGTCGTCGCCGCGTCCTGCTGGTCGACGAGCGAACCGTGTTCCTCGTCCAGGCGTCGGACGCGGTCCTCGGCGGGGAACCGCTCGGCGTTCGCGGCGTCGAGTTCGCGCTGGGCGGCCGTCACCGAACCCTGCAGCTCCTGCAGGACGTCGCTGGCGTCCAGCAGGCGTTCGAGGTCCGCCGCGGCGGCATCCCGACGCGCTGCGGCTCCGTCGACATCGATCCGCGACCACTCGCTGTCGAGGCGGTAGCGGTGGGCCGCACGCTCGGCCTCCCTGCCCGCCAGGCGCCGCTGGACCGCGGCCTGGCGACCGGCGATGAGTTCGAGTCGCCCGCGGAGCTCGGCCATCTCGGACTCGATGGACGCGATCCGTGCCTCGTTCGTGAAGCCGAGGATGGGGGCCCCACCGGGATCCCCGTGTGAGCCACGACGTCCGTCGCGCAGCTGGCCGTTGGCCGTGACGCGTCGGCCACCTCCCGAGAGCTGGGACGGCGAGTCGACGCATCGGGCATCGATGCGGTCCGACGTCACCCGCTGCTCGACCCAGGCACTGAACGGGGAGGCCTTGTACGTGATGCGGCCCGAGACGAAGGCGGGATCACCCGGCGCCGGGGCCGTGGTCGCGCCGAGCGGCACCCCCTCGAACTGCAGGCGGACCGGGATCCGCACCGCGTCGATCGCCCGCGCGAACGCGTCGAGGTGCTCCTCGTCGACCAGTACCGTCCTGGCGAGTCCGTGCAGGGTGACCTCGATCGCCGGACGCCAGGCGGCGTGCGTCGGCGCCACGTCGATGAGCTCCGCGACGAACGGCAGCTGCTCCGGATCGAGCCCGGCGGCTTCGGCAAGCGCGAGTCTCGCCCGGTGGAGCCGATCGGGGACCGCGCCGTCGCGACCACGGAGGGACTGCAGCTCGAGCCGGAGTTCGGTGTTCCGCTCCTCGAGCGGGAACGCCTCGCGGTGGAGCTCGGCGCGTTCGGCCTCGATGGCCTCGAGTGCCGCGTCGTCGTCGTCGAGGAACTCCTCGCTGCGGCTGAGCGCCGCCACGAACGAGGCCTCATCGTGGAGTGGTTCGTCGAGGGGTTCGGTCCGCTCGTCGAACAGGGCTCGTGTCCGGACGGCCTCGGCGTGGGCCGCTTCCGCCGCCTCGCGACGTTCCTCCGCCCGGCGCAGCGCACTGCCGCCCTGCTCGGACACCTGGCGTTCGAGCTCCCGCACCCGGACCCCGGCGGCGGTCGCCCGGGCTCGAGCCGCCTCGAGGGTCGCACCGGCGGCGAGTTTCTCACGGCGGTTCCGAGAGACGGCCTCGTCGAGCAATGCCTCGTGCGCACGACTGCGCCACACGGCGAAGGGCGTTTCGCCGTCTTCAGCGAAGCCGAGCCGCTCGAGTTCGGCTGCGGCCCGGTGTCCGTCCTCGTAGTCCCGTCGGAGTTCGCCGAGCCGTTCCAGGACCCGCGCCTTGCGGCTCTCGGTCTCCATGGCGAGGTACGCCTCGTCGAGCGCCTCGAAGTGGGAGAGCGCGCGATCGGCCGCCTCATAGGTGCTCGGTCGCTCCAGCACCATCGACTTGTACAGTCCGTCGACCGTCGGCAGGTGCTGCCCGGCCTGGATGCGCGCCAACAACCGCATCGCGCGGCCGCCGTCACCGCCGGCTCCGATGCCGAGACGGGTGTGCAGCGTGTAGGACAGCTCCGCGTACGTGTCGCGGACGACGAACCCGGGGATCCGACCCTGGAGCTCACCGGCGTCGAACCGCTTGGGGACGAAGGCCTCGAGCTCGGTGAGGTCGAAGGGTCCGTCGACGGTCGCCATCGTCATCGACAGGTCGCCGGTGCGGAGCGCACGTCGAGGGACGAGGTACGCGCGGACGACGGTGAACCGGCGGTCGTCGTCGTTGACGAAGGTGACCGCCACGGCGCCCCAGGTGAGTTGCTCCGATCCGCGGAGGTTGATGTCGCGCATGGCGCCGGTCTGGGGGTCTCTGGCCGAGTCGACCTTGCCGCGCAGGTAGGTCAGCAGGTTCCGCTGATCCGGGTTGCGCGCTCGTCCCACGGCCGCATCGTTCGACGCCCCGTTGAACGGGACGTCCGACGGCATCATGACCGCGAGGTAGGCGTCCATGAGTGAGCTCTTGCCGGTGCCGGACGCGCCGGAGATGAGCGTCGCCCGCGAGGCGAAGTCGACCGAGCGGTACCCGTCGAACCCACCCCAGTTGATGAGCTGCATGCGCTCGATGCGCCACTGCTCGACGAGGTCGAGCAGGGTGTCGGTGTCGGTGGGGCGGCTCATCGTCCGTCCTCTCCTGGTCGTGATGCGGTGTCCGATGCCACGTCGTCCGGCTCGGTGTCGTCGGGTTCGGCGTCGTCGTCTCCATCGGTGGCTGCTGCCCCCGGACCGGACGGCGTGTCCGGCTCCTGCTCGGGTTGCAGCGCATCCGCCGCGGGCGTCTGCGTCTCCAACCACTCGAGCAGCTCCTGAAGGCGTTCGAGCGGAAGGAGCGTCTCGACGACGGAGGCGATGCGATGACGACGGGCGTCCTTGGTGCGGAGCAACACGCGGGCGGTCAGCAGCTTCTCGATCGCGCGCTCCACCCGGCCGTCGTCGCGGGCCCGGTCGGTGGCGTGCTCGGGTCGGAAGCTCGCGACGAAGCCCAGGAGTTCGTCGTGCTCGACGATGGCGGCGCGGGCGCCGTTCGCCAATTCGGTGCGCAGCCGGGTGCGCAGGTAGACGAGCAGGATCGTCTCCTCACGGCTGTAGCTCGTGTCGTGGAGCAGCGTCGGGAACGGCCGCCGCCCGCTCTCGGAGCCGGCCTGGCGTTTGAAGGCGACCTCGGCGGATCGATCGACCTGGAGTTCCAAGAACAGCTCGTTCAGCCGCGAGCCGAGCAGGGCCTCCGACTCGAGGATGGTCCGCCATTCGGCCGGTTGCAGTGCCGGGCTGACGTACCGGTGCTTCAGTAGGGCGACCAGCGCGCGGCGCTGAGCGGCGTCGAGTCGACCCTCGTCGCCCTCGAAGAGCGCGAACGACTCGGCGTCCGAGGCGCGGTCCGGCGTCGCGACCGGGGCAGCGCTGAGGGCGCCGTCGGTCGCTGCCTCGGTCGATTCGCGGTGGGTGGGTTCCGGTTCGATGGTCATGTCATTCCGTTCCGCGCGACGCGCGATCGCGGGTCGCCGTGGTCGAGGTCGTCGTGGCCCGGGTCAAGCCGGTGATGCCGGTCTCGCCGAGGGGGAAGGCCGGAAGGTCGAAGGCCGCCGTCGTCCCGTCGGGGCGGACCGTCTCATAGCGGCGTCGGGGACCCGCCTCGTCGTACGCGCCGAGCTGCGTCATCAGGTGGACCAGACCGAACAGTTCGACGGGGCGCCGCAGCTCGGGGTCGAGCCCGGTGAACGCCGTGTGGGCGTCCGAGGCTCCGGACGTCGCCGACGCGAGCAACCCGGCTCGGAGCTCGTCGAGCAGGGGGCCGCCCTGCGAACGCAAGGTGTCGAGTGACATGGACGCGACGTCCGTCCGTTCCGGCGCCGTGGTGATCGGCGGGGGAGCGGCCTCGACGTCGGGGTCGTAGAAGCGCTCACGCAGGTGTTCGACGTCGATCGCCTCGGGGAGCAACGGCACGTCCACCGTCGCGCGGGGACCAGCGGTCCGCATCCAGATGCCGAGTCGCTGGTTGAGCGCGCGCAGCGTCGTGTCGAGCTCGCGGTCCTGGACGACGTCGTGATGGACGATGTGGTCGCGGAGCGTCGCGGTGAGCCGACGCCGCTGCGCGAGGACGTCGTCGATGCCCTGACGGATGATGCCGACGGCGCCGCGGAAGCCCCGGAGCTCCGCCGGGCCGAGGCGGGAGGAGAAGGGGTGGTCGAGGATCGTCGAGAGGTCGCGTTTGAGGTCCTGCAGCAGCTCGTCGTTCCGCAGCAGCTCGAACGCGCCCTCGAACGCACGGCCCTCGGCGGTGGCCGTCATCAGTTCGTCGGTGCGTCGGAGGTAGTCGTCGAGGATCTCACCGATCGGCCGCGTGTCGTTCCGGAAGTCCTCGACGATGCGCCGGTGCATCGCGATCACGGACTCCTCGACCCGGCGGAAGTCGCTCGGCAGCTGGCGGATGAGGTCGGCGATGTTCGCGTAGCCGTCGTGCATGCGGTCGTCACTCGCTGCGACGACCGTCCCGCCGGCCGCGACACGCTCCCGCTCCGCCTGGAGTTCGGCGAGTTGCGCGTCGATGCGCCGCAGGTGCTCCTCCCGATCGGGGTCGGCCTGCAGCGCCCAGCGACGGACGGAGTCGAGGATCATCGTCAGCCGCGATTCGCTGATCAACGCCCGGTCGTGCGCCAGTCCGTCGACGAGCGACACCGCCTCCAGCGCGTGGGACGTGAGCGAATACTGCTCCTCGCCGTCGTCGGTGCTGGTCCGGACGAGCCACTGATCGTGCACCCACTCCCGGCAGAGGGTCCGCCCGCCACCGCGCTCGTCGCCGCCCGCCGGGATCCGGGCGCCACGGGCTCCGAGCTCCGCGAGATACTCCTCCACCTGCAGGTGGAAGCGATCGGCCGCGACGAACTGGACGTCCCGCCCGAAGGTGGTGCGGAAGATCGCGACGACAGCCGGCGCCGTGGGACGACTCAGCAAGCGGATGGCGGGCCGTTCCAGAGCGTTCCGGACACGGTCGAACTCGCCGTCGATCTCTCCCACTGCACTCCTCGATCGTCCGGGCACACGAACACCCCGAGGCCACTGCAGAAGCAAGATTATCAGCGCCGCGCGCCTCTCGACGGCCGACGGGGTGGAGCAGGCCCTCCTGTCAAGGTCCGAGGCCGTGCCGGGCGCCCCCGATACGGTGATGGCATGGGAACAGGTGCACGCCCCGGCCTTCGGCGGGGAGACGATTGAGGCGGACGGCGGTGCGACGGTGATCCGATCCGCACTGCGGACGCTCGGCTGGTGGATCCGCGACTACGGCTACGCCGCCGTCTGGCAGGTGCGGGCGTTCGCCAGTCGGACGGACCCGCACGGGTTCCTCTCCGGCGACCGATCACCCGTCGTCGTCCTCCCGGGCGTCTACGAGACCTGGCGCTTCCTCGAACCGCTCATCCGCCGCCTCCACGACGACGGTCACCCGGTGCACGTGATCGACCCGCTCGGGCGCAACGACCGGTCGGTCCCGGTCGCGGCCCGGCTGGTCGCCGACTACCTGGTGGCGACCGACCTCCAGGACGCGGTGCTCCTCGCACACAGCAAGGGCGGCCTCGTGGGCAAGTACGTCATGTCGCTCGGCGGAAGCGGAGACCGGATCACCGGGATGGTGGCCGTCGCCGCACCGTTCGCCGGATCGCGGTACGCGAGGCTCATGCTCCTCCCGAGTCTTCGGATCTTCGTCCCGAACGACCCGACGATCCTCGCCTTGGCCCGCGAGGCAGCCGTGAACCCGAGGATCGTGTCCGTGTACGGCCGCTTCGACCCGCACATCCCCGGCGGAAGCCGACTCGACGGCGCCAAGAACGTGCAGCTGGACACCGGCGGCCACTTCCGGATCCTCGCGCATCCTCGGGTGTTCGCCGAGGCCCGGCTCCTCGCCGACGGAGGAGACGCATGACGATCGAGAGCACCGACGTCGAGACCGTGACCGTCGACGTGGTCGTACCGGTCAAGGACGACGCCGCGCTTCTGCGCCGCTGCCTGCGCTCGCTGCGAGTGCAGGACACCCGGCCGGCGTCGATCATCGTCGTCGACAACGGCAGCCGCGACCGGGCGGAGGTCGCCGCAATCGCGGAGCGGTACGGCGCCGTCCTCATCGACGAGCCGGTGCCCGGCATCCCGGCCGCCAACGCCGCCGGGTTCGACCGGGCGACGGCGACCGTCGTGGCGAGGCTCGACGCGGACTGCGTGCCACCGTCCGACTGGCTGACCCGCATCGCCGAGGCCTTCCAGGCGGAGCCCGAGCTCGACGCGCTGACGGGACCGGCGACCTTCATCGATGGTCCTCGCCCGCTCCGGGCGCCGCTCGCGGCCGTCTACCTCGGCGCATACCGGCTCTTCGTCGGCGCGGCCCTCGCGCAGACGCCCATCTTCGGATCCAACTGCGCGATCCGTCGAACGACCTGGGACGAGATCGCGCACGCGGTGCACCGACACGACGCCGAGCTGCACGACGACCTGGACGTGTCTGCCCATCTGGGCCTCGACCGACGCGTCCGCTACGACCGCGAGCTCGGGATGGGGATGTCGATGCGCCCGTTCAGCGATGCCGGATCGTTGGCGATCCGCCTCCGCCGTGGGTGGGCGACGTTGCGGGTGCACTGGCCGCAGGAGCTGCCGATCGTCCGATGGGCGCATCACACCACACGGTTGCATGCCGCGGTGACGGCGGCCCCGACCGGGTGGTCGGGCCGCGTCGGCACCGCTCGCTCGTCGCGACGACGGAGCACCCGGGGCTGACCAGCCACACGGGTGGGCGTCGACCCTTACGCGCCCGACCCCGTCGCCAGGGATCTGGTGGCCGCCGTCGACGAGCTGCTGCGCCCGGTCGGCTGAACACGGACCCAATCGCCGTCGACGTTCCGCACGGCTCCGGCCTCGGCGAACGCCTCCAGCCACCCCGTCATGGGCCACGAGCCCCATCGCGCGGCGAAGCGGGCTCCGTTCCGGAGGATGTCGTCGAGGTGCTGCCACGGCGGGCGTTGGGTCTCGTGGTATTGGTGATAGGCGTGCGCGCCGCCGACCCACACCAGCGGCGTACCGGCCTCACGGAGGGCGAACGCGAAGTCGGTGTCCTCGCCGCCGTACCCTTCGTACCCCTCCTCGAACCCGGTGGTCGCGGACCAGGTCGTGGCGCTGGTCGCGAAGGACAGCGACCAGAACAGCGGGTACTCGTCCGCCGTCGCGACACGCTCGTCGTCCGCCGGGGGATTCGGCCGGGCCGGATGTGGCGCGGTCGCGGCGGCCAGTACCCGCACGTCGGAGACGTCGGTGCCCGGCTGGAGGTAGGTCACCGGCCCGCAGAGCACGGCGTCGACGTGCCGGTCGGAGGCCTCGCGGTAGCGGGGGAGCAGTGCCGGTCCGGGGACGCAGTCCGCGTCGAGGAACACCAGGAGCTCGGCCCCATGCTCGATCGCGAGCGCCGCACCGGCGTTCCGACCGGCCGCCAGTCGCAACCCGTCTGGTCCGGGCGGGACATGGATCACCCGCTCGGCGTCGAGGGCCGGTGGTTCATCGTGGCCGATCCAGACCACGATGCGTTCCACGACGTCCGGCGTCGTGCCGATCGATGCTCCGACGGCCTCGAGCTGACGTTCGAGGTGCTGCAGCCTCGGGCTCGAGCACATCGTGACCACGGCGATCCTCATCGGTCTCCTCCGGGCGGTGCGTCGGCGGCGACGGCCTCGATGACCCCTGCCGCCCGGCGAGCCGCTCCGACCACCTGCCATCGGTCCCAATCGGGTTCGAGCGTCGCTGCGCGGTCGAGGAGGTCCGGCCACTCGGCGGGATCCGGCCAGCCGTCCGGGACGATCGCCAGGCCGGCCCGCTGGAGGGCCAGAGCCGTCGTCACCTGTTCTTCGAACGGCCGTTCCTGCGGGAGGACCACGGCCTTGGCTCCGACGGCGGCGAGGTCGGCGACGGCGTTCTGACCGGCCCAGGACACGACCACCTCGGCGCGGCAGAGCGCATCCCACGGGTCGTCGGCCCAGACGGATCCGGCACCGGCACCGAGGGACGCCCAACGACGCCCGCTTGCTTGAGCCGCGGCTTCGATCGCCTCGACGGACACCGCGGTGCCGCCGGCCCCACCGAGGAGCAGCACTCCGCTCCGCTCGCCGTCGGGTCGCGGACGGTCGCGCCCCTCGAACCGGCTGATCCCGCCGGCGTGGACCACCTTGTCCTGGACGGCTCGGAGGTGGTCCAGGTCCAGCATCCCGGCCGGCCACGGCGCGATGATCCGCGACGCAGCGCGGAACGCCAGGGCGTGTGGTGTGTCGTCGCGTCGGCCCGGCTGCGCCATCACCACGGTCGCGACGCCGAGGACCCGGGCGAGCAACACGACCTCGGCCGACACGTCGACCACCATCGTGTCGATGCGTTGCCGCGCGAGCGTCTCGGCGATCGTCACGAGGCGGGCTCGGTGCCCGACGTGGCCGAGTGGCGCCCAGTGGAGCAGCCCGTCGGCGGTCGGGTCGGACTCGTCCGGCCGTGGTCCACCCTCCGGGACCTCGTCGTCGCGGTCGAGACGCACCCACGTGCAGTGCGGCGGAAGACCGTCCGGGCGCGGGAGCGAGCTGAAACAGACGACGTCGGCGTCGAGGTGGGGGACGATGGCGAGCAGCCGCGTGACATGACCCCGACCGTGGTGGTGCACGTACCACCCGATCCGCGGCCTCACGACGTCAACTCGTCGACGCGGCCGGTGTCGAGCATCGGCGAGCCGGACAGGAGTGCCTCGAAGTGGCCTTCGAGTCGGGCCACCCGGGCCTCGAGGGAGAACCGAGCGAGGGCCGAGGCGCGAATCGTGCCCCGGAACCCGCGATCCAGTTCCGACTGGCGGATCAGTCCGTCGACCCGGTCCGCCATCGCGGCCAGATCACCGGCGGCGACGACCTGCATGCCGACGCTCGCCTGGGCGATCTCCGGGACGCCACCGACGGCGAAGCTGACGACCGGCGTCCCCGTCATGAGTGCTTCCGGCGCCACGAGCCCGAACGGCTCCGCCCAAGCGGGCGTCGACACGGCTGCGGCGCTGCGGCCGACGAGTGCGGCGAGCCGGGTCGGTTCGAGGGGCCCGACGTGGCGGACGTCGCGACCGAGCAGCGGTGCCAGGACGCGCTCGGCGTAGGCCGGGTCGCCGACCCGACCGGCGATGACGAGCCGTCGTCCCAGCCGCCGCGCGACGTCGACCGCGAGGTGCGGCGCCTTCTCCGCGACGATCCGCCCGAACCAGACGAGGTCCTCCCCACCACGTCCTGCCGGCCATGCCGTCGGATCGATGCCGTTGAGCAACACCTCGGACTCGACACCCGCGTCCGCCCAGGTCCGACGGGTGTACTCGCTCACCGACAGGAATCGGCTTCCCGCAGCACCGGAACGGTTGGCCGCAGTGGCCACCGAGGCGTCGACCGGGGTGTGCAGCGTGGTGATCATCGGGACGCCCAGCCGGGGTGCCAACTCCACCGGCAGCGCGTCCAGGCAATGGTTCGAGACGACGTCGTATCGTCCCGGTCGGGCGGAGACCGCCTCGAGCGCGCGCCGGAGCGCCGGGATCGAGCGTGTCGCGTGGCTCGGCGGGTAGCGCTCGTCGTCCGGCGAGGCCCACCGCGGCCACCGCAGTTCGGGCAGCTCGAAGACGCTGCCACGTTCGACGAAGTCGGATCCGCGGACACCGATGAACGTGACCTCGTGGCCCCTGGCCCGCAGCGCGGCCACCTCCGACCAGACGGCGGATTCGAGTCCACCGGCGTGCGGGCGCCGGATGGGGAACCGCAGCGGGGCGACGACGACGACGCGCAGTCGGCGACCGGCCGTCATGAGGCCCGCTCGGCGAGGACTCGGCGGTACACCGCGACGTGGGCGGCTACCCCGTCGGCGTCCGTGGTGGCGCGGCGGGAGCGACGCTCGGCCACGGCGGCGAGGCGGTCGGGGGAACCCGGACGGGTCGCGCCTGCCGCCTGGACGAGGTCGTCGAGGGCGCGCTCGAGGGCGACCGCGTCTCCCGGGCGGTAGGCGACGACGGTGTCGTCAGCGTGCTGCTCGGCGTACTGCCCGACGCCGTCGGGGACCGCGACGGGGACGGCGAGGTCCCAGCAGAGCTCGAGCCAGCCGGAGTGTGTGCCGTGGCGGTAGGGGAGGACGCAGACGTCGAGCCGACTGAGGGCGATGGCGAGTCCGTCGTCGTCCAGACGCTCGTGCTCGATGAGGAGGGCGGCGTCCGACGCCGCTGCGAGCCGCCGGACCGTGTCCCGGGCGTCCGGATCGCGGACGGAGTGGTGCAGGCGCACCTCGGCGACCACGGCGGCGCCCTTTGCGCGGAGTCGGCCGACGGCCTCGAGCAGCGTCGTGACGGTGCCGACCGCGTCGACGTTGGGACGGAGGTCCTTCAGGTGGACGCCGACGCGGATCTCAGCGGAGGCCAGGACGGCTGGGACACGGACCTCGTCCGAGAGCAGCGACGGGTGCCGGATGACGGTCGCGTCGCGACCCCAGCGCTCACGGATCCGGTCAGCGGCTCCCTGCGTGAGGGTCACCAGGGCGTCGGCGCCGCGGACGAGCTCGTCGAGCTGGTCGTCGTAGGCTGCCTGCTCCTCGAGCTGCGGGTGCTCGAGGTCGTGCACGGTGTATACGACCGGCCATCCCGCCTCGTGTGCAGCCGCGAGGCACGCGGTGAGGTACCCGGGTGGGAAGGATTCCGTCCCGAAGTGGATGTGGAGGAGGTCTGCCTCGGCGGCGTTCGCTCGGATCCAGGCGGGGTCGAGGGCGACCGGTGGCCACCAGACGCCGGCCGGCGCGCCGGTGACCGGGGGATCGCTCAGCACCTCGATCTCGGTCGACGCGGAGATCCGGCGGACGTAGGGGTGCGCCGCCGGTACCGACACGACCCGGATCGGGCGGGTCGAGGGTTCGGCGACTCGGGCGCCGGGATGTGGCGTCACGATCGACTGCATGGCGGAATCCCCTGTTCGACTGCGGGCGCGATGCGCACGGACATGCCGGCGTATGAACACGCCGTCATCCGACGATAGGGCCGATGATCAGACTGCCCTGGACCCTTGACGCGGCACCCCCGCTGCACCAACATGCCGACGACGAAGCGCCGGATCGCACCGGTGCCTTCGAGACGGCTCCCTGCACGCCCTTCGGCGCGAGCGCCACCCCTGTCGTCCGATCCGGGATTCTGGAACGGTTGGACGATGACGCCTGATGAACCGCACGCATCGCCGACCGACTCCTGGCCGTCGCGGGAGGGGGCAGCACCGGTGTCGGACGCGACCCTCGAGCAGGTCGACGCCTGGTGGCGAGCCGCGAACTACCTGTCCGTCGGGCAGATCTACCTGCTCGACAACCCGCTGCTCCGGCGCCCGCTCGAGGCGGGCGACATCAAGCGCCGGCTGCTCGGTCACTGGGGGACCGCCCCCGGTCTGAACCTCGCCTACGCGCACCTCAACCGGGTCATCGTGGAACGCAGGCAGTCGGCGATGTTCATCGCCGGACCCGGACACGGTGGTCCGGCGATCCTCGCGAGCGCCTATCTGGACGGCACCTACAGCGAGATCTACCCCGACGTCGCCGAGACCGAGGCGGGCCTCACCCGATTCTTCCGGCAGTTCAGCTTCCCGGGCGGGGTGCCGAGTCATGCGGCGCCCGAGACCCCGGGGAGCATCCATGAAGGTGGCGAGCTGGGGTACGTCCTCAGCCACGCTTACGGCGCCGCCTTCGACAACCCCGACCTCCTCATCGCCGCGGTCGTCGGTGATGGGGAGGCGGAGACCGGTCCGCTCGCCACGAGCTGGCATTCCAACAAGTTCATCGATCCGCTCCAGGACGGCGTGGTCCTCCCGATCCTCCACCTGAACGGGTACAAGATCGCGAACCCGACACTCCTGGCCCGCATCCCGCATGCCGAGCTCGACAGCCTGCTCCGCGGGTACGGCCACGAGCCGTTCTTCGTCGAGGGCGGGTTCGACGGCGAGGATCCCGTGCACGTCCATCGGCGACTGGCCGAGGTCCTCGACCTCGTACTCGACCGAATCGCGGCGATCAAGGCGCGAGCCGCGGCGGGGGAGACCGAGCGGCCCGTCTGGCCGATGATCGTCCTGCGCACACCGAAGGGGTGGACCTGCCCCGAGGAGATCGACGGGACACGCGTCGAAGGGACCTTCCACGCGCACCAGGTCCCGCTCGCGAACGCCCGCGACACCGCGGAGCACACGGCGATCCTCGAGGCCTGGATGCGGAGCTACCGACCCGAGGAGCTGTTCGACGAGCACGGGGCGGTGATCCCCGAGGTGCGCGCCCTGGCCCCGCGTGGGGACGCCAGGATGAGCGCGACGCCGCATGCCAACGGCGGCCTGCTGCGCACGGACCTCGACCTGCCGCCGATCGACGACGCCGCGGTCGTCTCCACAGCGCCCGGAGGTGTCGATGCCGGCGCGACGGGTGTCCTCGGCCACTGGCTCGCCGAGGTCATCCGACGGAACCCTTCCACCTTCCGGATCTTCGCTCCCGACGAGCTCGCCAGTAACCGGCTCCAGGCCGTGTTCGACGTCACCGAGCGCCAATGGAACGCAGAGACCGTCCCGGGTGACGAACATCTGGCCCGCGTTGGACGGGTGATGGAGATGCTGAGCGAACACCAGTGCGAGGGCTGGCTGGAGGGCTACCTGCTGACGGGCAGGCACGGTCTCTTCACCTGTTATGAGGCCTTCATCCACATCGTCGACTCCATGTTCAACCAGCACGCGAAGTGGTTGAACGGCGCTCGCGCGCTCGAATGGCGTCGCCCGGTGGCGAGCTTGAACTACCTGCTCACGAGCCACGTCTGGCGTCAGGACCACAACGGGTTCTCCCACCAGGATCCTGGGTTCATCGACCACGTCGTCAACAAGAAGCCCGGTGTCATCCGGGTCTACCTCCCGTTCGACGCGAACACCCTGCTCGTCGTCGCGGAGCACTGCCTGCGGAGCACTGACGAGATCAACGTGATCGTCGCCGGGAAGGACGTCGAGCCGGTCTGGCTGGGTGTCGACGACGCGCGTGATCACTGCGCCCGCGGGCTCGGCGTCCTCCCCTTCGCCGGCTCGGAGCGTCCGGGGGAGCAGCCGGACCTCGTGATGGCCTGCGCGGGGGACGTCCCCACCCTCGAGACCCTGGCCGCCGTCAGCATCCTTCGGGAGCGCATCCCCGGTCTCGCCGTCCGCGTCGTGAACGTCGTCGACCTCATGCGGCTCATGAGTGAGGACCAGCATCCCCACGGCATCTCGGACGCCGAGTACGACAGCGTGTTCACCGCGGACCGGCCCGTCGTCTTCGCGTACCACGGGTACCCGTGGCTCATCCATCGACTGACCTACAAACGCCACGGACACGAGCAGTTGCACGTCCGCGGCTACCTGGAGAACGGGACCACGACCACGCCCTTCGACATGGTCATGCTCAACCGGATCGACCGTTATTCGCTCGTCTGCGACGCCATCGACCGGACTCCCGGGCTCGGCGAACGGTACGCGGAACTCCGCCAGGAGATGCAGGACGCCCGGCATCGTGCACAGGAGCACACGCGCGAGTTCGGTGAGGATGCGCCCGAGATCACCTCCTGGCGCTGGCCGGTGGTCTCCTAGGGCGTCTCGTCGCCCGAGCGCTCGAGCGACTGGAGCACCATCGGGAACTCGTCGGCGAACTCGCGGGCGAGCGCACCCGACGTCCCCATGCGTTCGGCGAGCCGATCACCGGACGAGGCGTGGAGCACGGTGCCCCAACAGCTCGCCGCCAGCGGGGAGAGTCCTCTCGCCGTGAGTCCGGCGATCGCTCCGGCGAGGACGTCTCCGCTCCCCGCCGTGCCGAGGATCGGTCCACCGCCCGGCGCGATGAAGTCCTGGCGCCCGTCCGAGATCCGTCCCTGGCAGGTGACGGCGGCACCGTGGCGTCGTGCCAGCTCGCCTGGCGCGGTCTCGGGGTCCGCCTCGTCGACGTCGAGCAGGATCGCCGCCTCCGCGACGTTCGGGGTGAAGACGAGCCGGCCCTCGAGCCCCGTCGAGAACTCGGGGAGATGCGAGAGCGCCCCGAGCCCGAAGGCGTCGAGGATCACGACCGTCTCCGCGCCCAGCGACGGCCGCATCCGCCGGAGCAGGGTGACGGCCTCATCCGCGTCGTCGAGGCCGGGGCCGAGCAGGACGCAGTCGACGTCCAGTTCGTCGTCGAGGCGAGCGACGGCGTCACCACGGACGGCTCCGTCCGTGGTCTCGGGCAGCCCGATCACGGCGGCCTCCGGGAACGCGACGGCGAGCGCCGACGCCGCCGATTCGCCGACCGCGAGGGTGATCCTCCCCGCACCGACCCGCAGCGCGGCGAGCCCGGCCAAGGCGACGGCTCCGGGCGTGGTGCGAGCTCCGCCCACGACGAGCACCGAACCACGGTCGTCCTTGGACGATCCCGGATCGGGCAGTGGCCAGGTGGCGAGCGTGTCCGGCGTGAGGGTGACGGGTTCAGAGGTGGACATCGGTCGCCCCCGAGTGCTCGGTGACCGCGACCTGCGCGTGCTGCAGATGGGCCGTCGCGTTCGCCGCTCGAGCCCGCCAACCCCGACCGTCGTGGACCAGGTGGGTGAAGGAGGCATTCGGGGTGGGGCGCAGCGAAGCCTCTTCGAGGACCCGGTGTTCATCCCACCCCTCGCAGACGTAGCGGAAGAGCGAGATCACGGCGTCGTGGCAGACCACCAGTGCGCGTGTGCGGTCCGGATACCGGTCGAGGTCGCGGACGAAGGATCGCACCCGGAGGGCCACGTCCGTCCAGGACTCGCCTCCCGGTGGGCGGTAGTAGAACTTCCCGAGGAACCGCCGCCGGGCGGCCTCATCGGGGAGTTCCGCGTCGACACCGAGCGTGGTGAAGGTGTCGAGGATCCCGAGGTCACGGTCGCGGAGTCGTTCGTCGATGAGCGGTCGCAGGCCGTCTGCGTCCATGGCGGCCGTGCGGAGGGCGACGACCGCGGTCTCGTGGGCGCGTCGGAACGGCGAGCTGAACACGATGTCCGGGTGGTCCTTCGGCGCCAGACCCGCGAGGCGGGTGCCGACCGCGGCGGCCTGTTCCACCCCGAGGGGCGACAGTGGGACGTCGGCATCGCGATCCGGGACGGCGATCCGGTGGGCCCCGGTGCGTTCGGCGTCCTGCGCTGCGACGTTGCCGGCGCTTTCGCCGTGGCGGACGAGGATGAGTTCCGTGATGGCCATCCATCCACGCTAATCAGCCGTTCTCCCTGGTCACACACCTTGACGATTCGCCGATGATCCGGCATGGGCCGAGGTCGCGGACCGCCGGTGGAGAAGGATCGCGGTTCGGCCAGGTTTTGCGACAAAGCGACGAAGCGCGACCGATGAGCGCGTCATATCGTTCGACCATGCCTGCACCTTCCGCAACGCCACCGGCGCAACCGTCAGCATGGGCACCCATGGCGATCACCGCCTTCAGGGTGCTGTGGTTCGCCCAGTTGGGGAGCAACATCGGGACCTGGATGCAGACCGTGGGAGCCCAGTGGTACCTGGTCGAAGCCGCTGCGGGGGCGGCGGTGATCGCCCTCGTGCAGACCGCGAGCCTCGCACCGGCCATCCTGGTGGCGCTCCCGGCCGGGGTTCTCGCGGACTCGCTCGACCGACGACGACTGCTGATCTGGGGATCGTCGGCGAGCGCCGTCCTCGCCGCCACCCTCACGGTGGTGGCGGCGATCGGCGCGCTGACCCCCTGGACGATCCTCGGCTTCACCTTCCTGCTCGGCATCACCTCCACCCTGACGTCGCCCGCTTGGCAGGCGATCCAGCCGGAGCTCGTGCCCCGCAACCTCATCGCGGCGTCGTCCGCGCTCGGCGGGGTGACGGTGAACGGTGCCCGCGCGGTCGGTCCCGCCCTGGCCGGCGTCGTGCTGTCCGCCTTCGGTGCGCCCGTCGTGTTCGGGATCAACGCGCTGAGCTTCGTCGGGGCCGTGATCGCCCTCGTGTGGTGGAAGCGGCCGGTGCAGACCGGTCTCGACGACCGCGAGCGGTTCGGCGCCGCGCTGCAGGCGGGGGTCCGCTACGTCGCTTCCGCGCATCTCGTCCGCCGGATCCTGCTGCGGTCGGCGCTCTTCGCCCTCCCGGCCAGCGCACTCTGGGCACTGCTGCCCCTCACCGCGAAGCGACTCCATCTCGATTCGAGCGGGTACGGCTTCCTGCTCGGTGCGCTCGGCCTCGGTGCCGTCCTGGGCATCTTCGCTCTGCCACTCGCTCGACGCCGGTTCTCCGACAACCTCGTCATCGCGGCGAGTGCGCTGCTCTTCGCCGCGGGGTCGCTCGCGGCGGCGTTCCTGCCACTCGTACCGACCCTCGTCCTGCTGGTGCTCGCGGGGCTGGCCTGGATCGGCACCCTCACCGTGCTGAACGCCGCCCTGCAGCTCACCCTGCCGCAGTGGGTGCGGTCCCGCGGAGCCTCGATCTACATCCTCGTCTTCATGGGAGCGATGGCCATCGGCTCGATCGGTTGGGGACTCGCCGCGCAGGCACTCGGGACGTCGGTCGCCTATGCCGCTTCGGCCGTCCTGCTGCTCCTCGTCGCGGTCAGTGTGCGGGTGCTGCCCCTGCTGCCGGGAACGGGCACCGTCGACCGCAGCATCACGATGTCGTGGCCCACGCCCACGCTGGTGTTCGAGCCGCAGCCGACCGACGGGCCGGTGCTCGTGCAGATCTCCTACACGGTCCACCCCGACTCGCTCGCCGCGTTCCAGACCGCGATGGGTCGCGTCGAGAGCTCCCGTCGCCGAACCGGCGCATCGAGATGGGCCCTGTATCGGAGCGGCGAGGTGGCCGACGTGCAGCTGGAGACCTTCATGGTGCCGTCGTGGGGGGAGTTCCGGCGACAGGAGACGCAGCGTCTCACCGGCCGCGACCGCGACATCCGTGCGGCAGCCTTGGAGCACACCTCGGGAGCGCCCGTCGAGCGACACTTCCTCCCGAGCCGGACCCGCGCGTGACCGGAGGCGGAGGCCGGGCCGAGACGGCCCGGATTCGCAGCGATGGGTGCGGAGGGAACAAAAAACTCCTGGCGGACCAGGAGTGTGCTGTGGGCGATACCGGACTCGAACCGATGACCTCTTCCGTGTGAAGGAAGCGCGCTACCAACTGCGCCAATCGCCCGCAGGTCGTTCGCACCGGGGTGCCGAACAGCCGCGAGTCACGATACTAGCCGATGCCGAGTGTCGAACGCACATCGGCCACGCGCACAGCGCGGCGTGCGCGCCGGTTTGAACATCGGTCCCGGTTTCGGCTAGAGTCGTTCGAGCACGCAGTGATGCGGGCAATGCGGATGTGGCGCAGTGGTAGCGCATCACCTTGCCAAGGTGAGGGTCGCGAGTTCGAATCTCGTCATCCGCTCGAGTGTCAGTGGTGTCGTTCCGTGAGGAACCCCATTCGGCAGTGTGTTCGGTCACACATGGTGGCGTGGCCGAGAGGCTAGGCAGCGGCCTGCAAAGCCGTCCACACGGGTTCGAATCCCGTCGCCACCTCCACTCGGTAGCATCGGTTCCATCAGCAACATCCCGGCGTCGTGTCCACACACGCCACCCGGGCGATTGGCGCAGCGGTAGCGCGCTTCCCTGACACGGAAGAGGTCACTGGTTC
>NZ_JARVSB010000010.1:0-218224 GCF_030209365.1 Plantibacter sp. ME-Dv--P-095
GTGGGGTGTTCACAATGCAGGAGGGGTGCGGGGTGTCGGGCCCGGGACGGGGGTTCCGGTGCGTGGCGCGCCGGGAGCGTCCTGAGTTGTGAACACGGGTGGGTGGGATTGGGTGGATTGTCTGTCCCTAACTCAGGAGAGCTGCGGTGTGTCGGGGTCTGGGAAGGCGGCACGCCGGGGGAGTCCTGAGTTAGGGACGGCGGGTTGTGTGGTGGTGGTGCGTTCACAATTCAGGAGGGGTGCGGGGTGTCGGGCCCGGGACGGGGGTTTCGGCGGCTGGCGCGCCGGGGTGGTCCTGAGTTGTGAACACGGGTGGGTGGGATTGGGTGGAGTGTCTGTCCCGTTCTCAGGAGAGCTGCGGTGTGTCGGGGCCTGGGGAAGGCGGCACGCCGGGGGAGTCCTGAGTGAGGGACGGTGGCCGGGCGGTCAGGTGAGGTGTGCCGGTCAGGCGGGGAGCTCCAGCTCGCCGTCGACGCGGCGGGGGAGACGCAGCGGGTTCGACTCGTGGAGCGCCTCGGGGAGGACGCGCTCGGGGGCGTCCTGGTAGACGATCGGACGCTGGAACCGGCGCACGGCGGTCGCCCCGACGGAGGTGTGGAGGGAGGTGGTCGCCGGCCACGGCCCACCGTGGTGCTGTGCCCAGCCCACCGCGACGCCCGTCGGCCAGCCGCCGAAGAGCACCCGGCCGGCGAGCGGTTCGAGCCGCGACACCAGTTCGGCGACGTCCTCGCCGGGAGCCGCGTGCACCGTGGCGGTCAGCGCGCCGCCCACGGCAGCCAGGACCGCGTGCAGCTCCGTCTCGTCGGCGTACTCGATGACGAGCGTCGCCGGTCCGAAGATCTCCTCGAGCAGGACCTCCGGGTCCTCCAGCACGGTTGCGGCGGTCGTCGCGAGGACCGTCGGGACACCCGACTCCGGCGCTCCCGCGTCGCCACCGAGGAGCGTGCGCACACCCGGGTGCGCGGTGGCACGAGCAGTACCGCTCGCGTAGGCGTCGGCGATACCGGGCGTCAGCATGCGCCCCGCAGCCGTGCCGCTCGCTGCGGCGGCGACGAGTTCGGCGAACCCGCTGCCGGCAGGCACGAGGACGAGGCCGGGGTTCGTGCAGAACTGACCGACCCCGAGGGTGATCGATGCGGCCAGCCCGCGCGCGAGAGCCGCGGCACCGTCGGCGAGCGCCGCCGCCGTGATCACGACCGGGTTCGTGCTGCCGAGCTCCCCGTAGAACGGGATCGGCGCCGGCCGCTGTGAGGCGAGGTCGAACAGGGCCCGGCCGCCGGCGAGCGAGCCGGTGAACCCGACCGCGGTGATCGCCGGGTGCCGGACGAGCGCGGTGCCCTGCTCACGACCCTCGACGAGCGCGAACGTGCCCTCGGGTGCGCCGGCGTCGCGCAACGCCTCGGTGACGATTTCTGCGGTCAGTCGGGAGAGCCGCGGGTGCGCCGAGTGGGCCTTCACGATCACCGGGCAGCCGGCGGCCAGCGCCGACGCGGTGTCACCGCCGGCGACCGAGAACGCGAACGGGAAGTTCGAGGCGCTGAACACGGCGACCGGGCCGGTCGGTCGCAGCATCCGTCGCAGCTCCGGCTTGGGTGGGGTGGCTGCGGCGTCGGCGTGGTCGACGACGACCTCGAGGAACGCGCCGTCGCGCAGGACGGTCGCGAACAGGCGCAGCTGCCCCGTCGTCCGGGCGACCTCGCCCGTGAGCCGCGCGGTCCCGAGGTGGGACTCCTCGTCGGCGAGCGCGACGAGCTCGGTGACCCGCCCGTCGAGGGCGTCGGCCACGGCTTCGAGCCAGGCGGCGCGCGTCGAGGGTGACGAGGCCGCAAGCCGGGGCGCTGCCGTGGCGGCGAGTGACGCGGCCTCGTCGACGGTCGTGGTGGTGCTGGAAGTGTTGGTGGTCATGATGACTCCTCGGGAGTGGTGTGGTGTCGGCGGAACGGACCGGCGGCCGGACGGCGTGGTTCAGCGGGCGGTGTCGGCTTCGGTGGGCTGCTCGCGGATGACGAATCCGAGCCCGGGCCGGGCCTCGATCCGCGCCCAACCCCGGCTGATGGTGACCGGTCCTGGCGCGTCGATGGCGCCGATCGCGACGAAGTCCGCGTCCTCCACGTCTTCGATCTCGACCGTCTGCGGGAGGGCGAGGGCGAGTTGCCCCGAGAGGTCGGGGAGGAGGTGCGGGGCGAGGATCAGCCCGGCGTCCTCGACGAGCTCGGCGATCTGCAGGAACGGGGTGATGCCCCCGACGCGGACGACGTTCGGTTGCAGGACGTCGGCCACGCCACGGTCCACGAGGTCGCGGAACCGATGGATCGTGTGCACGTTCTCGCCGAGCGCGATCGGGATGTCCGTCGCCTGACGCAGCCGTTCGTAGCCGGCGGTGTCGTTGGAGCGCAGCGGTTCTTCGATCCAGGCTGGGTCGACGATGCTCAGCCGTTCGAGTGCCGAGGTCGCCCGCTCGAGGTCCCAGCGCTGGTTGGCGTCGATCATGAGCCGGCGGTTCGGGCCGAGCAGTTCGCGCACCATGGTGAGGCGGTCGAGGTCTTCGGCGATGTCGGGCTTGCCGACCTTCACCTTCACCGCGTCGTGGCCTGCCGCGATCCATCGCCCGACCTGCGCCACGAGGGCGTCGGCGTCGAGGTGCAGGTTGACGCCGCTGCCGTAGGCGCGGACGGTCTCACGGCGACGACCGAGCAGCTCGGCCAGCCCGAGGCCCGCCCGCCGCCCGCGGAGGTCCCAGAGCGCCGTGTCGAGCCCGGCGAGTGCGATGGTCGTGATCCCGCCGCCGCCGGCCTCGTGCAGGTGGGCCCACAGCTGCGGCCAGAGGACCTCGGGTTCGGTGGATGAGCCGATGGCGGCGGACGTGATGTCGTCATCGAGCAGGGCTCGGACCGCGGTCGCGCCGATCGTCGGCGTCCACGTGAAGCCGGAACCGGTCGCGCCCTCGTCGTCGACGACGTCCACCCGGACGAGGTGCAGCCACGGCGCTTCCGGCACCCATGGTCGCGGCATCGTGAACCGCTGCAGGGTGGTGGTGATGGAGGCGATCGCCGGCATCGTCAGCGCCCGGCTGCGAGGGTCGCGTGCTCGGCGACGAGGTCGGCGCCGGTCGCGAGGAGCGCCGCCAGCCGATCCGTCTGCTCCGGTGTCGGGTCGACGAACGGCGACCGCACGGAACCGACCGGCAGACCACCGAGCCGGACGCCGGCTTTGATGAGCGACACGGCGAAGCCGGGGGTCTCGTCGCGGAGGGCGACCAGCGGTCGGTAGAACTCGCGGAGCAGGCGCTCACGAAGCGGTTCGTCGTGGTCCGTGTAGGCCCGGTAGAACAGGGTCGCGAGCTCGGGCAGCATCGCGAACACCGCGGAGGAGTAGAGCGGGATGCCGATGCCCCGGTAGGCGGCCTGGGTGAGCTCCGCGGTGAGGAGACCGTTGAAGAAGGCGAAGTCCTCGCGGCCCTCCTCGTGCACGGCGAGCACGATGTCCTGTGCAGCGGCGACGTCGCCGACGCCGTCCTTGAAGCCGACGACCTGCGGGTTGCGCGCCAGGTGACGCATCGTCTCGGTGGTGTACCGCGCGTTGTTGCGGTGGTAGACGATCGCCGGGAGGCTCGTCGCAGCGAGGACGTCCTCGACGTACCCCTGCAGCCCGCGCGCCGGGCCGGTCACGAGGTACGGCGGCATGAGGAGGATCGCGTCGGCTCCAGCGTCCTCGGCCGCGACGGCGAGTTCCTTCGCAATCGCCACGCCACCGCCGGCCCCGGCGATGACCGGAACGGCCCCGTCGACGACCTCGACCGTCCGGCGGACCACGCGCGCGGCCTCCGAGGGTGACATCGCGTGCAGCTCGCCCGTCCCGCAGGCGGGGAAGACGCCGCCGGGCCGGTGGTCGAGTCGCGACTCCAGGTGGGTGCCGAGGAGACCGAGGTCGACCGCGCCGGCCGCGTCGAAGGGGGTGATCGGGAAGTACAGGACGCCGTCGAAGGCGAGCGGTGCTGGCATGGTGGTAGTCCTCGTCATCTGGGGGTCGTCGTCGGCGTCTGCGCCGGGGTGGTGGTCTGGGTGTCGGTCGTGGCGTGGTGTCGCGGGCGGCCGTCGGCGGCGAGCAGACCGTCGAGGCGGGCCCGCTCCGTGGGGCTGAGGGCCGACCGCCAGTCGTGTCGAGGCCGCCACCCGAGGTCGGCGGTCGCCTTCGCGCTGCTGAACGCGGCGCTGCGGTCGTCGAGCGTCTCGGCGAAGCCGGCGGTGCTCGGCACCATGGCGGGCAGCAGCGCCGACAGCGGTTCGAGGGCGAGGGCGTCGTCGGCTCCGACGAAGTACACCGCACCGGAGTGCGGGGCGGCGGCGTGCTCGACCCAGGCCGCGACGAAGCGGCCGGCGTCGCGGGCGTCGACGTAGTTGTAGAGGGAGACGGCCGCGAGCGCGGGATCGGCGAGCCGGTCGACGATCGTGTGCCCCTGTTGCGTCGGTGCGCCCTCCCACTCCTCGGGGGAGACGACGAAGCACGGGCGGAACGCGCCGGTCACGACCGCGTCGCCGTGGGCTCGGGCGAGCATCGCGACCGTCGACTCGATGGCCACCTTCGACAGGGCGTAGGCGTTCCACGGGGCGACGGAGTGGGTCTCGGTGAGGGGGAGGGCCTCGGGTGCCCAGCCGTGCGGGGCCCCGTACCCGATGACGGTCGGGCTGCTCGCGGCCAGGACCCTCGTGGCTCCGGCGGCGATCCCGGCGGTGAGGACGGTGAAGGCCAGGGACTGGTTCACCGACAGGATGACGTGTTCGGGAGCGCTGAACGGCACGGCGATCGCGGCCAGGTGCACCACGGCGTCCGGCTGCAGGGCGGCGAAGCGTTCGTGGGTGGCGTCGTGGTCGAGCAGCTCGGCCACCACGCCCTCGACCCCGGGGAGTCCGGGGTCGGAGCGGTCGACGGAGACGACGTCGTGGCCGGCCGCGACGAGTTCGGTGGCGACGCTCCGCCCGAGTCGTCCGGCACCGCCGGTGACGATGATGCGCATCGGTGTCCTCTCTGACAGCGCTCGCGTCGAGGTGCTCGACGTCGAAACCGAGAAACCGGTTTCTCCGAGGAACCCTATATGATGATTGCCAACCGCACCACCCGGCACGACCCGAGCGAGGACGCATGAGCAACCGGTTACCGACGGCTGGCGCCACGCCGACCATCTCCGACGTCGCCCGGCATGCCGAGGTCTCGAAGGCGACGGTCTCGCGGGTCCTCAACGGCAAGGCGACCGTCGACGCCGAGATCGCCAGCCGGGTCCTCGCCGCGGTGGACGCCCTCGGCTACCAGCCGAGCATGCTCGCCAGGAACCTGTCCCTCGGGCGCACGAACACCGTCGGCGTCGTCGTGCCCGACCTCGAGAACCCGATGTTCCAGGAGATCCTGCGCGGCGTGACCCGGGCGGCCGCGGCCGACGGCTACCGCGTCCTCGTGACCGACACCGAGGAGGACCCGACCGATGAGGCGGCCGCCGCCCGGGAGGCCCGCCGCCGGTGCGACGCGATCGTCCTGTGCTCACCGCGCCTGGCCGAACCGGAGTTGCGCGCCCTGCTCGCCGAGCTGCACCCCGTCGTCCTCGTCAACCGCGAGCTCACCGACTCGCCGGTGCCCTCGGTGTCGATCGACTACGCGAGTGGGATGGAGCAGGTGCTCGCCGAACTGTCCGCGCTCGGGCACCGGCGCGTCGTGTACCTGGCGGGGCCGGTCGCCAGCCAGGGCGACCGCCTGCGCCGGGTCGGCATCACGCGTGCGGTCTCCGCGCACCGGGAGCTCACCGTCGACGTCGTCGCCGCGGGCTCCGCGCTCGTCGACGGCGCCGCGGTCGTGGACGCCGTGCTGGCGCTCGACGCGACCGCCGTGGTCGCCTTCAACGACCTCGTCGCCCTCGGACTCGTGTCGGCGCTGCGCCAGGCCGGCGTGTCCGTACCGGCCGCGCTGAGCGTGGTCGGGTTCGACGACATCCCCTTCGCCGCCTTCGCCGTGCCCGCGCTGAGCACGGTGTCCGTCCCGCGCCGCGAGCTCGGCGCCGAGGCCTGGACCCGCCTCCGCGACACGATCGGGGGCGCGGCGGGCGGCCACCCGCTCGTCTTCCGCCCACGGTTCGTCGCCCGGGAGAGCACCGCGGCGCCGCGGGGCGCAGGCGGGGTCGCCTGGGTGGCGGCCGAGGAGCCGAACGGCCTCGTCGCCCGGCTCGGTGGTCGCGAACTGCTCGTCCTGCACGACGGTGGTGGGCTCGCCCGGGCGGACGCCCCGCGACCGTTCGCACACCCCGTCACCTCCCTGGCCGGAACCGTCGTCACGGAGTCGGCACCCGACGACCACCCGCACCACTTCGGGCTCTCGATGGCCGTCGCCGACGTGGACGGCGTCTCCTACTGGGGCGGACGCACCTACGTCGCCGGGCAGGGCTCGACGCTGCTCGACAACCACGGGGTCCAACGGGTGGTCGAGGTCGAAGCCGGGACACAGCCGGACCCCGGCACCCTCCGGCAGGCCGTGGACTGGATCGGACGCGACGGGACGACCCAGCTGCGGGAGTCCCGCGTCTCGGTCGTCGAGGAGATCGCACTCCCGACCTCGAACGCCGACAACGGCGCCGACCGCGCGGACGACCCCGCACCCCGCTCGGCCCTGCGCGTCCTGGTCTCGAGCACCCTCAGGGCCGTCACCGGGGTCGTGACCATCGGATCGCCGGCCACGAACGGACGCGAGGGTGCCGCCTACGGGGGCTGGTTCTGGCGGCTGCCGGCCGGCGCTCGACGATCGGTGCTCAGCGCCGACGGGCCCGGCGAGGCGACCGCTCACGGTTCCCGCGCGGCCTGGGTCGCGTTCGTCCTCGACGCCGCACCCGATTACGCCGCCTCGGATGCCGACACCCGCGGGCGAGCGGTCACCGTGCTCTTCCGGCAGCCGGGCGAGCAGACCTTCCCCTGGTTCCTCCGCGCCGCCGAGTACCCCGGTGTCGGCGTCTCGCTCGCCACCACCAGCCGCACCACCATCACCGCCGAGACCCCGCTGGTCACCGGTCTGGAGGCGGTCGTCGTCGACGCCGCACTCGACGCCGGGCAGGCCGCGGCCATCCATCGGGCGCTCCTCGCCGCCGAGGACCGCCCCACCACCCAGCGACCCACCACCGGGAGTGACGCATGACGACCTCGAACCAGCACCACGTCCCCACCGTCGTGGTGGTCGGCATCCACGGCCACGGCGCCAGCCACGTCGACGCGGCCAGGGCGCTCGCCGAGACCGGCGCGATCCGGCTGGTCGGCCTCGTCGACCGCGCCTTCACGCCCGAGGACCACGCGGCCGGCGACGCCCCGCTGTACGGGTCGCTCGACGACTGCTTCGCCGCCGGGCAGGTGGACGTCGTCATCCTCTCCACGCCCATCCACACGCACCTCGACCTCGCCGTCGCGGCCCTCGAACACGGAGCTGACGTCCTGCTCGAGAAACCGCCGGTCACGTCGAACGACGAGCTCGACCTCCTGCAGGCCGTCGCTGAGCGGACCGGCGGACTCGTGCAGGTCGGGTTCCAGAGTCTCGGATCGCACGCGATCGGCGAGATCACCGAGCTCGTCGCGGCCGGGGAGATCGGCGCGGTCACGGGGCTCGAGGCGACCGGGACCTGGGTCCGCACGATCGGGTACTGGACCCGCGCCGCGTGGTCGGGTCGGCGCACCCTGAACGACGTGCCGGTCGTGGACGGGGTCGTCACGAACCCGCTCGCGCACGCGGTCCAGACCATGCTCCGACTCGGTGGGGTCACGGACCGCGCCGCGATCGCGACCATCGAGCTCGACCAGTATCGGGCGAACGACATCGAGGCGGACGACACCTCCGTCGTCCGCATCACGCCGCGCAGCGGTCCGATCATGACGGCGGCGGTCACCCTCTGCGCCGAGGACACCACCGACCCGGTCGTCACGGTCCGTGGCGAGCGCGGGGCGATCCGGTTCCTCTACACGAAGGACGTCGTCGAGGTCGACCTCGAGGATCAGTCCGTCCGGCGGTGGACGACCGACCGGACCGCACTGCTCCCCGACCTCCTCCGAGCCCGGGCGGCTGTCCGCGCGGGTGGGGAGGCGGCGCTCGTCAGCTCGCTGGCCGACGCCTCCGCCTTCACCGCGGTCCTCGACGCCGTGCGGTCGGCACCCGCCCCGCACCCCATCCCCGCGGAACTCCTCGACTGGCGCGGGACGGGCGAGGACCGCCACCCCGTCATCCCGGGGATCGAGCGGTTCGTCGCCGAGGCGGCCACCACCGGGAGCACCTTCGCGGAGCTCGGCACGCCCTGGGCACGCCGATGAGCGACGCGCGGCCGGGTCCCGACGAGGACGACCGTCGGCGCAAACACGCCCGCCTGGTGGAGCTGCTCGACGCGCAGGCCGCCCGGGCGATCGTGCTGCGCTCGGCGGCGGCGGTCAGCTGGTACCTCGACGGTGCCCGCGTCCACGTGAGCCTCGCGGCCGATCCGATCGTCGCGGTCGTCGTCTCGCGTGACGACGCGTGGCTCGTGGCGACCTCGAACGAGGCCGAGCGCCTGCTGGCCGAGGAACTCCCGGACATCCGCGTCACGACCGTGCCGTGGCACACACCGATCGACTCGGTGCTGCCGAGCGGCACCGGGGTGCTTCAGGAGTCGGACGTCCCAGCCGGACTGCGGGCGGCGCGGGCCTCGCTCCTCCCAGCCGAACTCGAGCGGTTCCGCGCGCTCGGCCGGGAGACGACCGCCGAACTCGAGACGCTCATCGGACGGCTCGATCCGAGCTGGACGGAACGCGCGGTGGCGGCGGACCTCGCGTGCCGTCTGGTCGCCGCCGGGATCGATCCGCTCGTGCTCCTGGTCGCCGGGACGGACCGCCTCGCGCACCGGCATCCGCTCCCGACCGACGGGCTGCTGGGCTCCCGCGCGATGGTCGTCGCCTGCGGGCGCCGGGACGGGCTCATCGTCAACCTCACGCGGTGGTTCGACGACGGCGGCACCGCCCCGGAACCCTTCGCCACCGACATGCGTCGGATCCGGGCCGTCGAGCGCGCGTACCTCGACGCGACGGTGCCGGGCGCGACCCTCGCCGACGTCTTCCGCGCGGGCACCGCGGCCTACGCCGCCCAGGGCTTCGACCCCGAGGAGTGGACCAGGCACCACCAGGGCGGCGCTGCGGGCTACGCGGGACGCGACCCGCGCGCCACCCCCGACACGACCGACGTCGTACAGCCGTGGCAGGCGTTCGCCTGGAACCCGACCGCGCCAGGGGTGAAGGTGGAGGACACCGTCGTGGTCACCCCGAGCGGTGTCGAGGTGCTGACGGACGCCGCGGGTGGCTCCGCTGCGCACCGGTCCCTCGTGGGAGGCTAAGGCCATGGCTCCGCACATCGTCATCGCCCCGGACTCGTTCAAAGGCACCGCGATCGCCGCCGAGGTCGCCTCGGCGATCGCCGACGGTTGGCGCTCCGTCCGGCCCGAGGACACCGTGCAGCTGTTGCCGATGGCCGACGGCGGAGAGGGGACGCTCGACGCCTTCGCTGCCGCCGTGCCCGGAGCGCGGCGACACCCGATCACCGTCACGGGTCCGGTCGGCGACGCGGTGCAGGCCGAGTGGCTCGAACTGCCGGACGGCTCCGCGGTCGTCGAGCTCGCCCAGACGAGCGGGCTGACCCTGCTCGACCCACTGCAGCCGTTCGCGGCGCACACGACCGGGTTCGGGGAGGCCATCGCAGCGGCGCTCGATCACGGTGCCCGTCGCCTGCTCCTCGCGATCGGCGGCAGCTCCAGCACGGACGGCGGTGCCGGGCTCCTCAGCGCACTCGGGGTGCGACTCCAGGATGCGGACGGTGGTGGGGTGATGCCGGGGAACGCGGGACTCGCGACGTTGGACCACCTCGACCTCGGCGGCCTGCGAGCACTGCCGGACCGCGGGGCGGTCATCCTCAGCGACGTCACCAACCCGCTGCTCGGCGACCGCGGGGCCGCTGCCGTCTTCGGCCCGCAGAAGGGCGCCACCGACGAGGACGTCACGGTGCTCGATGCGAACCTCGCGCGGTTCGCGAGCCGGGCCGCCGCGGCATTCGGCGCGGAACAAGCGGAACGTGCCGCGGTCGAACCCGGCGCCGGAGCGGCAGGCGGTGCCGGCTACGGCCTCCTGCTCTGGGGAGCGACGGCCACCTCGGGCGCGACCGGCGTCGGTGACGCGATCGGCCTCCCCGCCGCAGCGCCGACGGCCTCGGTCGTCATCACCGGCGAGGGTCGCTTCGACGACCAGACGGCAGACGGCAAGGTCGCCTCCCACGTCGCCGGCCTCGCTCCCGGCCGGACCATGCTCGTCGCCGGTGCCGTGCAGGCACCGACGGAGGGGCTGTTCGTCGACGCCGTCTCGCTCACCGAGCTCGCCGGCGGGGTCGAGGCTGCGATGGCCGAACCGCTCGTGCACCTGCGTGCGGCAGGGGCGGCACTGGCTGCGCAGTACCGCCCCTGATCACGTCGTGCGCGGCATGCGTCACGCGGTGACGTCGATGAGGACCTTCCCGATCGTGTCGTCCTCGACGGCGGCGTGGGCACCGGCCGTGTCGGCGAGCGGGAACACCGTCAGCGGCAAGCCGTGCTCGCGGCCCACGTCGAGCGCGTCGGCTTCGATCGCCGCCGTGACGTCCTCGGCGGCTGCCTGGAGTGCCGCGTCGCCGACGGTGTAGAGCAGCATGAACTGGAGTCTCGTGTTGAGGCCCATGTGCGGCCGGATGTCGAGGGTGACCTGGTCGCCGCCGTTGTTGGCGTAGCTGACCACCGTGCCGCGCGGGGCGAGGACGGCCTGGTCGAGCTCGAGGTTCTGCGCGATGGCGACCTCCACGACGAGGTCGACGCCCTGCGGAGCGACCTCGCGGATCGCCGCGGCGGTGTCGCCCTCGCGGTAGTTGACGACGTGGTGGGCTCCGGC
Organism: Plantibacter sp. ME-Dv--P-095; assembly: GCF_030209365.1. Taxonomy (NCBI): domain Bacteria; kingdom Bacillati; phylum Actinomycetota; class Actinomycetes; order Micrococcales; family Microbacteriaceae; genus Plantibacter; species Plantibacter sp. ME-Dv--P-095. The sequence goes on from NZ_JARVSB010000010.1 coordinate 10,947, forward strand.
GGCGGTCGCGAGCCGGGCCTTCTCGTCGCTGCTGATGGTGCTGACGACCGTCGCGCCGGCCCAGCGTGCGAGCTGGATCGCCGCGTTGCCGACGGCACCTGCGCCACCCTGGACGAGGACCGTCCGGCCGTCGAGCGCTCCGGGGGAGAGCCGGGTCGGGCCGTCCTGCGCCACCGTGAGCGCGCGGTGCGCGGTCATCGCCGGGACACCGAGGCTCGCGCCGAGTTCGAAGGAGGCGGCGTCGGGCAGCGGGACCACCCGGGCGACGGGCTGGACCGTGAACTCCTGCGCGGTGCCGAGCGGGCTCTCGTGGGCTGCGAGGTACACCCAGACGCGGTCGCCGACCGCGAAGGTGGTCGTGGTCGCGTCGTCGGTGGCGGGACCGACCGCGTCGATCACGCCGGCGCCGTCGAGGTTCGGGACGACCTCCGGGAAGGGCATCGCGCCCGAGGGACCGCCGCCGCGCCTGGTCTTCCAGTCGGTCGGGTTGACGCCGGAGAACGCGAGCTTGACACGCACCTCGCCGGGGCCGGGCTCCGGGATCTCACGCTCGACGAGCTGGAGGACGGACGGGTCACCGTTGGTGGAGTAGATGATGGATCGCATACCCGGCCCAACGCCTCCGCCGACCGGAAGATTCCACGCACTTCGACAGGCTCAGTGACCGAACCCCCCTTCGGTCCCTGAGCCTGTCCAAGGGAGGCGCTGCCTCAGGAACCGACCCCGGCTGGTCCCTGAGCCCGTCGACGGGCGGCCGCCTCAGGCGCGGGCGGCGTACTGCTCGCGCGCGACTCCCGAGGGGTCGACCGCGTCAGCCGGCGCACCGGCGACGTCGTCGGTGCCGGCCATCGGCCACGCCGGGCGAGCGCCCGTCAACGCCCACGCCGCCTGCACGGCCGCGCCGTCGGCGACGTACTCACCGGGGGCCGGCACCACGACCGGCACGTCGAACACCTCGCGGGCGATCGCCTGCACGGCCGGGTTCTGCGCGGCGCCGCCGATGAGGAGGACCCGCTCGGCGGTGACGCCCTGCGAGAGCACCGCGTCGAGGCCGTCGGCGAGGCCGCAGAGCAATCCTTCGATCGCCGCCCGGGCGAGCCCTTCGCGCGTCGTCGACTCGAGGGTCATGCCGAACAGCGTCGCCGTCGCGTCGGGCCGGTTCGGGGTCCGTTCGCCCTCGAAGTACGGCTGCAGCACGAGGCCCCTGGCGCCGGCTGGGGCGTCGAGCGCGAGTCGGCCGAGCTCGGTGTGGTCGACGCCGAGCAGCGCGGCGACCGCGTCGAGGATCCTGGCGGCGTTGAGGGTCGCGATGAGCGGCAGGAACGCGCCGTCCGCCGAGGCGAAGCCCGCGACGGTCCCGGAGGGGTCGCGGACGACCGCGGGGGTCACGGCGAACACGGTCCCGCTCGTGCCGATCGACACGACGACGTCGCCGGCCGTGGCGCCGAGCCCCAGGGCGGCGCCCGCGTTGTCGCCGGCACCCGGGCCGATGACCGTGTCGGCGCCGACCAGGCCACCGTCGATGCCGGTCCCGGCCGACTCGTCCGGTCCGAGCACACGGGGGAGGATCGCGTCGTGTCCGAGTGCCGCGACGAGCAGCTCGCGGTCGTACTCGCCGTCCGCTGGGGACCAGTAGCCGGTGCCGGAGGCGTCCGAGCGGTCGGTCGTCAGTTCGGCGAGATCCGCGCCGAGGGGGCTCTCCTCGGCCGGGCCGAAACCGCGCAGGCGCCAGCTCAGCCAGTCGTGGGGGAGGGCGACCGCGGCGACCTCGGTCGCGTTGGCCGGTTCGGCGTCGCGCAACCAGCGCAGCTTCGTGATCGTGAAGGAGGCGACGGGGACGCAGCCGGTCCGCCGGGCGAGCTCGTCCGCGCCGAACTCGGCGATGAGGTCCGTGGCTGCCGACGCGCTCCTGGTGTCGTTCCAGAGCAGTGCCGGACGGATGACGCGGCCGTCGACGTCGAGCGCGACCATGCCGTGCTGCTGGGCCGCGACGGACACGGCGGCCACGTCGTCGAGACCGCCCGCAGCGGCGGACGCCTCCTGCAACGCCGCCCACCAGGCGGCCGGGTCGACCTCGGTGCCGGCCGGGTGCGAGGCCCGACCTTCTCGGACGAGCGCCCCGGTGTCGGCGTCACGGATGACGACCTTGCAGCTCTGGGTGGATGAATCGATGCCGGCGACGAGCGTCATCGCTCTCCCTGTTCTCGGTGGTGGGGCGGTCGGGTGACCGCCTGGGCTGGTGTCGGTGCAGACGCGGACGGCGTCCCGTCCCCTGATCCTCTCGGACCGGAGGACGGAACGCCATCCTGGTGGGGTTCCCGACTAGCGGGCGCCCATGAGGTGCTCGACCGCGAGCTGCTGCAGGCGGACGAACCCGAAGCCCTTGCCGCCGAAGTACGCGTCGGTGTCGAAGTCCTCCGAGGCGGAGCGGTCGGCGAGCAGCTGCTCGACCGTCTCGCCCGGGTCGAGCGTCGGCTCGCGCAGCTCGGGCACGCGCGAGGCCGCGAGCGCCTCCTGCACCTCGGGGTCGGCGCGGAACGCCTCGGCCCGCTCCTTGAGCAGGAGGTACATGCGCATGTTGGCCGCCGCGGAGTCCCAGACGCCCGTGATGTCCTCGGTGCGGCTCGGCTTGTAGTCGAAGTGGCGGGGGCCGTCGTAGGCCGGTCCGCCGTCCGCTCCGCCGTGCTCGAGGAGGTCGACGAGCGAGAACGCGTTCTGGAGGTCGCCGTGGCCGAACACGAGGTCCTGGTCGTACTTGATGCCTCGCTGGCCGTTCAGGTCGATGTGGAAGAGCTTGCCCTGGTAGAGCGCCTGGGCGATGCCGGCCGTGAAGTTGAGGCCCGCCATCTGCTCGTGGCCGACCTCGGGGTTGATGCCGACGAGCTCCGGGCGTTCGAGCGTCTCGATGAACGCCATGGCGTGGCCGAGGGTCGGGAGCAGGATGTCGCCGCGCGGCTCGTTGGGCTTCGGCTCGATCGCGAAGCGGATGTCGTAGCCCTTGTCGGTGACGTAGTCGCCGAGGAGGTTGACGGCCTCGCGGTAGCGCTCGAGCGCGGCCTGCACGTCCTTCGCGGAGTCGTACTCGGCGCCCTCGCGGCCGCCCCACATGACGAAGGTCTTGGCGCCGAGCTCGGCGGCGAGGTCGAGGTTGCGGAGCACCTTGCGGAGGGCGAAGCGACGCACCGCGCGGTCGTTGGAGGTGAAGCCACCGTCCTTGAACACGGGGGCGCTGAAGAGGTTGGTGGTGACCATCGGGACGATGACGCCGGTGTCGGCGAGAGCCTGCTTGAGGCGGTCGATCTGCTTCTGCCGCTCGGCGTCGGTCGAGCCGAAGGCGAAGAGGTCGTCGTCGTGGAAGGTGAGGCCGTAGGCGCCGAGCTCGTTCAGGCGGGTGACGGCTTCGACCACGTCGAGGTCGGGGCGGGTGGGGCCACCGAACGGGTCGGTCCCGTTGTAGCCGATCGTCCAGAGGCCGAACGAGAAGCGGTCGGCTTTGGTGGGGGTGAGAGGCATGCGGATGATCCTTCAGCGTCGTTGGCGAGCGGATGATTTGTTGTTAACCACAACTTATGGTCGAGAATAGCAGATCGGGCTTCCGGCGTCACGGCTCGTTCCGTGCGAAATATTTCGTTAGCATGGCGTGAACTTCTCGACGACGCGACGGCCGCCCGGCCCGACGGCGAGGGATCGGAGGATCCGGATGAGTGACGACGTCGCGGTGCAGCTCGGTGGGACCGGAGGGCGCGCCACCCTGTCGCGGATCGCGCGCGAGGCGTCCGTCTCGGTGTCGACGGCCTCGAAGGTGCTCAACGGGCGCCCGGGGGTGTCGCCCGACACCCGCGAGATCGTCGAGCGCCTGCTCGACCGCCACGGCTACAGCCGGCGGGGCGCCGAGCTCGCCCAGGGCTCGCTCATCGAGCTCGTCTTCGAGTACATCGACAGCTCGTGGTCGCTCGAGATCATCCGCGGGGTCGAGAAGGTGGCCAGGCAACACGGGATGAGCGTCACGCTCACCGAGACGGGTGCCAGGCGGTCGACGGGTGAGGGCTGGGTGGAGAGCATCATCTCGCGGAAGCCCGTCGGGGTCATCCTCGTGTTCTCCGACATCGACCCCGCCTACCGCCGGCAGCTGCACACGAGGAACATCCCGGTGGTCGTCGTCGACCCGGCGGGCGACCCGGGCCCGGACGTCGCCGCGATCGGCTCCACGAACTGGTCCGGCGGCATGGCGGCGACCCGCCACCTGATCGAGCTCGGGCACCGCAGGATCGGGCTGATCTCGGGGCCCGAGGACCTCATGTGCTCGCGGGCCAGGGTGTCCGGTTACCGCTCGGCGCTCGAGGAGGCGGGCATCCCGCTCGACGAGTCGATCCTCCGGCGCGGGGAGTTCGTCCCGGAGGCCGGGCGCGTGCTGGCCCTCGAACTCCTGCAGCTCGACGAGCGCCCGACCGCCATCTTCGCGGGCAACGACATGCAGGCCTTCGGCGTGTACGAGGCGGCGCGCTCCCTCGGTGTCTCGATCCCCGAGGAGCTGTCGGTCGTCGGCTATGACGACGTCCCCCCGGCGAAGTGGGTCGGGCCCGCGCTCACGACGATCCGACAGCCGCTCATCGAGATGGCCGAGGAAGCGACGCGGCTCGTGCTGAAGCTTCGCTCCGAGACGGTCGACAACATCCGCCTCGACCTCGCGACCTCGCTCGTCGTCCGTGGGTCCACTGCTCCACCGGCCGCGTAACCCTCGGCCACCCGTCCGTCCGCTCGTCCAAGCCGCCCGGCCTGCTTAGGGCTGACTCGCGAAAAGTTTCCAATGGGCGAGGGGGAACTTGCGGCCGGTTGGGGGCCGGGGCTAGCTTCAGGGTCACCGCAGCGACGCGATCCGGATCACCGGGACCCGCGGCTGCGCGGACAACTCGGGAGCGTCACACATGGGTGGAAGCGGGAAGCCGGAACTCCGGGTCGCGATGATCGGCTACGGCTTCATGGGGGCCGCGCACTCGCAGGCCTGGCGCACCGCACCGCGCTTCTTCGACCTCGACGCCGAGCCCGTCATGGCCACGATCGTCGGCCGCAATCCGGAGGCGCTCGAGGCGGCCCGGGTGAAGTTCGGCTGGCAGTCGGCCTCGACCGATTGGCGCAGCGTCGTCGAGGACCCGTCCATCGACATCGTCGACGTCTGCACGCCGGGGTCCTCGCACGTCGAGATCGCCATCGCAGCCCTCGAAGCCGGGAAGCACGTGCTCTGCGAGAAGCCCCTGGCCAACAGTGTCGAGGAGGCCGAGCTCATGGTCGCCGCCGCCGAGGCCGCCAAGGCCCGCGGCGTCCGCTCCATGGTCGGCTTCAGCTACCGTCGCGTGCCGGCCATCGGCTATGCCCGCCAGCTCATCGCCGAGGGTGCGCTCGGAGCCGTCCGCCAGATCCGCGCGCTCTACCTCCAGGACTGGTTGACGGATGCGGAGGGCCCCATGACCTGGCGCCTCGACAAGGACCAGGCCGGCTCCGGTTCCCTCGGCGACATCGGCGCGCACGCCATCGACCTCGTGCAGCACCTGACCGGCGCGCAGCTCGACACGGTCAGCGGGACGCTCGCCACCTTCGTGACGGAACGGCCCCTCCTCGGCGAGACGGTCGGCCTCAGCGGGACCGCCTCCGACGAGCGCGGCGCGGTGACGGTCGACGACGCCGCCTGGTTCACGGCGAAGCTCGTCGGCGGCCTCGCGGACGGTGCCATCGGGGCGTTCGAAGCGACCCGGTACGCGACCGGCCGTAAGAACGCGCTCCGCATCGAGCTGAGCGGCTCCCGCGGCGCCATCGCGTTCGACCTGGAGCGGATGAACGAACTCGAGGTGTACGACGCGACCGCCCCAGCCGGCAAGCAGGGCTTCACCCGCATCGTCGTCACCGAGCCGGAGCACCCGTACATGGCCGCCTGGTGGCCGACCGGTCACGGCATCGGCTACGAGCACCCCTTCTCGCACCAGGTACGCGACCTCGTCCAGGCCATCACCGCCGGCACCGATCCCGAACCGTCCTTCGCCGAGGGCCTGCAGGTCCAGCGCGTCCTCCGCGCCGTCGAGCGCAGTGCCGGGAACGGCAGCGCCTGGACCCCCACGAACTGATCCGACCCATCGCACCACCAGCAGCAGCACCCACCAAGGAGAGAACGCAATGACGCTTCGTACTTCACCTCGCCGTCGGACCCGGATGGCCGCAGTCGCCCTCGGTGTCTCGGCCCTCATGCTCGGCGCGACCGCCTGCTCGAGCGGTGGTGGCGCCCCGAGTGGCAGTGCCACGCTCTGGGGCCTCACCGGCACCGACGAGGACACCGTCCTCGGCCCGTCGCTCAAGGAGTGGAACGCCGCCAACGCCGACGGCCAGGTCGCACCGACCTACTTCCAGAACGACGCCTACAAGACCAAGATCCGCACCGCGGTCGGTGCGGGCAGTGCACCGACCATCATCTACAGCTGGGCGGGCGGCACCCTGAACTCCTACGTCGACGCCGGCAAGGTCGCCGACATCACCTCGGAGACCGCGGACGCGAAGGGCAAGTTCCTGGAGTCCGTCTGGAACCAGGGCGTCATCGACGACAAGGTCTACGCGGTGCCGATGAACGCCACCACGCCGATCATGTTCTATTACAACAAGGACGTCCTGAAGTCGGCCGGCGTCGAGGTCCCGACCACCTTCGACGAGATCGTCGACGCCATCCCGAAGCTCAAGGCGGCCGGTGTCGCGCCGTTCTCCCTCGCCGGTGCCTCGAAGTGGCCGTCGCTCATGTGGGAGGAGTACCTCGTCGACCGCGTCGCGGGCCCGGAGGCGTTCAACAAGATCATGGCCGGTGAGGCCGACGCGTGGAGCGATCCCGGCATCATCGAGGCGAACGAGAAGATCCAGGAGCTCGTGAAGGCCGGTGCGTTCGTCGACGGCTACGCCTCGGTCACCGCCGACAGCAACGCCGACGTCGCGCTCCTCTACACGGGCAAGGCGGCCATGATGCTGCAGGGCGCCTGGGTCATGACGACGTTCAAGCAGCAGGCCGCGGAGTTCGCAGAGAAGGGGCTCGGCTACACGACCTTCCCGGCCGTGACCGGTGGCAAGGGTGACCCGTCGAACATCGTCGGCAACCCGTCCGGCTACTTCTCCATCTCCGCCGCGGCGACGAAGGAGCAGAAGGCCAGCGCGCTCAAGTACCTGACCGAGGGCGTCTTCGACAAGGGCTACATCGACCGCATGGTGAAGGCCGGCCAGGTGCCGCCGATCACGGACATCGACGCGGAGATCGCGGACGCCGGCGGCGACTTCGGCACGACCGTGTACGACCTCACGAAGAACGCCAAGAACTTCCAGATGTCGTGGGACCAGGCGCTCCCGCCCGCACAGGCGACCGCGCTGCTGACGAACCTCGACCAGCTGTTCAACCTGCAGATCACCCCCGAGGAGTTCTCCGACAACATGAACAAGACGATCGGGCAGTGATCCTCCGATGACTGCTACCCGTCAACTGCACGGGGCCGGAGGGGCCGGGGCGGCAGCGATGCGCCGCCGCACCGGCCCCAGTGGCTGGATGGTCGCGCCGGCGCTGGGCTTCTTCCTCGTCTTCGCGATCATCCCGCTCATCGTCGCCCTGTACCTGAGCTTCACCCGCTGGGACGCCATCACGGATCCCGCGTGGGTCGGTCTCGACAACTGGGCCTCCGTCCTCGTCGACCCGGTCGCGATCGACGCGCTCGTCCTGACCCTCAAGGTCATCGTGATCTCCTGGGTCGTCCAGACACCGATCAGCCTGCTCCTCGGCACGTGGACCGCGGGGAAGCAGCGCAACCGGGCGGTGCTCGGAGCGATCTTCTTCCTGCCGCTCCTGCTGTCGTCCGCGGCGACCGCCATCGCGTTCAAGGCGATCCTCGACCCGAACTTCGGCCTGTCGGCGTCGCTCGGCATCCCCTTCCTCAAGCAGGACTGGCTGGGCAACCAGCAGCTCGTCCTGTTCGTGGTGATCTTCATCATCGCGTGGCAGTTCGTGCCGTTCCACACGCTCCTCTTCCAGGGCGGCGTCCGACAGATCCCCGCGTCGCTCTACGAGGCGGCGGAGATCGACGGTGCCGGGACGATCAAGCAGTTCTTCCACATCACGCTCCCGCAGCTGCGGTACACGCTCGTGACGTCGTCGACGCTCATGATCATCGGATCGCTCACCTACTTCGACGTGATCTTCGTGCTCACCGGCGGGGTCCCGAGCGCGGGCACCCGCATCCTCCCGATCCTCATGTACGTGACGGGCTTCTCCGCGAGCCAGTTCGGGCAGGCGAGTGTCATGGCGATCATCCTGGCCGTCATCGGTCTCGCCATCGCGCTGCTCCTCACCAAGCTGAGCGGCTTCGCCAAGATGGACAGTCAGCAGGAGGGCCTCTGATGTCAGCCACCAACCCACTCACGAAGCCCGGCGCCCTGCCGACGGGGAGCCTCGACACCGTCAGCGTCTCCACCGCGGGTTCGCGACGCGGTCGCCCGGCCGAGCACGAGACCAGAGGCCGACGTCCCCGTGGCGCGCGACGGAAGCCGAACATCCTCGGCGGCATCGGCGCCTGGATCTGGCTGCTCATCATCGTGCTGCCGATCTACTACATCGTCATCACGAGTGTGCGTCCGCAGGCCGGGTTCTTCTCGAGCAACCAGCTCATCCCGCCGACCGATCCGACGCTCGACGGCTACGCGCTCGTCCTGCAGAGCGACTTCTTCCTGTACCTCGGGAACAGCGTGATCATCACCGTCGCGAGCGTCGCGGTCACCGTGTTCGTCTGCCTCATGGCGTCGTACGCGATCGTGCGCACCAACTCGCGGTTCACGCGGGGAGCGTTCTCGTTCTTCCTGCTGGGGCTCGCGATCCCGCTGCAGGCGACGATCATCCCGCTGTTCTACATGCTCAGCAAGGCGGGGCTCTACGACACCCTCCTGGCGCTGATCCTGCCCTCCATCGGGTTCGCGGTGCCGGTCACCGTCCTCATCCTGTCGAACTTCATCCGGGACATCCCGAAGGAACTGTTCGAGTCGATGACCGTGGACGGTGCGTCGAGCTGGCGGACCCTCGTGTCGCTCGTGCTCCCGCTGGCCCGCCCTGCCATCGTCACCGTGGCGCTCTACAACGCGCTCAACGTGTGGAACGGCTTCCTGTTCCCGCTCGTGCTGACGCAGTCGCCGAGCAACCGGGTGCTGCCGCTGTCGCTGTGGACGTTCCAGGGCTCGTTCAGCGTGAACGTGCCAGCGGTGCTCGCCGCCGTGGTGCTGTCGACGCTCCCCATCTTCATCCTGTACCTGTTCGGCAGACGGCAACTGATCAGCGGCATGACCGCCGGCTTCAGCAAGTGACGCCCGGCCGATCGACACCGAACCCGATATATCCCCCGAGAGGAATACATGACTGACAAGCAGGCCCTCGTGGTCCGAGGTGGTTGGGACGGGCACATGCCCGTCGAGACCACCGCGGCCTTCATCCCCTTCCTGGAGGCGAACGGGTTCACCGTGCGCGTCGAGGACGGGACCGCCGTCTACACCGATGCCGACTACCTCGACACCGTCGACCTCATCGTCCAGATCAACACCATGAACACCATCGAGCCTGAGGAGTTCGCGGGCCTCCAGCGGGCCGTCCTCAACGGCACGGGGATGGCCGGTTGGCACGGCGGGATCGCGGACTCGTACCGGAACAACGCGGACTACCTTCACATGATCGGCGGGCAGTTCGCGCACCACGCCGGCAAGGATCCGGCGGAGCGCACGGGGGAGCAGTCCGACAACTACATCCCGTACACCGTGCACATCACCGAGTACGGCCGGCAGCACCCGATCACCGAGGGGATCGAGGACTTCGACCTCGTCACCGAGCAGTACTGGGTGCTGAGCGACGAGTACAACGACGTCCTCGCGACGACGACACAGGAGGTGCGGCCCTGGGACGCGTGGAACCGTCCCGTCACGGCCCCCGCCATCTGGACGCGCCACTGGGGGAAGGGTCGGATCTTCGTGTCGGCGCCCGGCCACCGCATCGAGATCGTCGAAGAACCCAACGTCCGCACCATCATCGAACGGGGCCTGCTGTGGGCAGCACGCTGAACGACACCCCCACGACCACCGGGGGATCGGTCCTCCGGGTCGGCGTCATCGGCGTCGGCAACATCTCGCGGCAGTACTTCGCCGAGTTCCCCAAGTTGCCGAACCTCCGGCTCGTCGTCGTCGCCGACCTCGATCTCGCACGGGCCGCCGAGGTCGCGGCCGAGCAGGGCGTCCGGTCCTCGAGCGTCGACGAGTTGCTCGCCGACCCGGAGGTCGACGTCGTCCTGAACCTCACCATCCCGGCAGCCCACGCGGAGGTCGCCCGCCGTGCCCTCGAGGCGGGGAAGCACGTCTACGGCGAGAAGCCGCTCGCACTCTCCACGGCCGAGGCGCGACCGGTGCTCGAGCTCGCGCGCGCGAAGGGGTTGCGGGTCGGCAGTGCGCCCGACACCGTCCTCGGCTCCGGTGTCCAGACGGCGCTCGCCGTGCTCGACGCCGGAGCCATCGGTCGACCGATCGCGGCGGCGGTGGCGTGGAGTGCGCCGGGTCACGAGCTGTGGCACCCGGCACCCGCGTTCTACTACCAGCCGGGCGGCGGTCCGCTGCTCGACATGGGGCCGTACTACCTGACGAGTCTCGTGTCGTTCTTCGGTCCCGTCGTGCGGGTGTCGGGCGCGGTCGCGCGGTCGGACCGGGAGCGGACGGTCGCCACGGGTGCGCTCGCCGGCACGCCGATCCCGGTGCACGAGCAGGTCGACACCCACGTGACGGCGATCCTCGAGCACGCGAACGGCGTCGTCTCGACGGTGACCGTGTCGTTCGAGGTGTGGGCCAGCCGGGTGCCGCTGTTCGAGGTGTACGGCACCGCCGGGACCGTCGCGGTGCCCGACCCGAACCGGTTCTCCGATCCGGTTGAGCTCTCGACCGCGGACGACCGCACCTGGCGTGCGGTGCCCGACAGCGCCGGCTTCGTCGACGCCGGACGCGGGGTCGGGCTGTCGGACCTCGCCGAGGCGATCGAGCAGGACCGGCCACACCGGGCCTCGGGGGACCTCGCGTTCCACGTGCTGGAGATCATGGAGGCGATCATCGTCGCCGGGCGTGAGCACCGGGTCGTGGAACTGACGAGCACCGTGGAGCGTCCCGAGCCCGTGCAGCAGACGGTCGCCGTCGGCTGACGCCCGGTCCCTGAGCCCACGACCTCGGTCCCTGAGCCTGTCGAAGGGCGGCTCGGGGACCGGGTCCTGTGCGAGGATGGGCTGATCCGAGCACACATTTGGGGGAATGATGTCGTTCACGCGAGCACACCGACGACCGGTCTTCACCATCCTGGCGATCGCCGCAGCCCTGGCCCTTGCCGGCTGCTCGGGCGGCGCCGGAGCCTCGACGCCGGCGCCGACCGAGACCGTGACGGTCACGCCGACCGCCACCCCGTCACCGACGCCCACCGGCCCCGACCTCGCGGACCCGTCGTCCTGGACCGTCGACTTCACCGGCGTCGGTCCGGTCGAGCTCGGCGCCCCGATCCTCGGGACGGCGTCGCTCATGACGGCGTTCTCCGTGGCGACCCAGGAGGCGTGCCCGTGGGTCACCGCCTACGCCGCCGAAGGCCTGCCGTCGGTGTGGTTGCCCGATCCGCAGGACACGGGCGTGGTCGAGCAGATCGTGCTGCAGGCGTGGAGCGGTCCGGCTGCTGTCGCGGCGTCGTCGCCGAAGACGGAAGCGGGTGTCGGCGTCGGCTCGACCCTCGCGGAACTCCGCGCCGCCTACCCCGCGCTCACCGAGCAGCAGGGCAAGTACGCCGTCTTCTACGCCGTCACCGACGACGCCGGGCACTGGATCAACTTCTCCGTGATGGACGACGTCGTCGACGCGATCGTCGTGCGTGCCGAAGCGAAGATCGACAGCGAGTACTGCGGCTGACCGTCGCTCAGCGGGCGACGGGGACGACCAGGACGTCCGCGAGCACGCCGTCGTCCACCCGCGCGGTCATCATCGTGCACTGCGGCTGACGGCGACGGTCCGTCGGCGAGCCGGGGTTGAGCAGCCGGAGACCCGCGGGGGAGACGGTGTCCCAGGGGATGTGGCTGTGCCCGAAGACGAGCACGTCGGTGTCGGGGTAGGCCTCGTCGGCGCGCCGTTCGCGGCCGGTGGCTGCACCGGTCTCGTGGACGACGGCGAAGCGGACGCCGTCGACCTCGAACCGCGCGACCTCGGGGAGCCGCGCGCGGAGCCCCGGTCCGTCGTTGTTGCCGAAGACGCCGACGAGGCGGGTGGCTCGCTGCTCGAGGGCGTCGAGTGTCGCCTCGTCGACCCAGTCGCCGGCGTGGACGACGAGGTCGGCCGCGTCGACCGCGGCCCACACGGCGTCCGGCAGGGCCTTCGCGCGCTTGGGCAGGTGGGTGTCGGAGATGAGCAGGAGCGAGGTCGACATGCCTCAACGCAAGCGGATCGTCCCGCCCGCGTCAACCGCGTGGTGGTCGTGCGCGAGCCGAGCGGTTCAAGTGACGAACCGAGCCGGCACCCAGACGGGCCGACTACAGTGGGCGGCATGCCCGCAACCGACCTGCGCTTCTCCGGGAGGATCGCCGGCTACGGCACCACGGGCGGCGTCCGCATCGTCCTCGGGCTCTGGTCGACGTCACCCTTCGGGTCCTTCGCCGACGCGATGATCGAGGACTCCCGCGGCAAGCGGCTCCTCCTCGCCCCCACGCAGGAGATCGCCGACTTCATCGCCACCACGTACACCTTCGACGACATCGAGATCGGCACGGTCGGGTGGACGCGCCTCCCCACCGGCCTCCGGTTCGTCGGCGGCCCGCTCGACACGACGCTGCGCATCGGCGGCAGTTCGCCCCTGGGACGAGCGCTCCGAGCCGTCCCCAAGCCGCTCGCGGTCAACCCGCTCTGGCTCCAGACGATCGACCCCGTCGCCCGGGTGCTGCAGCCGGGTGCGCGCACGGCGGGCTCGGCCGGCAACGGACGACGCGAGTACTACGGGGTGACGGGTGCCCGCCGCATCACCGCGGCGACGGCGAGCTGGTCGGGAGCGGACCTCGGCACCCTCGCACCGCTCGCCCCGCCCGTGCGGTTCGGCTTCGGTTCCGCCCCCGCCGACCCGCACCTCGTCGACATCGTCACGACGGTCCGGCAACCCGCCTGAGCTGCTCCGCGGTCGCGAGGCAGCCGGAGATCCGCGCGGTGGCAGGACCCTCAGCGCCCTGACGTCCTGCTGTGGTGCCGATCTCCTGCTGCCGCGCCGCAGCGTGCTCAGCCCCGGCGGACCATCCACACGTCGACGTCGTCCTCGCGTTCCAGCGTGAAGCCGTGGCGCTCGTAGAGGCGACGGGCCGGGCTGCCCTGCAGCACGTTCAGGCGGAACGGCCGAGGGTCGCCGTCGTCGCGCAGCACCTGCGCGAGAACCGCGGTACCGAGGCCGGCGCCCTGGTGCTCGGGGGCCAGGTAGAAGTGTTCCAACCAGCGTTCCTCCGGCTCCGGGCGAATCGCGAACAACCCGGCAGCGACGCCGTCGACCACGATCACCGAGGTGTGCTCCGGCCGGTACGCGTCGAGGAACCGTCGACGCACGCGGGTCTCGTCGTAGCGCCCGAGACGCTCGAGGTCGGGGCGCATCACGACGGCGCGCACCTCGGCCATCCACGTCGCATCGTCGAGCGTGGCCGGTCGGAGTGTCCATGCGGTGGGCATCCATCCAGTCAACCATCCGTTCCGGTCGCTCGCGCGCGCAGGTGCCGGGGGAGCCGCCGGTGAGGGACACTGGAGGGATCGAGCAGAGGTGGGCGTGTGGGTGAGGCGACAACGGGCGGAACCGCTCCGACGGGTGGTCAGGCCACCGGGAGCGGGCTCGACTCGGTGCGCCGTCGCAACCTCGGGCGGATCGTCGAGCTGGTCCACCAGGGCGGGGTGCAGTCGCGGTCCGCACTCACGCGGGCGACCGGGCTCAACCGCTCGACGGTCGCCGCGCTCGTGACGGAACTCGCAGCGTCGGGCGTCGTCACGGAGTCGGTCCCGGTCGGCGGGCAGGGCGTCGGTCGTCCGTCGCCGCTCGTCTCCGCCGGCCCCCGAGCCGTCGCCTTCGCGGCGAACCCGGAGCTCGACGCGATCACCGTCGCGGCCGTCCGGCTCGGTGGCGAGGTCGTCGGACGCGTGCGTCGCGACGTCGACACGACCCCGACGGCAGGCGAGGCGACGGCGATCATCGCGGAGCTGGTCGCCGAGTTGGCCGCACGCCTGCCCGACGACGCGCAGGGTGGGGGCGGGATCGGGCTCGCGGTCCCCGGACTCGTGCGCGACGCCGATGGGGTCGTCCGGCTCGCGCCGCACCTCGGCTGGGTCGACGAACCCCTCGTCGAACGGCTGCGTGCCGCGACCGGCCGGGCGGTGTTCGCGGCGAACGACGCGAGTCTCGGTGCCAGGGCGGAGCGGACCTTCGGGGCCGGCCGAGGCATCGACGACCTCGTCTACCTGAACGGTGGCGCGAGCGGTATCGGCGGCGGCATCATCGCCGGTGGCCGCCCCGTCGGCGGAGCGCGCGGCTACGCGGGGGAGTTCGGGCACACCTCGGCGACGGCCGCGGGCAACGCGCTCGAAGACGCCGTCCGCCGTAGTGAGCTGCTCCGCGTCGCCGGGCTCGTCGCCGGGGACGACGCGGTCCTCGAAGCGGCACTCGCCGCCGGTATCGCCGCGGATCCGGCCGGGCCGATGCGCGAGGAGGTCGTCCGGCAGGCGAGGACGCTCGGGCGGGCGCTCGCCGGGACGGTCAACATCCTCGACCCCGAGCTCGTCGTCCTCGGCGGGCACCTCGGGATCGTGCTCGAACTGGCCTCGGAAGAGCTGCACGACGCGGTCCGTGAGCGGGCGCTCGTCCCGCCGTTCGAGGACGTCGCGATCGTGCGTGCGGAGCTCGGGCAGGACCTCCTCCTCATCGGTGCGGCGGAACTCGCCTTCGACCGCCTCATCGCGGACCCCGCCGCCTGGTGAGTCCGTCCGCCGGCGCGGTGCACTGACGTGAGACGTCCCCACCCGGCGTCAGCGCGGTGCGCTGGCATGACTCTGCGGGCATCGGCGCGACCGCGGGCTGAGCGCGTGAGCGCGGGTCTCCGGAGGGGCGCGCCCACGCGTGTGAGCCGCGCTCGCGTCAGCGCACCGCGCCGGCGCCAGGCACCACCGCCACCCGGGGTCAGAAGGCCGGGGGACCCGCGGACTTCCGCACGATGAGCTCGGGCTCGATCGTGCCCCGGTAGCCGACGGCGTCGACCTCGAGGTTGCCGAGCAGATGCGCGACGCAGCGCCGCCCCAGCTCGTCGAAGTCCTGGCGGACCGTCGTGAGCGGCGGCCAGAAGTGCGACGCCTCGGGGATGTCGTCGAACCCCACGATCGACACGTCCCGCGGCACGTCGTAGCCCTCGTCGCGGATCGCGTGGATGAGCCCGAGCGCCATCTGGTCGTTCGAGGAGAAGATCGCCGTGAAGTCGCGCACCCGCATGAGTTCGATGCCGGCGCGATACCCGAAGTCGGCCGTCCAGTCGCCGAGGATCGGCGCGGTCGTCGGCACGTCCTGCGCGCTCATCTCCGCGAGGAACCCACGCATGCGCGCCTCCGCCTCGATCCAGTCCTGCGGACCGGCGAGGTGGTAGATGTTCCGATGCCCGAGCTCGATGAGGTGCCGCGTCGCCAAGCGTCCACCGGCGACCTGGTCGACCCCGATCGAGTGGTCGTCGAGGTCGCCGCCGGACTGCACCGCCACGAAGGGGACCCGGACCTGCAGCTCCTCGATGGCGCGGAACACCCGGACCTGCGGCGCGATCACCACGATGCCGTCGACCGACTGCGCGAGGAGGTGCTCCACGGCCGCGACGATCGACACCTCGCTGGTGTCGGGCAGGTTGGAGGTGCTGACGAGGTACCCGGCGTCCTTGCTCGCGTTCTCGATGGCCTGGATCATGCTCGCCGGACCGTACTGGGAGCGCTGGCTGGCGAGCACGCCGATCGTCCGCGACCGGCTCGTCACGAGGGCTCTGGCCGCACGGTTCGGGCGGTAGTTGACCTCGTCCATGACGGCGAGCACGCGGTCGCGCGTGGAGTCGCGGATGCTCGGATGGTTGTTGAGCACTCGGGACACGGTCTGGTGGGAGACCCCGGCCAGGCGCGCGACATCGCGGATATTGGGGGCTCGCCCCCGTTCG
Source organism: Plantibacter sp. ME-Dv--P-095 (assembly GCF_030209365.1). Taxonomy (NCBI): domain Bacteria; kingdom Bacillati; phylum Actinomycetota; class Actinomycetes; order Micrococcales; family Microbacteriaceae; genus Plantibacter; species Plantibacter sp. ME-Dv--P-095. The sequence continues at coordinate 27,200 of NZ_JARVSB010000010.1, forward strand.
GCGTCGTCGCTCACGGATTCCTCGGACCTCGATGTGCACGGTCACATTTCGTGCTGCACCCATTATGCACACGCCTCAGGCCGCCGAAGGATCGGCTCCGTCGGCCTCCGTGCAGCCGCTGAGCAGCCGACGACGGTACCGTTGGAGGATGGACACCGCAAGCGTCGCCCGCGTCATCGAAGCCACCGACTTCTCGGGCGTCGTGCTCGTCAAGCGCGGAGACGAGACGCTCTTCGAGGTCGCACGGGGGCTCGCCTCCCGGGAGCGCGACGAGCCGATCACGCTCGACACCCGGTTCGACACGGCCTCGATCACGAAGCTGTTCACCGCGGCCGCCGTGCTGCAGCAGGTCGACGCGGGGCACATCGACCTCGACGAGTCGATCCACGAGTACGTCGACCTCGACGGCACCACCATCCGCCGCGACGTGCAGCTGATCCACCTCCTCACCCACACCTCGGGCATCGCCGACGACGCCGACGAGACCGCCGGCGAGAGCTACGAGGAGCTGTGGGCCGAGCGCTCGGCCTCGTCGATCCGCGAGACCGCCGACCTCCTGCCGCTCTTCGCCCACAAGCCGCCGCTCGCGGCGCCTGGCGAGGAGGCGAACTACGTCAACGCCGGCTACGTCCTGCTCGGGCTCGCCCTCGAAGGGGTGACCGGCCTGCCGTACCGCGAGCTCATCGAGCAGCAGGTGTTCGCGCTGCTCGGCATGGACCACTCGGGCTTCGCCGACCGCCGCACGGGCGAGCCCGGCCTCGCCGAGGGGGGCGACGTCGACGACGACGGGGTCTGGCACTCGAACGTCGACGCCTTCCCGCCGCTCGGCGGCCCGGACGCCGGCGCGCAGTCCACGGCGGCCGACCTCATCACCTTCCTGCGGGCCGCGCGCGACGCGAAGCTCCTCACCGCGGAGCTGACCGAAGAGTTCACCTCCCCGCAGATCGAGGTCGACGAGGAGATCTCCTACGGCTTCGGATTCGAGTTCGACGTCGACGAGGACGGTCAGGTCCGTTCGATGTACCTCGACGGTGTCAACCCGGGTGCCAGCGGCATCGTCCGCACCTACTTCGGCCCGACGGCGGCCGACGCGATCGACGTCGTCGTGCTGTCGAACTCCGAGGACGGCGCGTGGGACGTCATCCGCGCCATCGACGCAGAACTCTAGGCGACTTCCGCGCCACCACTGGGATCGGCAGCGCCGGTACCCGCCGTCCGAGCGCGTCGCGCACGGCCGCCGCGCGCCCCGCGCACACCCCGGAACCACGTCGTTGAGAGCGCGACCATACCCCGACGATCGCCGGTTATGAAAATGAGACACATCCCGACTTGACATCGGGTGGAGGTCTGGGGCTATCGTGTGACACACAATGTGAACGGTCACATTCGGAGTGACGAGGAAGTCGACGTGGGAACGAAGCGCAACGGAGCGAGCAGGTGGGCGATGAGCCTCCTCCCGAACCGCGGCACCGATCGAACCGACCACGACTCCCTCTCGGCCCGGCTTCCCGCCGGCCACCTCTCCCTGCACCCTCGCCGGCACCACGACGAGGCGTCCGCACCCGCACCCGCGAACGCCACGTAGCCGACGAGCGGCCTCGATGAGCTGGACACATCGACGCCGTTCGACCTGCGCATGACAACGACGTCCAAGCAACCCCCTAGGGAAGGAACCACACAGTGAAGAAGAGAATGCTCCTCGCCACGCTGGCCGCAGGCACGATGGTCGTGTCGCTCGCCGGCTGCTCCGGCGGCGCAAGCGGCGGATCGGGCGGCGGCGAAGGCGACGGCAAGCTCGTCGGCGTCGCGATGCCCACCAAGAGCTCCGAGCGCTGGATCCAGGACGGCAACGCCGTCAAGGAGCAGCTCGAGAAGGAGGGCTTCAAGGTCGACCTGCAGTACGCCGAGGACGACATCCCCACCCAGGTCTCGCAGATCGAGAACATGATCACCAAGGGCGCCTCCGTCCTGATCATCGCGTCGATCGACGGCACCACGCTCACGAGCGTGCTGCAGGAGGCCAAGGACGGCGACATCCCCGTCATCGCCTACGACCGCCTCATCCGCGACAGCGAGAACGTCGACTACTACGCGTCGTTCGACAACTACAAGGTCGGCGTGCAGCAGGCCAACTCGGTCCTCAACGGCCTCGGCCTCGTCGACCTCGAGGGCAAGCCCACCGAGGGCGCACCCGCCGGTCCGTTCAACATCGAGATGTTCGCCGGCTCGCCCGACGACAACAACGCCACGTTCTTCTGGGACGGCGCGCAGGACACCCTGAAGCCGTTCATCGACGCGGGCACCCTCACGGTCGCCAGTGGCCAGACCTCCTTCGAGCAGGCTGCAACGCTCCGTTGGGACGGTGAGACCGCGCAGAAGCGCATGGAGAACATCCTCACGTCGACCTACTCCGACGGTTCCAAGGTCAACGCGGTCCTGTCGCCCTACGACGGCATCTCGCGAGGCATCATCTCGGCGCTGACCGACGCCGGCTACTCGGTGGGCGACGGCTGGCCCGTCATCTCCGGCCAGGACGCCGAGCTCGACTCGGTCAAGGCCATCGAGTCCGGCGAGCAGTACGCGACCATCTTCAAGGACACCCGCCAGCTGGCGAGCGAAGCCGTCAAGATGGCCGTCGCCGTCCTGAACGGTGAGAAGCCCGAGGTCAACAACACCGAGGACTACGACAACGGCAAGAAGGTCGTCCCGTCCTTCCTCCTCGAGTCGCAGATCGTCGTCAAGGACAACATCCAGGAGGTCCTCGTGGACTCCGGGTACTGGACCGAAGACGAGATCAAGGGCTAACACCCACCGAAGTCCCCAGTCGGGCTCGGGGAGCGGATTCCGCTCTCCGAGCCTGTCTCGGGGCCCGGGTCCGCACCTCGACGCTTCGACCACCTCAGTGACCATGTCCGGTCCCTGAGTCGGACGACGTGCCTGAGGTCACCGGCCAGGCTCAACGACGACCACCAGTAAGGAGACTCAGGTGTCAGCCGAGACGACGAGCATCCTCGAGATGCGCAACATCATCAAGACCTTCCCCGGCGTCAAAGCCCTCTCGAACGTCACCCTCGATGTGCAGCGCGGTACCGTGCACGCCATCTGCGGCGAGAACGGTGCCGGCAAGTCCACCCTCATGAAGGTGCTGTCGGGCGTGTACCCGTTCGGGACCTACGAGGGCGACATCGTGTTCGAGGGCGAGACGATGGAGTTCAAGGACATCCGTGACTCGGAGTCCAAGGGCATCGTCATCATCCACCAGGAGCTGGCGCTCAGCCCCTACCTCTCCATCGCGGAGAACATCTTCCTCAACAACGAGCTGAAGGGGCCGCTCGGCCTCATCGACTGGAACCGCACCAACCAGGAGGCGGCAGCCCTGCTCGCCCGGGTCGGGCTGCGGGAGAACCCGACGACGAAGATCCTCGAGATCGGTGTCGGCAAGCAGCAGCTCGTCGAGATCGCGAAGGCCCTCTCGAAGCGCGTGAAGCTCCTCATCCTCGACGAGCCGACCGCCGCCCTGAACGACGAGGACTCCGACCACCTGCTCGACCTCATCCTGCACCTCAAGGAGCAGGGCATCACGTCGATCATCATCAGCCACAAGCTCAACGAGATCAAGAAGGTCGCCGACACCGTCACGGTCATCCGCGACGGCAAGACGATCGAGACGATCGTGAAGAACGACGTCACCGAAGAGCGCATCATCAAGGACATGGTCGGCCGCGACCTCGAGCACCGCTACCCGGACCACACGCCGAACATCGGCGCCGAGATCCTGCGCGTCGAGGACTGGACCGCCCACCACCCGCAGGACCCGACCCGCGTGATGGTGGACGCCGTGAACCTCAACGTCCGTGCCGGTGAGATCGTCGGCATCGCCGGCCTCATGGGCGCCGGACGCACCGAGTTCGCGATGAGCCTCTTCGGCCAGTCGTACGGCAGCCGGATCAGCGGCAAGGTCTTCAAGAACGGCTCGGAGATCCGCACGCGCACCGTGTCGGAGGCCATCGCGAACGGCCTCGCGTACGCCACCGAGGACCGCAAGTACTACGGCCTCAACCTCATCGAGGACATCAAGCGCAACATCTCGATGGCCTCGCTGAAGAAGCTCGAACGCGGCGGACTCGTGAACGACAACGAGGAGTACAAGGTCGCCGAGGAGTACCGCAAGAGCATGAACATCAAGGCTCCCAACGTGCTCGCGAAGACCGGCAAGCTCTCGGGTGGCAACCAGCAGAAGGTCGTGCTGTCGAAGTGGATCTACTCCGACCCCGACGTCCTCATCCTCGATGAGCCCACCCGTGGGATCGACGTCGGCGCGAAGTACGAGATCTACACGATCATCAACCGCCTCGCCGCGGAGGGGAAGGGCGTCATCGTCATCTCCTCCGAGCTCCCCGAGCTCATCGGCATCTGCGACCGCATCTACGCCCTCAGCGAGGGCCGCATCACCGGCGAACTGCCGATCGAGGAAGCGAACCCCGAAGCGCTCCTCAAGCTCATGACCATGGAGAAGCCCCGCTAAGCGGGCGCGGACGGATCGAAGGAGAACCGCAATGTCCGATCTGGACACCAAACCCACCGTCCCGGCAGGGGACGGCACCGCCGCCGGCGGCCTCGTCAACCCGGCCACGAACCGGTTCACGAGCTGGCTGACCCACATCCTCAGCGACCTCGGCAAGAACGGCATCTTCATCGCCCTCCTGCTCGTCGTCGTGTTCTTCGCCGTCATCACCGACGGCATCCTGCTGCGGCCGCAGAACATCTCCAACCTGATCGTGCAGAACGGGTACATCCTCGTCCTCGCGATCGGCATGGTGATGGTCATCATCGCCGGCCACATCGACCTGTCGGTCGGTTCCGTCGCGGCCTTCGTCGGCGCCGTCTCCGGTGTCTTCGCCGTGCAGATGCAGATGCCGTGGTGGATCGCGGTCATCCTCTCGCTCGCCATCGGTGCCCTCGTCGGCGTCTGGCAGGGCTTCTGGATCGCCTACGTCGGCATCCCGGCGTTCATCGTCACGCTCGCCGGCATGCTCATCTTCCGCGGCCTCGCGCTCGTGGTCCTCGGCAACGCGAACATCGGTTCCTTCCCGGGCGAGTACCGCGCCCTCGGCAACGGCTTCCTGAACGACGTCTTCGGTGACTTCCCGATCGACCCGCTCACGCTCGGGATCGGCGTCATCGCCGTCATCGGCCTCGTCGTGCAGCAGGTCCGCACGCGCCTCGGCCGTCAGAAGTACGGCCAGGAGACCGAGCCCTTCCCGTGGTTCGTCGCCAAGCTCGTCCTGATCACCGCCGGCATCGGCTTCTTCGTCTACGCCCTCGCCGCGTACAAGGGCATCCCGGTCACGCTCATCGTGCTCGCCGTCCTGGTGCTCGTCTACGGCATCGTGATGAACCGCTCGGTCTTCGGTCGCCACATCTACGCGATCGGTGGCAACCGCCACGCGGCCGAGCTGTCCGGTATCAAGACGCGCAAGGTCGACTTCTTCCTGTTCGTCAACATGGGCTTCCTCGCGGCGCTCGCCGGCCTCATCTTCACGGCCCGCCTGAACCTCGCCGGTCCGAAGGCCGGTGACGGCTTCGAGCTCGAGGCGATCTCCGCGGCGTTCATCGGTGGAGCCGCGGTGCAGGGTGGTGTCGGAACCATCGGTGGCGCGATCATCGGTGGTCTCATCATCGGCGTCCTGAACAACGGTATGTCGATCATCGGCCTCGGCATCGAGTGGCAGCAGGCCGTCAAGGGCCTCGTGCTCCTGCTCGCCGTCGCCTTCGACGTCTACAACAAGCGCCGCAGCGGCGGACGCTGATCCGCAGCCCCGCTCAGGCGGCGAGCTGTCCAGCACGAACGACCAGTCACCCTCAGCGATGACCGCGAACCACGGAGGCGAGCGCACCGGCGAACAGGCCGGGGCGCTCGCCTCCGTGCGTGGTCCGGGCGGTGATGCGACGGCCCCGTCGGTACCCGCACTCGAGGTGCTCGACGGTGACGAGACGGTGCTCGCCGTCGAGGCCGGCGTCGTCCACGCGGTCGTCGGGTCCCGGTCGGCGACGCGGCGCTTCGTCGACGCCCTCTCCGGCGCCGCGGGCGGACGGCGGCGACGCAGGACCGCCGAGGTCGTGCGCATCGCGGGGACGGCCGTCGCCCTCGCTTCCCGTGCGGCGTCGAGTGCGGCCGGGATCGCCGTGGTGACCGGCGGCCAGGCGATCAGTTGGACGCAGGACGTCGGCGACAACGTCCTGCTCGGCAACGAGCACGGCTCGGGTGTCGACGGCTTCGGCGCCGCGGTCCGTGCCGCCCTCCGCCTCGGCCGTCCCGGCGGCGATGCGCGCGGGACCGACCGGGACCGCGTGGTCCGGGCGCTCGCGACGGTCGGCCTCGCGACCGATCCGACCGCGGCGGTCGCGGAGCTGACCGCTCTGGAACGCCGACTCGTCGAGCTCGCGAGAGCGGTCGCAGCCGGAGCCGCCGTCGTGATCGTCGACGAGTCCGGAGCCGGACTGTCCACGCCGGAACGCGAGCGCTGGCAGACCGCCCTGCGCTCCGTCGCCGCCACGCCCCGGCCGACCGGGACCGCTCCGGTGGTCCTACTCGTCACGGGGACGGTCACCGGTCTCGCCGCCGTCGCATCGGCGGTCACCCTGCTCGGAACCGGATCCGGCGCGAACGGCCCCCGCACGCTCCCGGTGTCGGACGCGGCCGATGAGCGGCGGGTGCTCGACGCCTTGGCAGCGGGCCTCGGGAGCGCCGCGGGTCTCCGTGGTGTGGACCGCACGAGCGACAGCGCGCGGTCCTGCCCGGATCGCGACACCCGCCCGACCGAGCGCACGGGCGGGCTGCGTGTCGATCAGTGGCACGCGAGCCACCCCGCCGACGCCACCAGGACCGTCGTCGACGGGGTGAGCTTCGCGTGCGCACCCGGCGAGGTCCTCGGCCTCTTCGGCCCCCTCGACTCCGGTGCCGGCGAGGTGCTCCTCAGCCTGTTCGGCCGCTCGTACGGCGCCACGGTGCGCGGCGCGGTCAGCATCGACGACGAGACCGTCGACGTCTCGACCATGGACCGCGCTCGCGCTGCCGGACTGCTCTACACGACCGAACACCCGATCCGCTACGACCTCGCGTTCCTCGGCGGCGTGCCCTCGAGTGTGTCGCCGACGTCGCTCACCCGCATGGTCTCGACCGGGCTCGCGGACGGCCGCCGGGCGTACCCGGCGACCACCGGGGTGAACGGACTGGCCGCGGCACTGCCCGGTGCGCATCGCGGCCCGAGCGTCGAGCAGTTCACCGAGTCACTCCGGTCGCTCCTCGACACACCGGCACGGGTGGTGCTCCTGGCCGAACCGTTCGGTGACCGCCGCGACGCCGGTGCGGCCGAACGCGTCGCCCTCATCCGGGCCATCGCCGCCTCCGGTCGCGCGGTCGTGGTGGCCGGCGACGACCCGTCCGCGCTCGTCGAGGTCTGCGACCGGGTCATCGCCGTCCGCAACGGCCGGGTGGTGGGGGAGACCCGTCCCGACCGCGACGCCAGGGGGCATCGGGACGCGGTCCTCGCCGTCCTCGAGGCGATGGGCGGGCTCGCATGAGCGGCGCTGGTCACGCCGATGTACAACGTTGTACACTGGGATCGGCCCGGACGCCGTCGAACCTCCACCCGACCCCGGCCCACCCACCCCGAGCGTCCCACGGACGCCGCAGGCTTCCGCACCACCCGACGAACCAGCACCACCAGACGAAGGAGTCCAGCCGGTGAACACCGAGCACACCGCAGCATCCCCCAGCGCGTCAGCCGCCTCCGGCGAGACCTACACGATCGGCGTCGACTTCGGCACCCTGTCCGGCCGGGCCGTCGTCGTCCGCGTGTCCGACGGCGCTGAACTCGGCTCCGCGGTGCTCGACTACCCGCACGCCGTCATGGACCGCGAGCTCGCCTCGACCGGCGCCACCCTGCCGCCCGACTGGGCGCTGCAGGTCCCGGCCGACTACGTCGCGGTCATCAGGTCCGCCGTGCCCCGCGCCGTCGAGGCCGCCGGGATCGACCCGGCGGCGGTCATCGGCATCGGCACCGATTTCACGGCCTGCACGATGGTCCCCGTCATCGCCGACGGCACCCCGCTCAACGAGCTACCCGAGTACGCCGACCGCCCGCACGCCTACGTGAAGCTGTGGAAGCACCACTCCGCGCAGCCGCAGGCCGACCGCATCAACGAACTCGCCGCCGAGCGGGGCGAGTCCTGGCTGCCGCGCTACGGCGGACTCATCTCCAGCGAGTGGGAGTTCGCCAAGGGACTCCAGCTGCTCGAGGAGGACCCGGAACTCTACGAGCGCATGGACCACTGGGTCGAGGCCGCCGACTGGATCATCTGGCAGCTGACCGGACGCTACGTCCGGAACGCCTGCACCGCCGGGTACAAGGGCATCTACCAGGACGGCGCCTACCCGAGCCACGAGTTCCTCGCCGCCCTCAACCCCGCGTTCGAGCGCTTCGCCGACGACAAGGTCGAGCACGAGATCGGCGAACTGGGCGCTGCCGCCGGCACCCTCTCGGCCGAGGCCGCGGCCTGGACCGGGCTCCGTGAGGGCATCGCCGTCGCGGTCGGGAACGTCGACGCGCACGTCGCCGCCCCCGCGGCACAGGCGGTCTCGCCCGGCCAGATGGTCGCGATCATGGGCACGTCCACCTGCCACGTCATGAACGGCGACGTCCTCCGCGAGGTCCCCGGCATGTGCGGCGTCGTCGACGGCGGCATCATCGCCGGCCTGTACGGCTACGAGGCGGGCCAGTCCGGCGTCGGTGACATCTTCGCCTGGTACGTCGAGAACCAGGTCCCCGCCCGGTACACGGAGGAGGCGGCCGCGCGCGGCGTCAGCATCCACGAGTACCTCACCTCTCTGATCCAGGACCAGCCGGTCGGTGCCCACGGGCTCGTCGCGCTCGACTGGCACTCCGGCAACCGCTCGGTGCTCGTCGACCACGAACTCTCCGGCACGGTCCTCGGCCTGACGCTCTCCACACGCACCGAAGAGGTCTACCGGGCGCTGTTCGAGGCGACCGCCTTCGGGACGCGCAAGATCGTCGAGACGTTCAACGCTTCGGGCGTGCCCGTCACCGAGTTCATCGTCGCCGGCGGTCTGCAGCGGAACCCGTTCCTCATGCAGACCTACTCCGACATCCTGCGCCTGCCGATCTCGATCACCGCGAGCGCCCAGGGTCCCGCCCTCGGCTCCGCCATCCACGCGGCCGTCGCGGCCGGCGCCTACCCGGACGTCCCGGCGGCCAGCGCCGCGATGGGCAAGGTCGACCGCGCCGTCTACACGCCGAACGAGGCCGCGGCGGACGCGTACGACCTGCTCTACGCCGAGTACGCCACCCTCCACGACTACTTCGGTCGCGGAGCCAACGACGTCATGAAGCGGCTGAAGCGCCTCCGCCGGGCCGCCCTCGGTGGCGGCTCCGACCGCCTGCCGTCCGACACCGAGACCACCGCCCTCGAAGGAGCAACCTCGTGAACACCTACTCACCGGAGATCGAGGTCGCGATCGCCCGCGTCCGCGCCGACGTCGCGAAGCTGCACGGCGAGCTCGTGCGCTACGGCCTCGTCATCTGGACCGGCGGCAACGTCTCCGGTCGGGTGCCCGGCGCCGAGCTGTTCGTGATCAAGCCGTCGGGCGTCGACTACGACGACCTCGCGCCCGAGAACATGATCCTCTGCGACCTCGACGGCAACGTGATCCCGGGCACGCCCGGCTCCGACCGGTCGCCCTCGAGCGACACGGCCGCGCACGCCTACGTGTACCGCCACATGCCCGAGGTCGGCGGGGTCGTGCACACGCACTCCACCTACGCCGTCGCCTGGGCTGCACGCGCCGAGCCGATCCCGTGCGTCATCACCGCCATGGCCGACGAGTTCGGCGGGGAGGTCCCCGTCGGGCCGTTCTCGATCATCGGCGACGACTCGATCGGTCGCGGCATCGTGGAGACGCTGACCGGCCACCGGTCGCGCGCCGTCCTCATGCAGAACCACGGTCCGTTCACCATCGGCAAGGACGCGCGGGACGCCGTGAAGGCGGCCGTCATGGTCGAGGACGTGGCCCGGACCGTGCACATCTCGCGGCAGCTGGGTGAGCCGAAGCCGATGCCGACCGAGGCGATCGACGCCCTGTTCGACCGCTACCAGAACGTCTACGGCCAGGCGCCCCAGGGCGCGCTCTAGGCCAGCCACCGCACCCCGGTCCCTGATCCCTCCCGGTCCCTGAGCTCGTCGACGGGCAGGGACCGCGCACACCACTCCAGACCAGAAAGCAGACCCACCCATGCCGAAGCCCACCACCACCCTCGACCACTACACCGTCTGGTTCCTCACCGGCAGCCAGAACCTCTACGGCGAGGAGACCCTCCGCCAGGTCGCCGAGCAGTCGCAGGCCATCGCCGCCGAGCTCGGCGCCGCCGCCGACGTCCCGGTCCGGATCGAGTGGAAGCCCGTCCTCAAGGACTCCGAGTCCATCCGTCGCGCGATGCTCGACGCGAACGCCGACGACAGCGTCATCGGCCTCGTCACCTGGATGCACACCTTCAGCCCCGCGAAGATGTGGATCGCCGGCCTCGACGCCCTGCAGAAGCCGCTCCTGCACCTGCACACGCAGGCGAACGTCGAGCTGCCGTGGTCGGAGATCGACTTCGACTTCATGAACCTCAACCAGGCCGCCCACGGCGACCGCGAGTTCGGCTACATCCAGACCCGTCTCGGCGTCGCCCGCAAGACGGTCGTCGGCCACGTGTCGGACCCGCGGGTGCAGCGTGAGGTCGGCACCTGGCAGCGCGCCGCAGCCGGTTGGGCCGCCACGCACGAGCTGAAGCTCGCCCGCTTCGGTGACAACATGCGCTACGTCGCCGTCACCGAGGGTGACAAGACGGAGGCCGAGCTGCGGTTCGGCGTGCAGGTGAACACCTGGAGCGTCAACGAACTCGCCGCGGCCGTGCACGCCTCGACGGACGCCGACATCGACGCGCTCGTCGCCGAGTACGAGGAGCTGTACGACGTCGTCCCCGAGCTGCGGAAGGGCGGCGAGCGGCACGAGTCGCTCCGCTACGGCGCCGCGATCGAGCTCGGCCTGCGCTCGTTCCTCGAGGCCGGTGACTTCGCCGCGTTCACGACGAGCTTCGAGGACCTCGGTGAGCTGCGCCAGCTGCCCGGTCTCGCCGTCCAGCGCCTCATGGCCGACGGTTACGGCTTCGGTGCCGAGGGTGACTGGAAGACGGCCGTCCTCGTGCGCGCCGCGTCCGTCATGGGTGCAGGCCTCCCCGGCGGCGCCTCGCTCATGGAGGACTACACGTACCACATGGAGCCCGGCAACGAGCTCATCCTCGGGGCGCACATGCTCGAGGTCAGCCCGACGCTGTCCTCCGCGCGGGCCACGCTCGAGGTGCACCCGCTCGGCATCGGCGGCAAGGAGGACCCGGTGCGCCTGGTCTTCACGGCCGACTCCGGCCCGGCCGTCGTCGTCGCCATGAGCGACATGCGTGACCGCTTCCGGCTCACGGCGAACGTCGTCGAGGTGGTCCAGCCCATCGAGGCACTGCCGAAGCTGCCCGTCGGTCGTGCCGTGTGGAAGCCGGCTCCCGACTTCGCGACGTCGGCCGCCGCCTGGCTCACCGCGGGTGCCGCGCACCACACGGTGATGTCGACGGCCGTCGGGGTCGAGGTGTTCGCCGACTTCGCCGAGATCGCGAAGACCGAGCTGCTCGTGATCGACGAGTCGACGACCACGCGCGACTTCCAGCGTGAGGTGCGCTGGAACAACGCCTACTACCGTCTGGCCCAGGGCTTCTAAGCACCCAGCAGTCCCATGAGGACGGCCTCCCACCGCACGGTGGGAGGCCGTCCTGCGTTCCGGCGTCACCGATCGTGCGGTCCGACGTCGGCGCTTGCTAGCCTGAGGCGAGGCGCCGGGGGTGGCGCGAGGAACGACGGGGGTCGACCGATGACGGACGTGTTCGAGCAGGCCGGGGCACCGGGGCAGGACCAGGAAGCGGCGACCGGACGCACCGGGCTCGGCTGGCGGCTCGCGATCGGCGGGACCGTCCTCGTCGCCGGTGTCGGCGCGGTCCTCGCGATCGTCGCGGTGACGGGCGGGTTCGCCGCGGCGGATCCGGCGGCCGCCGAGCGGGCGATGGAACGCTGCATCGAGGAGCAGGCGAGCCGGATCGTCGACGCCGGCGACCGCACGCCCGAGGAGGCCGCGGCGGAGGGCTGTGCACTCCAAGCCGACTCGGACACCTTTCTCGACGAGTACGGCGACTGACCGGACCGCTCGGGCCGGCTAGCGCAGGAGCCCGAAGACCAAGCCGACGACGAAGAGTGCGAGCGCGCTCCACATGAGGATGTCGTCGAGGCTCATCCGGACGGCGAGGCGCCGACCACGGGTGCTGACCCGGCCGGCCGTCGTCGTCGTCGAGGGCGATTCGTCCGCCGCGGCGCTCCGTCGGTCACCTCGGGTCTCGCGCCACCGGGCCCAGCGTTCGACGCGGTCGTCGAGCGCATCGACGGCGTCGGCGATGTCCCGCCAGTCCTCCGGTCTGGTCGTGACGAGGTCCTTGGTGGTCACGAGGAGGAGCCAGTCGTCGACGATCTCCACGTCGAAGCCCCGCACGTGGTCGAGCAGGCGTGCCATCACGTCGGGCGTGAACAGGTAGAGCGCGTCGGCCTCGTAGCCGATCGGGCAGTACAGCTGGAAGTGGCGGTCGAACCCGCCCTCGAGGCTGAGGCGCTGCGCGTCGGCCGGGGCGCCGGCACCGGTCATGCCTCGGCGGCGGCCGTCCTGGGCGCGCAGCAGGATGTGGGGGAGCGCGACGGGCATCCGGAGCGCGCAGTAGCCGCCGAAGGGGGCCGCGAGGTTCTTGCGGTTGCCGATGACCTCGTAGTTCGCGATCTCGATGCCGCGCGGCTCCCGGCTCCGGAACACCCGGTGCAGGTTCGCGGACCCGCGGCTCCGCCAGGGCATGTCGCGCTGCAGGGCGATGGGACCGACCCGGTAGTCGAACCCGTTCGCCTGGGCGAAGGCGGCGAGACGGAGGTGCGTGCGTTTCAGGGTCCTGCGCGACCAGACCCGGACCGTCATCCGGACGAGGATCACGGCGAGGAGGATCATGACCACCACGAGGGTGCCCATGCCGAAGGCGATCCCACCGGCGTTCCGGCCGACCTGCGCGGAGGCGAGCAGGCCGACGAGCCCGAAGAAGAAGATGCCGAACAGCCCGCCCAACGCGCTGAGGGTGGTGGTGAGCCGTCGGAGTCGCCCGATGCGATCCCGTGCGTCGCGGTCCTCCGCCACGAAGGCCGGCCACTGCGCTCGGACCTCGTGGCCGGGAAACGGTCGGGTGAGCGCACTCGTGTCGAGTGGTTCGGGGAGCGCCTGCACGTCCTTCAGCCTACTTCCGCGCTCGTGGCCGGAAATCGGCGAGGCATGGCCGGGAATCCCTCGGCGCGGCTCGGGCCACGCGCCAGAATGAAGGCATGACCGAACAACGCGCCGTCCTCGATGCCTCCGTCAGCTTCCTGAACGGCGGTGGCCTCGCCGTCGAGGACTTCCGCCTCGACCTGCCACCGGCCATCGCCCAGGCGAAGGGGAAAGCGCAGCAGCAGGAGATCGGCCGGCTCCTCGTCACCCACCTCGGGCTGGCGATGGTCGGTGAGATCCGCATCACGAAGCTCGAGATCGTGCGCGAACAGCACAAGGGCTCGCGCGGCATCCTCGCTGCAGCGGCGGCCGCGGGGCTCGAGCTCCCCGCTGAGACGACGGCTGAGACGCAGCGGCGGCCGCGCCCGGAGGGACGGCTCGTGGAGCTGAGCCACCCGATCCGCGCCGGACTGCGCACCTACCCGGGCCTGCCCGAGCCGGTGATCCGTCCCTTCCTCACCCGCGAGGACTCACGCGCGAAATACGCGGAGGGGACCGAGTTCGCGATGGACGTCATCGAGATGATCGGCAACACCGGTACCTACCTCGACAGCCCGTTCCACCGCTACGCCGGCGGAGGCGACCTCGCGAGCCTGACGCTCGACCGACTCGTCGACCTCCCAGCCGAGGTCTTCCACCTCGAGGACTCGTCCGAGCGCGGCATCGGCGCGAACGTCTTCCTCGACCGCGAGCTGCGCGGGACCGCCGTGCTCCTGCACACCGGCTGGGACCGGCACTTCGAGAGCGACGCGTACCGCTCGAACGCGCCCTTCCTCGCGGAGGACGGTGTCCGACACCTCGTCGAGCAGGGCGTGGTCCTCGTCGGCATCGACTCCATCAACATCGACGACACCGAGGCGGGTTCCGGCGGAGCGCGCCCGGCACACTCCCTCCTGCTCGACGCCGGGATCCAGGTGGTCGAGCACCTGACCGGTCTCGAGCAGCTGCCCGCGAGCGGCGCGACGTTCACCGCCACCCCACCACTCGTCGAGGGCTTCGCGACGTTCCCGGTGCGCGCCTTCGCCCGCCTGCCCTAGGCCCGGGACCGTCGCCGTCGGACGGGCGCTCCGGGCACCCGTCCGACGGCGTCCGTCACTCCTCGATCTCGGCGCGCAGGAGCGCGGCGTCCGTGTGCTGCTCCAACCGCTCGTGCGCGTCGGCGAGTTCGGCCGTGACCGTCGTCCAGTCCGGTGAACCCGCAGGCAACCTCCCGCGCGCGGAACGGAACAGCCCGACCGCGCCGAGGTGGTCGTCGACCGCCGCACGTGATCGCGCCCCGAACACCTCGGCGACCGCGGCACCGTTCTCGTCACCGGCCGCCACGAACCCCGCCGCCGCGCGACGGGCGGTCGCCGTCGCGTCGTCGGCCCGTCCGAGCGCGCCGAGGGCCCTGGCTTCCGAATCGGTGATGTCCGCCACGAGCCACGCCGCCTCGTGCGCGGTCGCGAGCCCGCGGGCCTCCTCGAACCAGGGGAGCCCGGTGTCGTCGCCGAACGCCGCCCGTGCGCTCGCCGCCCGCTGGAGTGCCTGGACGAGCAGCTGCGGATCCTCGAGACGACGCGCTGCCGCGAGGGCCTGGTCGACGACCTCGACCGCATCGTCGTCCTCGAACTGGAGGAGCAGGGTGCTCAGACCGAAGCCCGTGCGGATGACGACCTGGTCGTTCCCGACCGCGGCGGCGTCGTCGAGCGCAGCACGCCACACCCCGTACGCCATGCCGTGTTCGCCGATCATGCGCGCCGCCTCGCCCATGTTCGCGAGGAGGTCCGCGAGTTCACCGGGGGCCGCCTGCTCGCGCCGCGCCTGGTAGACCTCGTCATAGTGCTCGAGGGCCGTGGCGGCGTCGCCGGCGAACTGCAGGTACCGGGCCAGCTGCAGGGTGAGCGAATCGACGTCCTCGACCTCGGCTCGCCGAGCATGCGTGATCGCGAGCTGCATCCGGGCCGCCGCCTCGCGGTCGCGGTCGGCGTCGCTCAGGAGCGCGGCCGAGAGGGTGCAGGCCTGGATGATGCCGAGCCGGTTGCCGAGCGTGGTCTGGAGGCCGACGAGCTCGTCGGCGAGGGCGACCCCCTCGGCGAACGCCCCGGCTCCGCCGAGCATGCGGGTGCGGAGGGTCAGCGCCGGGAGCCGGACAGACGCCCGCTGCCCGGGCTCGAGGAGTGGGTCGAGGAGCTCTTCGGCCTCCTGGATCCGTCCGGTCACCGCGAAGAGGTGGGCGTGCAGCAGCCGCGCCGGGGGGCCGGCCTCGCCGGGATCGTCGACGGCCGCGGCGAGGACGGCCTCGCCGGCGAGTCGGTCGGCGATCCCCATGAAGCGCTCCGCCGCCTCCTGCTCGGTCTGCTGCCCGGCGAGCTCGAAGGCATGCCGGGCGGTGATGACCAGGGTGTGGATGAGCCGGTCGGGATCGACGGGGACGAGGCGGGCCTCGTCGAGTTCCGCGAGCAGCGCCGTGAGTCGGTCCTCCGTGGCCGTGCCGAGGAGCGCTGGACCGAACCGGCCCTCGAGCTCGGCGACGGCGTTTCGGCCGGCGGCACGGAGGGCGATGCCGCGGTCGGTCCACGCAGCACCCGCGCGTCCCTCGTCGCCCTCGATGACGGCCGCTTGCGTGATCACGCCGAAGAGCCCGGCGCGGAGGTTCTCGTCCGGGTCCGACTCGTCGGCGAGCAGGGCGAGACCCTGTTCGGCCGCGACGATCGCCCCCGTGGTGTCGGCGCTCTGGAGGAGGGCCGAGGTGCGTTCGCGCCACTCGGCGGCGGAGGCCGCCGGCTCCGGTTCGACGACGGGTGCGGCGAAGCCCTCGACGGAGAGCGGGAGGTCCCAGTGCTCCGTCGCGAGCGCGCGAGCCGCCTCGAGCCGCGCGGTGCGGAAGTCGTTGCCGTTCCGTTCGTCGAACGCCCGGGCGAGCCGTTCGGCCGAGGCCCACGCCCGCTCGGCGATCGCGGCCACGGTCCAGTCCGCGTCGTCGCGCGGGGCACCGTCGGTGGCGTCGGCCGGCGCCACCCCGAGGTATCGCGCGAGCTCGGGGGCGTCGGCGCCACGCACCGGCAGCCCACCGTGGCCGGCCCGCGTGACCGCGTCGAGGAGCACGCCGACCGCGGTGAGGCCGTCGGTGTGCCCGGACAGGTTGATGGGGTCGTTGACGAGGGTCGGGAGGTGACGCTCGAGCATCGCGAGGCCACGTGCCTCGTTACCGGTGACCGCGCAGAAGATCAGGTGGTCGGCGATGATGCCGAAGCCGTCCGCGTTCGAACGCGCCACCCGGTAGCTGCGCTGGTGGGCCGCCTTGGCGTCGTCGAGTCGGCCGGCGCGCAGGTAGGGGAGCAGCGCCTGGGCCTCGCTCGTCTCCGGCTCCTCGCCGCAGCTCATGCGGTTCTCGAACATCTCGTCGTAGATCCGGATCGCCTCGTCGTCGTGCCCGCGGAGCTGATGGAACCAGGCGTCCTCGTTGCGGACACAGGCCTCGCAGTGGCTGTACCGGTCGTCCTCGATGCTCGACCGGCGTTCGAGGAGCGTAGCCGCCTCGTCGAGCCGCCCGGTGACCGTCGCGATGTGGAACTGCGACTGCACGACGCCGCTCATCGTGGCACCGGCCGCCGCGTACCTGGCCTGCATGTCCTGGTGCATCGCCTCGATCTGCGCGAGCGAGAAGGTCGGGTTCGTCGACAGCCGTCCGGCCATCCACTTGTACTGGAAGAGGAGGTCGCAGCCGTCGACCGTGATGGGGAAGCGCTGCGGGTCGGCGTCGTGCTTGCCGACGCACCACCCGAAGGAGCTGAACATGGTGTCGGTGTCGCCCGTCATGTGGGCGGACTGGGTCAGCCGCATCCGGGTCGCGTACGCGGCCTCCTCGTCGCCGGCCGCGTCGGCGCGTCGCAGCGCCTCGTCGAGGAGCGCGCGCTCGGCGGGGCCGCACGGCAGGGTGTCGGCCTCCGCGAGGAGGTCGTCGACACTCGCGTCGGGGCCGAGGTCGGTGGAGACGGGGGTGGTTGCGGAGTCGTTCATCGGAGTTCCTTGTCGTCGAGACCGACACTGAGGCCGATCAGGTCGGTCATGGCTGCGTCGAGCATGCGGCGGTCGCGGGCCTCGAGCGGGCGGTGGCCGGCGAGGAGCGCCTGTACGTAGAGGAGTTGGATGCTGCGCTCGAACACGAGGTCGTCGCCGAGCGTGGCCAGCCGGCGGACGAGTGCGGCGTTCCAGTTCAGGCACAGGCGTGCCGCGGCCGTCGTGTCGCCGTCGTCCGGTTTCGCCTCGGCGAGGAAGGAGTCGACCGCGCCGACGACCTGGGACCAGATGCCGGGGGCGACGGCGGCCGCGCGGTGGCGTTCGAGGCGGCGGAGCACCGAGGGGTCGGCGACGTACAGGGCCGCGAGGTCGTCGGGGCGGTAGCGCCTGACGGACACCCGGCACTCGACCTCGTCGAGCACGCGGCTGGCGCGGTCTTCCAAGGCGGTCGTCGTGGCGAGGTCGTCGAGGTGGGGTGGCTCGAGGTTGTCGAGCTCGTCGGCGACCGTCACCCGTTCGACCCGGACGCCGTCGATCAACGACGGCAGGCGCTCGAGGATCTCCTGGTCGTAGACGTACCCGCCGTTGACGATCGGGGAGGCCGGGTCGACGACCGCGGCGATCTGCCGGAACTCGTCCCGCGTCGCGGTGTACCGGATGACCCCGGTCTGCGAGAGGTGCTCGTCGATCGTCATGGTGCCGGCGGAGGTCTCGATCGGCAACCACCGGACCACCGCGGTCGCGAGGTCGTCGTCGTGCGCGGCGATGGCCTTGATGCCGAGCTGGTGGACGCCGATGAACTCCTGCAAGCGGTGCGGGCGCTGGCGGGCGAGGTCGAGGATCCAGCGTCGGAGCGCGGCACCGATCGCCTCCCGCGTGAACTCGAGGGCGTCGTCCTGGACGAGTTGCTCGCGCGAGGCCGTCGGGCGGAGGCCGGTGGTGTCGACGATGCAGCGGACGAAGAACGCCCAGTCCGGCAGGAGGTCGTCGACCTGCTCGCTGAGGAGCATGCCGCCCAGGTAGACCCGGCTCGCCTGCCGAGCACCCGGCGGCGGTGGCGAAGGCAGGACGAAGGCGGTGCCCCGGGTGTCGGTGCCGGGCACCACGATCTCGACGGCGTCGAAGGGGCGTGTGCCGAGGAGCTCCTCGCCGAACGCGAGCAGCTCCTCCCGCGGGGTGGTCGCCGGGGTGCGGAACACCGGCTCGACGTTCACCCGCGTGGTGGTCGACGTCGTCGGGTCGACCACGTCGACGTCGAGGTCGAGGTACCGCCCGAAGCTCGTCGCCAGGCCGAGGACCGCCCCGTGCCCGAGCAGGCCGCCGTCGTGGAGCGGGCCGTCGAGGCGCGGCTCCAGCAGCACCTCCGAGCCGATCGGGCGCGCGGCGGTCGTCCGCTCGTCGAGTTCCCGGATGGTGAAGGTGCCGTCGGTGTGGCCGATCCACTCGATGGCCGGTCCGCCGCGGGCCGAGCGGCTGTGGACGGTGATGGTGTCGGCGACCATGAAGCAGCTGAGGAGTCCGATGCCGAACCGGCCCAGGTAGTCGCCGCGCTGGAGCTCGTCGAGGTCGCCGCGTTTCGAGCTGCGCCCGACCGTGGCCAGCAGCTCGGCCGCCTCGTCGCGCGTGAGCCCGATCCCGTTGTCCTGGAAGCGGAAGGGCGAGCCGGCGCCGTCGGGTGAGCCAGCCATATGCGGGGTGATGAGCAGCGCGCCGGAGGGTGCCGTCGGGTCTTCGGCGCGACGGGCGGCGACCGCGTCGCGACCGTTCTGCAGAAGTTCGCGCAGGTAGACGCGCGGGCCGGAGTAGATGTGCCGGCTCAGCAGGTCGACGACTCCGCGGAGGTCGACCTGGAACGGCAGCGGGGCTCGGGCGTCGTCTGGCATGGCTCTCTTCCGTCGGCGGCTGCTGCGTCGGAGACCGGCGGGCCACCGGTTCCGGTCAGGCGGCTTGGCGGACGTCTCGACCGCGGTCACCTGCAGCCGGAACAGCCTAGCGGGCGTCGCGAAACGGACGCTGGGTCCCTCCTGCGGGAACCGCGCGGTCAGCCCGCCGCACAACGGCTGTGGAGCGAGGTCGCGACGGATCAGGCGGCGGATGTCGTCGCGGAACGGTGCCACCGGCTGCTAGCCTTGATCCTCGTTCTCGAATCGATTCGACATCGGTTCCGCACCGCCTCCCGCACCGCCGCCCGCTCCACCCACACCTCGCTAGGAATCCGTACACCCGTGCACACCGCAGGAATCACCGTCGTCCACCCGGGCGACTCGCTCTCAGGCCGGCAGCGCCTCGTCTACATCCTCGTGCTCGGCGCCCTCACCGCGCTCGGCCCGTTCACGATCGACCTCTACCTGCCCGCGTTCCCCATCCTCGAACAGGATCTCGACGTCCCGGTCAGCCTCATCCAGTTGACCCTCACGGGCACGACCATCGGCTTCGCGGTCGGGCAGCTCTTCATGGGGCCGTGGAGCGACAAGGTCGGTCGTCGCCTGCCGCTCATCCTGGCGACGAGCATCCACATCGCAGCCTCGGTCGGTGCGGCCTTCGCACCCGACATCGGCTGGCTCATGGTGTTCCGGGTCCTGCAGGGTGCCGGTGCCGCAGCCGGCGGTGTCGTCGCGATGGCGATGGTCCGCGACCTCTTCGGCGGGAAGCCCCTCGTGCGGATGCTGTCGCGCCTGGCGCTCGTCAACGGCCTCGCGCCGATCGCCGCCCCGGTCATCGGGTCGCAGTTGTTGCTCGTCCTCGACTGGCGGGGGCTGTTCGTCTTCCTCGCCGCGTACGGCCTGTTCGTCGTGGTCGCGGTGTCGCTGTGGATCGTCGAGACCCTGCCGCCGGCACGGCGTCGCGACGCCGGTCACAGCACCGTACGCGACCGCTACCGTTCGGTGTTCAGTGACCGCGTCTTCGTCGGTGTCGCCCTCATCGGCGGCATGAGCTTCTCCGGGCTCTTCGCCTACCTGTCGAGCTCCTCGTTCCTGTTCCAGGAGGTCTACGACTTCGACGCGCAGGAGTATGGGCTCCTGTTCGCCGTGAACTCGCTCGGGATCGTCGCCGGCGTGCAGATCTCCTCGCGCCTCATGCGCTGGTACGGTCCGCAGTGGATCCTCGCCTGCACCACGATCGTGCAGCTCATCTCCGCGCTGACGATCGTCGCGCTCACCATGGCCGACGTCGGGTTGTTCGGGGTGCTCGTACCCCTGTTCTTCTTCATCCTCTCCTGCGGGTTCGGATTCCCGGCGGTCCAGGTCCTCGCCCTGGCGAACCACGGACACGAGGCCGGAACGGCGGCGTCGCTCCTCGGCGCGCTCAACTTCGGTCTCGCCGGGATCATCTCGCCCATCGTCGGGGTGTTCGGCATCGGCACCGCGATCCCGATGGGCACGGTCATGGCCGCCACCTCGGTCGTGTCGGTCTGCGCCCTCTGGTTCATCGTGCAGCCGAAGAAGGTCCCGGCGCTCGCCGGCTGACGCATCTCTTGTGCTGCGCCAGCGCGGTGCGCTGACGCGAGCGCGGGTCTACGACTCGAGCGCGGTGCTCCGGAGGGCCGCGCTCACCGCGCTGACCCGCACCGGCGCCGATCCGGGTGTGCTCGCGTCACCGCACCGCGCTGACGCCGGTTCCGGTGTGCTCGCGCGAGCGCACCGCGCTGGAGTCCCCGGCTGGACCGTGGGCTCGGGCGACGAGCGCGGCTCAGGCTCCGGGGTCGACGCCGTCCACGTAGGTCCAGACGCCGGTGTCCTTCGAGAACCGACTCCGCTCGTGCTGGCTCCCGGCGGAGCCGCGGACGCCCGGGACCTTGTGGTGCGCGACGAACTCGACCATGCCCTCGGTGTCGAGCAGACCGCCGCGTGCCGTGGCGAGGATGTCGAGTCGGTACCAGCGGAGCGTGTCGTCGAGGTCGAGCGCAGCCGGTCTCGTGCTCGGGTGCCACGTGCGGAGGAGGTAGCCGGCGTCGCCGACCGCGAACGCCGAGAAGCGTGACCGCATGAGCGCCTCCGCCGTGGCGGCCGCAGCCTCGCCGCGGTGCAGCCGTCCGCAGCAGGCGCCGTAGGTCTCGCCGGAGAGGCACGGGCATCGGGCGTCGTCGGCGAGGTGTGCGGTCGGGTCGTCGGCGGTCATCGTCCCAGTATCGCCCGCGCCGGCGTCCGCGTCGGGACCACGGGGTCCGTGCGGCTCCATCCGCTGGGCGCAAGCCTCCGCGCGATCCATTCCCGACACGGCATGATGGGACGATGACGGCACCTGACGACCACGACGACCCCGCAGCCGGACCGGCTCCGGAGCTCCACGAGAGCGTCCCGCCGACGCTCGACGAGCAGGGTGCACTCGCGATGGACCCCGATCCGTCGTCGATCCGACCCGACCCGAAGCTCGCCGCGAAGGTGTCCCGCCGGTGGCCGCTCATCAGCGGTGCGATCGCCGTGGTGCTCGTCCTCCTGCTCGGCGTCCTCCTCTTCCAGCGCGGGCCGAACGCCCCGTTCGGGTTCGACGAGGAGTGGATGCAGGAGGTGCTCGAGGAGCGTTCCCCGTGGCTTGTCCAAGCAGCGCTCGTCATGAACTGGTTGGGCGGCGGCGTCGTCGCGATCTTCGTCGTGCCGCTGCTCGGGATCGCCGTGCTCCTGCTGCTGCGTCGCCCCTGGGCCGCGTTGTACTTCGGACTCGTCTCCGCGCTGAGCGCCGGGGCCGTGCAGGTCATCAAGAACATCGTCGGGCGGTCGAGGCCCGAGGACATCCTCGTGCACGCGGACTTCGGGTCGTTCCCCTCCGGCCACAGCGCCAACGCGGCGACCATCGCGGTCGCGTTCGGGATCATCTTCCCGCGCGTGTGGGTGTGGCTGATCGGGGTCGCCTACACGCTGCTCATGATGCTGTCACGCACCTACCTCGGCGCCCACTGGGTGAGCGACACCGTCGGCGGGCTCCTCCTCGGCGCCGGCGTCGCGCTCATCGTCGCGGTCCCGCTGCTCCAACGGATGTCGGCGGAACCGAAGAAGCGCGTCCCATTGGCTGAAGCCTGACGGACCCCGACTCGGCCAGCTCGCGGTCGGGTCAGCGCGGTGCGCCGGCCCGAAACCGACCGCACCGGCGCGAGCGCGTGGCTCCGGCGTGAGCGCACCCCTCCGGAGGGTCGCGCTCACCCCACAGGCCCGCGCTCGGTCCAGCGCACCGCGCTGGCGAAGGCCACCATCCCCAGGCGGGTCACGCCGGGGGTGACGCCGGACGGGTAGTCTGCTGACAGCTGAGCCGGGCCGGGAGGAGACGCGTGTCGATCACGATGCATGACGTCGCCGCGCGCGCCGGTGTCTCCATCAAGACCGTCTCGAACGTCGTCAACGACTACCCCTACGTCAGCGACGCGACCCGCTCCAAGGTGGAGCAGGCGATCGCCGAACTCGGCTACCGACCGAACCTCTCCGCCCGCAGCCTGCGTTCCGGTCGCTCGGGCGTCATCAGCCTCATCATCCCCGACCTCCGCAACGCCTACTTCGCCGAACTCGCGGATGCGGTCATGCGCCAGGCGCGGGCGCGCGGGCTCTCGGTCCTCATCGAGCAGGTCGCCGGTGGTCGCGACGTCGAACTCGAGATCCTCCGCGGCCCCCGCATGCAGCTCGTCGACGGCATCCTCTACAGCCCGCTCAGCCTCGACCGCGAGGACAGCGCCCTCCTCCCCGACGGGCCCATGGTGGTGCTCGGCGAGCAGGTCTTCGACGGCGAGCGCGACCACGTGACCATGGCGAACGTCGACGGCGCCCGCGCGGCGACCGAACACCTGCTCGCCCTGGGGCGGCGCCGGATCGTCGCCCTCGGCACCGACCCCCACGACACCCTCGGGCCCGCGGAGCTGCGACTGCAGGGGTACCGGGAGGCGCTCGCCGCGGCGGGCATCGAGGCCGACCCGGACTACGTGAGCACGGTCGTCAGCTGGCACCGGAGCGACGGCGCGAACGCGATGCGTGAGGTCATCGCCTCGGGGATCCCGTTCGACGGGGTCGTGGCGTTCAACGACGCGATGGCGCTCGGCGCGATGCGGGTGCTGCAGGACGCCGGGCGGCGGATCCCCGAGGACGTCGCGATCATCGGGTTCGACGACCTCGACGAGACGCGCTACGCCCTGCCGGCCCTGTCCACGGTCGACATCGGCCGCGAGGAGATCGCCGAGCGGGCGGTCGAGCTGCTCATCGAGCGGATCGGTGAGACGGGCGAGCCGCAGGCGCCGCGCGCGGTCGTCAGTGGCTTCCGTGTGGTGCCGCGGGAGTCGACGGCGCCGAGGGGCGGGGCGACGACGTCCGCGACGGACGCGGCCGGCGGCCGGAGCGCGATCCCTTCAACGTTGTAGAGTGCGTACCGAGCGGCCGATGCGGCCGCCGCCGAGGAGGATCATGGCGACCACCCTGCACGACGTGGCGAAGCTCGCCGGTGTCTCCGCCAAGACCGTCTCGAACGTCGTCAACGACTACCCGCACATCAAGGCGGCGACCAAGGAGCGGGTGCTCGCCGCGATCGCGGAACTCGGCTACCGGCCGAACCTCTCCGCCCGTGGTCTCCGCTCCGGTCGCTCCGGCGTGATCAGCCTCATCGTCCCCGACCTCCGCAACGCCTACTTCGCCGAGCTCGCCGATGCCGTCATGCGCGCGGCCGCCCGTCGCGGCCTGTCCCTCCTCATCGAGCAGAGCGGTGGAGACCTGGCGCGCGAGGCGGACCTGCTGCGCGGAGCTCGGCTGCGGGCCGTCGACGGTGTCCTCTACAGCGCGTTGCAGCTGAGCGACGACGACCTGGCGGTCATCGAGGACGTCTCCATCCCGATGGTGCTGCTGGGGGAGCGGATCTTCAACGCGCCCAACGACCACGTCACCATGCGCAACACCGAGGGGGCCCGGGCCGCGACGGAGCACCTGCTGTCGATCGGGTGTCGGCGGGTCGTCGCGTTCGGCGCCCACCGCGGCGACCTGGTCAGCTCGGCCAGTCTCCGCTTCGCCGGCTATCGCGCCGCACTCGAGGCCGCCGGTCTGCCGGTCGTCCCCGAGCTCGTGCGCGACGTCGCGGTCTGGCACCGCTTCGACGGTGCGGTCGCGATGCGGGAGATGCTCGACGAGGGCCTGCGGTTCGACGGGATCGTGGCGTTCAACGACGCCCTCGCCCTCGGAGCGATCCGGGTCCTCGCCGAGCGCGGGATCCGCATGCCGGAGGAGGTCGCCGTCATCGGCTTCGACGACATCGACGAGGGCCGGTACTCCCTGCCGTCGCTGTCCACGATCGCGCCCGGCCGCGAGCAGATCGCGTCCACCGCCGTCGACCTCCTGGTGGAGCGCATCGAATCGGCCGACGACGACGCACGGCCCGCTCGCCGGGTGTACGCCGACTTCCAGCTCGTCCAACGCGAGTCGACCACCCACTGACGACCTCCCGCTCCGGCGTGCATCGTCGTGCTTGACAGCCCGGGGACCCGCGGGCAGACTGCAATTACAACGTTTACCTTCAACGTTGGAAAACGACGACGACGTCCATCGAAAGGACCGCCCATGGTCACCGCACGCCTCGCGATCGACCCGAACGCCACGGTCGCCCCCGTCAACCGCCGGATCTTCGGCTCGTTCGTCGAGCACCTCGGTCGGTGTGTCTACGACGGCATCTACGAGCCCGGCCACCCCACGGCTGACGCCGACGGCTTCCGCGGCGACGTCGTGGAGCTCGTCAAGGAACTCGGCACGAGCACCATCCGCTACCCGGGCGGCAACTTCGTCTCCGGCTACCGTTGGGAGGACGGCGTCGGTCCTCGCGAGGACCGGCCTGTGCGTCGTGACCTCGCCTGGCACTCGCTCGAGACCAACCAGGTGGGCGTCGACGAGTTCGCCAGCTGGTGCAAGCTCACCGGCAGCGAGATGATGATGGCCGTCAACCTCGGCACCCGCGGGGTGCTCGAGGCGCTCGACCTCCTCGAGTACACGAACCACCCGAGCGGCACGGCCCTGTCGGATCAACGCATCGCCAACGGCGCCCCGGAGCCCTACGGCATCCGCATGTGGTGCCTCGGCAACGAGATGGACGGCCCGTGGCAGGTCGGCGCGATGTCCGCCGACGACTACGGCAAGCTCGCCGCCCGCACGGCGTCGGCGATGAAGATGGTGGACCCGAAGCTCGAGCTCGTCGTCTGCGGCTCGTCCAGCTCCTCCATGCCGACCTTCGGCGACTGGGAGCGCACCGTCCTCGAGCACAGCTTCGACTCGGTGGACTACATCTCCTGCCACGCCTACTACCAGGAGCGCGACGGCGACCTCGGCTCGTTCCTCGCCTCCTCGCTCAACATGGAGTACTTCATCCGCACCGTCGTCGCGGCCGCCGACCACGTGCAGCACAAGCGCCACTCCGACAAGCAGATCCAGCTCTCCTTCGACGAGTGGAACGTCTGGTACCTCGACGAGTGGAACGCCATCGAGGGCACGATCGAGGAGTGGGCCTACGCGCCCCGGCTCATCGAGGACCTGTACTCCGTCGCCGACGCGGTCGTGTTCGGCAACCTGCTCATCACGCTGCTGAAGCACAGCGACCGGGTGGGTTCGGCGAGCCTCGCGCAGCTCGTGAACGTCATCGCCCCGATCATGACGGAGCCGGGCGGGGAGGCGTGGCGGCAGACCACCTTCTTCCCGTTCTCGGTCACGAGCCGGCTCGCCGCCGGTGTGGTCATCGCACCGCGCATCGAGGTCGCCAGCTACGCCACGAAGGTGCACGGCGACGCACCGCTCGTCGACTCGGTCGCCACCTACGACGCCGACGCGGGGACCGCTGCCGTCTTCCTCGTGAACCGCAGCCAGGACGAGGCGATCACGGTGACGGTCGACGTCTCGGCCCTCGGCGTCGGTTCGGTCGTCGAGGCGAACGGCATCCATGACGACGACGTGTACGCGAAGAACACGATCGACGACCGCGAGCGCGTCGGCCTCGTCGCCAACGAGAGCGCCGTCCTCGCCGGCGGCACCCTGACGATCACGCTGCCGCCGGTGTCGTGGACCGCGGTCGCGCTCGGCGCCTGACGCGTTCCGGGCACCGGGGCGACGAGTGGGGAACCCCCTCGTCGCCCTCGTCGTGCAGCCCTACAATCAGCACATGACGGCTCGGGGATCCTACGCGAAGGGCGTCGCGCGGCGTGAGGAGATCCTGCGCGTGGCCCTCGCGGTCTTCGCGCGCGAGGGGTATCGGGGCACGTCGTTGCGTGAGGTCGCCCGCGAGGTCGGGGTCAGCCTGCCCGGGCTCATGCACTACTTCGCGTCCAAGGAGCACCTGTTCGCCGCGATCCTGCGGGTCCGCGACGCCGTCGACTCGGAGGAGTTCGCGGCGACCGGCTCGCAGGACGCGATCGAGGGGCTCGTGGCCGTCATGCGGCACAACAGCGACGTCCCGGGACTCGTGGAGCTCTACCTCACGATGGCCGCCGCGGCGGGTGACCCGGCCCACCCGGCCAGGGAGTTCTTCGTCGAGCACGTCGCGGGGGTGCGGCGGAGTCTCGTCGAGGTCGTGCGTGAGCGACAGGCGGAGGGCGTCGTGCGGGCGGAGCTCGATGCCGAACACGTGGCGCGGATCATGATCGCCATCGCGGACGGGCTGCAGGTGCAGTGGAGTCTCGATCCGTCGATCGACATGGGTGGCGACCTCGAGCGCGCCTGGCACCTCCTCGTCCGGGACGACGCCGACGCGGTGCGCTGACGCGAGCGCGGGGCTCCGGCGCGTGAGTGTTCGGGACGACGCTGGCGCGGTGCGCTGACGCGAGCGCACCCCACCTGCGCGAGCGCGGCTCTCCGGAGGGGCGCGCTCACCTCCATGACCCGCGCTCGCGTCAGCGCACCGCGCCGGCGCTCCACCACGGGTGTCGGGTGGATCCGTGAAAACCTATTGACCACTCGGGTTTCGTGGATATACTCAAAGCCGTGCAGTGATCGGTTTACCGCGATCGCGCCAGCACCGCACCATCCGTGGACCAGAGCCGGTCCGCAGCTCAGCGTTGAGAGGAATCCGGATGTCCACCACCCCCCGCGGCCCCAAACCCACCGGCCAGCGAGCCTCGAGCGGCCCCTACATCAGCCTCGTCACCGGCCCGAGCGGCCCCACGGAGCGGGCGTCGAAGCGGGTCGTCAGCACGATGGCCCTCGCCCAGTTCGGCCTGTTCGTCGCCTTGCTCGCGCCGGTCACGGTCAGCCTCGCGCTGAAGACGCAGCAGCTCGTCCCGGGCGATCAGGCCGCCGTCGTCAACGGCAACGTCCTCTCGATCGCCGCCCTGTTCGCCCTCGTCGCGAACCCGGTCATCGGCCGCCTCTCCGACCTGACGCTCTCGCGCTTCGGCCGTCGTCGTCCGTGGATGTTCCTCGGTGCGATCGGCTTCGTCGTCTCGCTCACCATCGTCGCGCTCGCGCCCAGCGTGCCGGTGCTCATCGTCGGCTGGTGCCTCGCGCAGCTCACGGGCAACGCCATCCTCGGCCCGCTGCTCACCACGATCGCCGACCAGGTGCCGCCTGAGCAGCGCGGCAGCGTCTCGGCGAACGTCGGCGTCATGCAGAACCTCGGCATCCTCGCCGCAGCGTTCGTCGCCAGCTGGTTCGTCACGAACATGGTGCTCCTCTTCGTCGCACCCGCCGTCTTCGCGCTCATCACCGTCTGGCTCTACTGCTTCGTCCTGCCCGACCGCCCCATCACCAAGCGTCCGGACGTCGGCGGGTGGAAGGGACTGCTCTTCACCTTCTGGGTGAACCCGCTCAAGCACCCCGACTTCGGTTGGGTCTGGCTCTCGCGATTCCTGCTGACGCTCGCGTCCTTCCTCTTCGTCGCGTTCCGGCTGTTCTTCCTGCAGGAGGAGGTCGGGCTGACCGAGCAGGAGGCGGTCAACACCCTGACCCTGGGTGTCCTCATCTACACGATCGCGCTCGTCGTGCTCGCGAAGGTCGGCGGTTGGCTCTCCGACCGCATGCTCAACCGCAAGGTCTTCGTCATCGGCTCGACGGTCGTCTTCGCGCTGGGGCTCGTGCTGCTGGCCCACACGACGACGGTCCCGATGTTCTACGTGGTCGAGGCGATCATGGGCGCGGCGTACGGCGTGTACGTGGCGGTCGACACAGCACTCGTCGTGGACGTGCTCCCGAACCCCGACGACGCGGCAAAGGACCTCGGGGTGCTGAACATCGCGAACGCCCTGCCGCAGTCGCTCGCCGGAGCCGTCGGCGCGGTCCTGCTCGGGCTGGGCGGGCTCGGCAACAACTACACGGCGCTGTTCTGGGGCGCCGGCGTCATCTGCGTCCTCGGCGCGCTGACGATCCTCCCGGTCCGGCACCGCATGATCCGCAACGCCGACGGCACGGTGACCGGGTCCATCGCGACCCGCGGCTGAGCGACCGCCACCAGCCTGCCCCGCGACACCACTCCCGCGACACCACACCTGCGACACCACCACCATCACCACAGACGCCAACGTCGGCGTCGGAACGGACGGCAACACCATGACCGCACCAGCGCTCTCCGTGCAGCTCTACAGCATCAAGGAGCACCTCGACCACGGACTCGACGCCGCGCTCGCCCGGCTGGCCGGGATGGGCCTCCGCGAGGTCGAGGCCTTCGACTTCGTCTCCCGGGCGCCCGAGCTCCGCGAGGCGTTCGACCGCCACGGGCTCGCGGCCCGCACCGGGCACGCCACCCTCCTCTCCGACGAGATCCGGTTCGGCGACCAGGTGATGCCGGTCTCCTCGCAGGAGGACGTCTTCGCCGCCGCAACGGCGCTCGGCCTCGAGATCGTCATCGACTCCTTCGTGAGCCCCGACCGCTGGCTCGACGAGGCCGCGGTCGCGGACACCGCCGCGCGCCTGAACGCCGCCGCGGAGCGCGCAGCCGACCACGGGCTCCGGGTCGGGTACCACAACCACTCGCAGGAGTTCGTCGCGTCCTTCGGCGGCCGGAGCGCGTTCGAGGTCTTCGCCGAGCAGTTGCGTGACGATGTCGCGCTCGAGGTCGACCTGTTCTGGGCGGCGACCGCCGGGCAGGACGTCCCGGCGCTGCTCGCCCGGCTCGGCGACCGGGTGCAGGCGCTCCACGTGAAGGACGGTCTGCTCCCCGCGGACCCCTTCGCACCGGGGGCCGCACCGTTCGCGCCGACGAGCCTCGACCAGCGCCCGTTCGGGCAGGGTGAGGTGCCGCTGCGCGAATCCCTCGCTGCGGCACCATCGGCCCGCTTCGCCATCATCGAGTTCGACCACTACGGCGCCGGCGACATCTTCGACGGCATCCAGGCGAGCGTGGACGCGCTCGTCGCCGAGCAGCTCGTCTCGACCGAAGCGGTGGCCCGCTGATGCCCGCGGCAGCGGACGGCACGATGCCCGCGGCGGCACCTGGCACGCGGACCCGCGCAGCGCAGGGCAGCGGCCCCGTCGGCGTCGGGTTCGTCGGCACCGGCATGATCAGCGACACCTACCTCGAGCACCTCACCGCGTTTCTCGACGTGACCGTCGTCATCCTCGGCGACCTCGACGTCGACCGCGCGAAGGCGCAGGCCGAGAAGTGGGGCGTCGGCGCCTGGGGGACCGCCGCCGACGTCATCGCCCATCCGGACGTCGAGCTCGTCGTCAACCTCACGATCCCGGCCGTCCACGCGCAGGTCGCCTCCCAGGTGATCGCCGCGGGCAAGCACGTCTGGACCGAGAAGCCGATCAGTGTGGACCGGGCGAGCGGCCTGGCACTCCTCGGGCAGGCGGACGCGGCCGGCCTCCTCGTCGGCATCGCCCCCGACACCGTGCTCGGGCCCGGCGTGCAGTCCGCGCGTCGCGCGATCGCCCGGGGTGACATCGGGCAGCCGCTCACGGCGCAGACCGTCATGCAGTACGCGGGCCCGGACATCTTCCACCCGAACCCCGAGTTCCTGTTCGCGAAGGGCGGCGGACCCCTGTTCGACATGGGCCCGTACTACCTCACGACGCTCGTGCAGGTGTTCGGTTCGGTCGCGTCGGTCTCCGCCGCGGGATCCCGCGGGCGGGCGACGCGCACGATCCAGCAGGGCGATCGGGTCGGTACGGAGTTCGCCGTCGAGGTGCCGACGCACGTCAGCGCGATCGCCCGCTTCGTCGACGGCGGGGTGAGCCAGAGCGTGTTCAGCTTCGAGTCACCGCTCGCCAAGATGGGCGTCGTCGAGATCACCGGTACGGAGGGGACCCTCGTGATCCCCGACCCCAACATGTTCACCGGTGAGGTGCGGATCACCCGTGCGGCACCGATGGAGCGCATGCAGCAGGAACCGGAGTGGGAGGTCGTGCCGACCGAGGGGGTGCTCGCCGGCCGGGGGACAGGCGTCCTCGACCTCGCGCGCGCCATCCGCTCGGGCGGTCAGCCGCTCGCCTCGGGCGCGCTCGGATACCACGTGCTCGACACGCTCGTCTCGATCGACGAGTCCGTGGTGTCCGGTCAGACCGTCGACGTGGAGAGCCGGGTCGCACCGGTGCCGCTCGTGGCCGAGGACTGGGACCCGTTCGCCGCGACCCTCTGAGCCGAGCCGAGCCGAGCCGAGCCGAGCTGAGCTGAGCTGAGCCGGGCCGGCCGGGCCGGCAGCAGAGCCCGACCGGCTCGGCAAGCCCCCGGTGGTGTCCGTCGTCCCGCGTACCCTGAGGCGATGGACACCACCGGTCGGAGCGTCGCCGAGCACGACGATGCAGCTGCTCCCGCTCGCCGTCGGTGGATCCTCACCGGGCAACTGGGCCCGGCGTTCGACGACGGCGGGCCGATGCTGCTCGTCGAGTCGCGGTCGACCTTCACCAAGCGACCGATGCACCGGGCGAAGGCCCACCTCTTCCTCTCGGCGATCCGGCATCGGGCCGCCGAGCTCGGCGACCGGGCCGAGTTCCACCAGGTCGACCGGTACGAGGACGTCATCGACGTCGGTGCGGACCTCGAGGTGATCGATCCGCCCTCGTGGACGGCTCGGCGCTTCGTCCGTGAGCGCGGTCTCCGGGTGCTGCCGAGTCGCGGCTTCGTGACCGCGGAGCAGGACTTCGCAGCGTGGGCGTCGACGCGGGACGGCAAGCGGCTCCTCCTCGAGGACTTCTACCGCACCGTCCGTGAGCGCACCGGCATCCTCATGCGCGGCGATCAGCCCGAGGGTGGACGCTGGAACTACGACCACGACAACCGGAACCCGCCGCCGAAGGGCGCCGCCCGGCTCGGCCTGCCCGAGCCGTTCTGGCCGGCGGAGGACGACATCGACGCGGAAGTCCGGGAGGACCTCGACCGGTGGCAGCGCGACGGGCTGGTCCAGCTGGTCGGCGACGACGGACCCCGACGCTTCGCGGCCACCGCGGCCGAGGCGGAGGCGGCGCTCGCGGACTTCATCGAGACGAGGCTCGGCGACTTCGGGCCGTTCGAGGACGCCATGCTCGGCGGCGACTGGACGATGGCGCACTCCCTGCTGAGCGCGCCGCTCAACCTCGGCCTGCTCGACCCGCGTGATGCCGTCGAGACCGTGGTCGCGGAGTACCACGCCGGTCGCGCACCCCTGGCGAGCGTCGAGGGCTTCACCCGACAGATCATCGGCTGGCGCGACTACGTCTGGCACCTCTACTGGCACCTCGGCGAGCCGTACCGCACGAGCCACAACGCCCTCGGAGCGCACGAGCCGCTCCCACGTCAGTTCCGCGAACTCGACGCCGCCGCCATCCAGTCGAACTGCCTCCGCGAGACGATCGACGGCATGCGCCGCCACGGGTGGGCGCACCACATCCAGCGGCTCATGGTGCTCGGCAACTGGGCCCTGCAGCACGGGTACGACCCGGTCGCGCTCAACGACTGGTTCATCGACATGTTCGTCGACGGCACCCCCTGGGTCATGCCGGCGAACGTGATCGGGATGTCGCAGCACGCGGACGGCGGGATCGTCGCGACGAAGCCATACGCGTCAGGTGGTGCGTACATCGACAAGATGTCCGACTACTGCGGGGGTTGCGTCTTCAACCCGAAGGTGCGGTTGGGCGACGACGCCTGTCCGTTCACCGCCGGGTACTGGGCCTTCCTCGACCGCGTCGAACCGCGCATCCGACACAACACACGCATGGCGCAGCCACTCGCCGGACTCCGTCGACTGTCCGACCTGGCCGCCGTCGTCGACCAGGAGCGCACGCGCGAACAGTGGTGAGCGGTGCGGCCGTTCCGCCCTCACGCGACCCCTCGACCGGTGGGGAGCGCGTCGCTAGGCTCGGCACATGACGCCCAGTGATGCAGCATCCGACCCGCAGATCGCCGCACTCCAGGCTGCCGCCGAGCAGGCCCAGGCCGAACTCGAAGCGGCCCAGGCGCAGGCGGCGCTCGCCGCGGCGAAGGTGAAGGCCGCCGAAGCGGCAGCGGCGCTCGCCGGAGCCGGGATCACGGCGTCGGGCCGGGCACCGGGCACTGCTCCGGCCAGCGCTCCGGGCGAGGCGCCCACCACCGTCGTCTCGTCGGAGCCGGTCGCGGCGACTGCTGAACCGCTCGCCACCGATGCGCTCCCCGCCGATGCGCTCACCACCGACACGATCGGCCCAGGCCCCCTCGGTCTCGACGACGTGGTGCGGATCCGCGACGGCTACGTCGTGCACGGCCCGGCGCTCGAGATGGGTGCGCTGGTCAACGGAGATCCGCTTCCGGGCGTGCAGGTCCGCATCCCCCTCAGTGTCATGAACCGGCACGGCCTCGTCGCCGGCGCCACCGGCACCGGCAAGACCCGCACTCTCCAGGGGCTCGTCGAGCAGCTCTCCGCCGCGGGCGTCCCGGTGTTCGCCGCCGACATCAAGGGCGACCTCTCCGGCATCGCGACACCGGGGGAGTCGAGCCCCAAACTGCTCGACCGCACGCGCGGCATCGGCCAGGACTGGACCCCGGCCGCCACGCCCACGGAGTACTTCGCGCTCGGCGGGGTGGGCAAGGGCGTCCCCATCCGGGCGACCATCGCCGCCTTCGGCCCGCTGCTGCTGAGCAAGGTCCTCGGGCTGAACGCCACCCAGGAGTCGAGCCTCGGTCTCGTCTTCCACTACGCCGATCAGGCCGGCCTCCCGCTCCTCGACCTCAGCGACCTGCGCGCCGTCCTCACCTATCTCGCGAGCGACGGCGGCAAGAGCGAGCTGAAGGACCTCGGTGGGCTGTCGGGCGCGACCGTCGGGGTGATCCTGCGCGAACTCATCACCTTCGCCGACCAGGGCGCCGACGTCTTCTTCGGGGAACCCGAGATCGACACCGCGGACTTCATCCGCCTCGACCCGAGCGGCCGGGGCATCGTCAGCCTCCTGGAGGTCCCCGGGGTCCAGGACCAGCCGGCGCTCTACTCCACGTTCCTCATGTGGTTGCTCGCCGACCTTTTCAACACCCTGCCCGAGGTGGGCGACCCCGAGAAACCGAAGCTCGTGTTCTTCTTCGACGAGGCGCACCTGCTCTTCCGTGACGCGTCGAAGGACTTCCTCGCGCAGATCACGCAGACGGTCCGGCTCATCCGTTCGAAGGGCGTCGGGATCTTCTTCGTGACGCAGACGCCGAAGGACGTGCCGGGGGAGGTGCTCGCGCAGCTCGGTTCGCGGGTGCAGCACGCCCTCCGCGCCTTCACCCCGGACGACGCGAAGGCCCTGAAGGCGACGGTGTCGACGTACCCGACGTCCGGGTACGACCTCGGCGAGGTGCTCACCTCGCTCGGCACCGGCGAGGCGGTCGTGACGGTGATGAACGAGAAGGGTGCACCGTCGCCGGTCGCGTGGACGAGACTGCGCGCGCCGGAGGGGCTCATGTCGCCGACACCCGATGCCGCGATCGACGCGACCATCGCTGCGTCACCGCTCCTCGCGCGGTACGGGACGCCCGTCGACCGGGAGTCGGCGCGGGAGATCCTGACCGCGAAGCTCGAGGAGGCGAACCAGGCCGCCCTCGCCGCGGAGGCGGAGCTCGAACGTCAGCGCATCGCCGCCGAACTCGCGAAACAGCAGGCCGCGGCGGACAAGGCGCAGGCCGCCGCCCAGCGGAAGGCGGACGCCGAGTACGAACGGCTCCTCCGGAAGACTGCCGGGACGACGAGGCGGACGTCCACGAGGTCGACGTCGAGTTCGTCGAAGAGCCCGCTCGAGGAGATCCTCGGGTCGAAGGCGACGCGCTCGATCCTCACCGGCGTGGTCGAGGGGATCTTCGGGACGCGCCGCCGCCGCTGAACCCGGCCCTCAGCGAGCGGCACCGAGGGCGCGCTCCGCGAGGAGACCCACCGCGATGGTGTCCCGCGCATCCTCGTCGACCCCGTCCTGGAGCGACCAGACGGCGGACAGCGCGGACCGGGCGACCGACCACGCGAGGATCGTGCTCCGGTCGACCCCGAGCGAACGACGCAGCAGCTCCACCCGCTGCTCGAGGTGCCAGGGGTCCTGCGCCGTCGCCCGGTCCGGATTCGCGAGCATCGCCGCCGCGTCGAACACCCGATGGCCGACGATGCCCTTCGGATCGATCGCCCGCCAGTCACCGGGAGCGAACTCGAGCACGTTCTCGTGGTGCAGGTCGCCGTGGAGGACCACCGTGTCGGCGGGCGTCGTGTCGTCGAGGAGGCGATGCGCGAGGATCCGCCCGCGACGGAGGAACGCGGCGCTCGCCGCATCGTCGGTCAGTGCGCCGAGTGCCGCAGCATCGGTGAGCAGCAGCGCGCGGAACCATTCGTCGAGCGAGGGGAGCTCGGTGAGGACGTCGCCCGTGTCGTGCGCCGTGGTCAGAGCGGGCGCCGGAGCCGCGACGGCCCCGTGCAGGACGCCGAGCACCGAGCCGAGCACCCCGATCGCGCCGAGGTCGTCACCCGCCCGGGTCAGCGAGGTGAGGTCGCGCCCGCCCACCGCGCGTTCCAGGACGACCGAGTGCTCGTCGGCGGCGAACACCGCCGCACACCCGACGCCACGCCAGGCGGCGAGGAGCCGCCCACCGAGCGCCTCCTCGTGGACGAGGGGGACCTTGAGCATCGCCGATCGACCGCGGTGCGTCACCGGGAGCAGATGGCTCGACGCCGTGACGATCGGGTCGCCGTCGCGGACGAGTACCCACTGCTCGACGGCGGCGTCGACCGTCCCCGCTCGCCACTCCATGGGAGCCAGCCTAGACAGCCGGGCCGGGGTCTAGGCTGGCGCGGTGACCGAGATCCGCGCCTACCGCCCCACCGACCGTTCCGCCGTCGCGACGATCTGCACCCGGACCGGCGACTCCGGGGCGGACGCGACCGGGCACTTCAGCACGGACGAGCTGCTGCCGGACGTCTACGCGCTGCCCTACGTCGACCACGAGCCGGAGCTGGCGCTCCTTGTCGACGCGGGTGCCGGCCCGATCGGCTACATCCTCGGGACGGCGGACACCGTCGCCTTCGACCGGTGGTTCGTCGAACGCTGGTGGCCGACGGTCGTCGGGAAGTATGAGACCGCCGCATCGTCCGGTGCCGCCTCCGAGCAGGAGCGTGGGATCGTCCGCTCGGCCACGGAACGGATCGGCCTGGCGCCGGAGCTCCTCGCGCAGTACCCGGCGCATCTGCACATCGACCTCCTCCCCGAGACGCAGGGGATGGGGCTCGGGAGGCGGCTCATCGACGCGTTCTGCGGTCTGCTCGCGGAACGCGGTGTGCCGGGGGTCCACCTCGGGGTCGGCGTCTCGAACACGGGCGCACAGCGGTTCTACGAGCGGACGGGCTTCACCCGCGTCGACGGCGATCCTGGCGCGCACTGGTACGCGAAGGCGCTCTGACGCAAGGCGATCCGCGGGCGCGGGCTAGAGCAGTTCGGCGCGCGCCCACCGCAGGCGCTCGAGCGGCGTGAGGAGACCGGGATGGTCCTCCCGGAGGTCGTCGAGTGACACCGGCTGCCGAGGCCGCTCCACCGGACCCTCGTAGGCGGCGACGACGGCCGCGATGCTGTCGTTGCCCCAGCGGCTGCTGCGCATGCGGAGCAGGGGCAGGTTCTCCGTGTCGCAGACGAAGAACTGTGCACTCGTCCGCTGGCCGCGACCACCGAACTCGAACAGCAGGCTGCGGCCGATCGTCTCACGAGGGACGAACCGTCGGCGTCCGAGGACGGGTTGCTCGATGAAGCCGTCGTGGCACACGACGATGCGTTGGCGACGCGAGAGGATCGCGAGCACGGGCAGGGCGACCAGGCCGACGATGCCGAAGGTGACCACCCAGGTGTGCTCCATGCTCGGCCCGGGCCCGACGAGCCAGAGCGAGACGCCCCAGACGGGCAGGATGACGATGGCGGCACTCAGGACGGTGCTGAACAGGATGCGGGGATGCGGTCGGACCGTCACCGGTTCATCCCCCCGTTGCATCACGCGCACCTCTTTCCCCGCCGACCATCGTGGCCTGCTTTCAGTGGTGCGACAATCCGCCATCTGGGGGACAAGTAGGACGAATGTCCCACTTCGGTCGGATGTCGGGGACTCCGTCGTCGGCGGGAGGCGATTGGATCCTTGACTTCTGCGGCCCGCGATGTGCAATATATTGCATGCCCGCTCCCGCAACCGCCCAGCCGCACCGCCGAGCCCTGCTCAGGGACGACGTCTATCGCTCCCTGCGGAACGCGATCGTCGACGGCACCTTCACGCCGGGGGAGAAGCTCGTCGACACGGACCTCGAACGCTGGCTCGGCGTGAGCCGGACGCCCATCCGGGAGGCGATCCTCCGGCTGGCACGCAGTGGGCTCGTGATCGCGAAACCCGGCCGGTCGACCGTGGTCGCGCCACTCGACACGCGGGCGACGTTGCAGGCACAGGCCGTCGCCGCGGCCATGCACGAACTCGCCGTCCGCGAGGCGGTGCCGCACCTGACCGACGCCGACCTCGACCGCATGCGCGCGGCCAACCGAGACTTCGAGGCCGCCCTGCAGCGGGACGACACCGATGCAGCGCTCGAGGCGGACGACGCGTTCCACGCCGTGGCCGTCGACGTCGCCGGCAACCCCTTCGTCCGCGACGCGCTCGAAGCCGTCACGCCCCTGCTGCGCCGGGTCGAACGCCTCCGGTTCTCCTCCGTCGCCGCCCGGGGCTCGATCGCGCAGCACGACGCGCTCGTCGAACGGTGCGCCGAGGGTGACGTCGACGCCGCCGCCGCACTCGTCCGGGGCAACTGGACGACGCTCGCCGACCTCGTCGTCGCCCACCTCGACGAGGACTGAGGAACTCGGTCCTCGGAACAGCCCGTCGCGGGCATCACCTGCCGAACTGAACAGCCGCATCGCATCGCACCGCCACCTGCACGCCCGCCGCACCACCGACCTCCAGGAGCACCATGTCCCTCAGCGACTTCGCCCGCTACCCGCTCACCTTCGGGCCGAGCCCCGTTCACGAGCTCAACCGTCTGACCGCCCACCTCGGTGGCGCGACGATCTGGGCCAAGCGCGAGGACGTCAACAGTGGTCTCGCCTACGGCGGCAACAAGACCCGCAAGCTGGAGTACCTCATCCCCGAGGCCATCGCCCAGGGGGCCGACACCCTCGTGTCGATCGGCGGGTACCAGTCGAACCACACGCGCCAGGTCGCGGCGGTCGCGGCGAAGCTCGGCATGCGGGCGGTGCTCGTGCAGGAGAACTGGGTGGACTGGCCGGACTCCGTCAACGACCGCGTCGGCAACATCATGCTGTCGCGGATCATGGGCGCCGAGGTGCGCCTCGACCCCGCCGGCTTCGGTATCGGCTTCAAGTCGAGCTGGGAGCGCGCCCTCGACGACGTGCGCGAGCGCGGAGGCGTCCCGTACGCGATCCCGGCGGGTGCGTCGGACCATCGACTCGGCGGGCTCGGGTTCGCGAACTGGGCCGCCGAGGTCGAGCAGCAGGAGCGCGAGCTGGGCGTGTTCTTCGACACCATCGTGGTCTGCAGCGTCACCGGATCGACGCACGCGGGCATGATCGCCGGGTTCGCCGGCCAGGATCGACCCCGCCGGGTCATCGGGATCGACGCCTCCGCGAAGATCCAGGAGACCCGCGACCAGGTGGCGCGCATCGCCCGCAACACGGCTGCGCTCATCGGGCTCGACCGCGAGCTGCGCGACGACGAGATCACCGTGCTCGAGGGCTGGGCCGGCGACCTCTACGGGATCCCGGTGGAGTCGACGATGGAGGCGATCCGGCTGACGGGACGACTCGAGGGCGTCATCATCGACCCGGTCTACGAGGGGAAGTCGATGGCGGGGCTCATTGACCTCGTGACGAGCGGTGACATCCCGGCGTCGAGCAACGTGCTCTACGCGCACCTGGGCGGGCAACCGGCGATCAACGCGTACAGCGCCCTCTTCCGCGACTGATCCCGCGGGCGCCTCGCACGGCGTCCGGTCGCCCCGCGGATCGGCCCGTCGCGCTCGCCAGATCCGGGTGATCGCCCTATCAGGGACGATCGCCCGGGTCCAGCCGCGGGATGTGGCCCGGAGTGGTGCGAAACTGGACGCATCGACGACGCGAGGAGGTCGCATGCGCGCACCGATGGAACCCC
The DNA here is from genome assembly GCF_030209365.1 of Plantibacter sp. ME-Dv--P-095. Classification (NCBI taxonomy): domain Bacteria; kingdom Bacillati; phylum Actinomycetota; class Actinomycetes; order Micrococcales; family Microbacteriaceae; genus Plantibacter; species Plantibacter sp. ME-Dv--P-095. The sequence goes on from NZ_JARVSB010000010.1 coordinate 66,123, forward strand.
GACACCAGAACCGGATCGCATGATCCGTCTGCAGTCGACCGCCTGGCCGACCAGCGGCACCACGCTCGACCTCCCGGCCCTCGACGCTGCGGCGGCGGGCTCGATCACCGATCTCGCATCGCGGCTCGCATTCACCCGACAGGCGGTCGAGCTCGTCGGTCCGCTCGAACAGCACACCGCGGGGCGCGTCTTCGCAGGCCTCGGAGCGATCGCCGCCGTCGACGTCACGCTCGCCCGCGTCGTGGAACCGCACCTCGACGCGCTCGCCATCCTGCGCCAGGCGGAGCTCGACCCGTCACCGGAGTCCACGTGGGGGGTCTTCGCGGCCGAGGCGCCCGGTGTCCGGCTCGACGCCGTCCGCGTCGACGACGGCTGGATCCTCAGCGGGACGAAGCCGTGGTGCTCGCTCGCCTCGAGCCTCAGCGACGCCCTCGTCACCGCCCACACCGGCCTGAACGAGCGGCGACTCTTCGCGGTTTCGCTCGCCGCCCCCGGCGTCACGACCGACGACAGCGCCTGGCTCGCCCGCGGAATGCCGCTCGTCCCCAGCGCCCCCGTCGGCTTCGACGTCGTTCCCGCAGCACCCGTCGGCGATGACGGCTGGTACCTCCGGCGCCCCGGATTCTCCTGGGGCGGCATCGGCGTCGCGGCCTGCTGGTGGGGCGGCGCGAGCACCCTCGTCGAGCGGTTGCTCACCGCGGCACGCGCACGACCTGACGCCGAGCTCCTGCTCCGCACCCTCGGATCCGCCGCCATCGACCTCGCGATCGCGGAACAGGCGATCGCGGACGCGGCCGCGGCGATCGAAGGGGGCCTGGCCGACGGCGCTGCCGGTCCTCGTCTCGCGCAGCGCGTCCGGTCGACGGTGAGGGCCAGGGTGGACGCGATCCGCTCCGGCGTCCTCGGGGCACTCGGACCCGGCCCGCTCACCGCGGAACCGGCCTACCTGGAGCGCATGTCCGACCTCGAGCTGTACGTACAGCAGGACCACGGCGATCGCGACCTCGCGCGCTACGGCCGCATGCTGGTGGAGGCCGACTGATGCCCGCCTTCGACCACCGCGACCCCGGCACCTCAGCAGCCGCCTGGGGCACGCGCCTGCACGAGCTCGACCTGCCCGTCTGGGACGGTTGGCGGCAGACGACCGGCCTCGTCGTCCTCTCGCCCCATCCGGACGACGAGTCGCTCGGCGCCGGCGGGCTGATCGCCGCAGCCGCAGCCGCCGGCATCCCCGTCGCCGTCCTCCTGGTCACGCTCGGCGAGCGCTCGCACCCCGATTCGCCGACCGCCACCCCGGAGGAGCTCGCTCCACGCCGGGAGGCGGAGTTCATCGAGGCCGTCACCCGGCTCGGCACCGAGGTCGCCCACGAGGTCCTGCGGGTCCCCGACGGCGGGCTCGACGCCGAACGCTCCGGCATCGCCGCGTCCCTGCGCTCGGCGGTCGACGCCGCCGGGACGAAGCCGCTCATCGTCGCCCCCTGGCGCGGCGACGGCCACCGCGACCACCGCATCGCCGGGGAGCTCGCCGCCGCGCTCGCGACCGAGCGAGACCTCGCGCTCGTCGAGTTCCCGATCTGGCTCTGGCACTGGGCCGACACCGACGACGACACGCTGCCGTGGACCGAGGCGCGCATCGTGCCCCTCGACGCCGCAGCGCACGGGGCGAAGATCGCCGCGATGGACGCCTACCCTTCGCAGACGGAGCCGTTGTCCGACGCCCCCGGCGACGAGGCGATCGTCGACCACCACCACCTGCAGCACTACGCGCGTCGCTTCGAGGTGCTCTTCCCGAACCAGCGGGCGCTCGACCTCGCAGCGGAGCCGGACGTGCACACGGCGGCGGTCGGGCAGGTCGACGGCTCACGGTCGCAGGAGTCCTTCGAGGACCACTACCGCGAGCACCCGGACGGCTGGGACTTCGGGTCCTGGTACGAGGCGCGGAAGCGTCAGGTGCTCCTCGCCGCGCTGCCACGCCAGCGATACCGCTCGGTGCTCGAACTCGGCTGCGCCACCGGGGTGCTCACGGCCCGGCTCGCGGAACGCAGTGACCAGGTGCTCGGTGTCGACATCGCCGAGGCGCCGTTGCAGCTCGCCCGACGACACGTCCCCACGGCCCGCTTCGAACGCCGGACCGTGCCCGACGAGTGGCCGGCGGGCGAATTCGACCTGGTGGTGCTGTCCGAGGTCGGCTACTACCTGTCCGAGGCGGACCTCGACCGGGTCATCGACCGGATCCTCGGATCCCTCACCCCGGACGGCAGTATCGTCGCGTGCCACTGGCGTCACCCGGACGACCACGCGGCGACCTCGGCCGAGCTCGTCCACCGACGGCTGCTCGAACGCTGGCCCGGCCGTCGCTCGGTCCAGCACGTCGAGGACGACTTCCTGCTCGACGTCCTCGTGCCGGCCGGTGAGGCGAGTGTCGCTGCGGTGGACGGTCTGACGTCCTGATGCTGCGACGGATCGACGTCGTCGTGCCGGCCCACGACGAGGAGGAGCTGATCGGCGCCTGCCTGGACGCCCTGCTCGTCGCCTGTGCTGAGGTGCAGCGGCGTCGCCCCGGCCTGCAGGTGGGCCTCGTGGTGGTGCTCGATGATTGCCGTGACGACACGGCCCGGATCGTCGAGGAGCGTCTCGACGGCCTCGACGACGGCGACGGCGGCGGGTCCGGCCACGACGCCGGTTCAGCCGCGGCGTCCGTGGTGGTCATCGCGGAGCGCAGCGTCGGAGCGGCCCGCCGCGCGGGTGTCGACACCGCGACGCGACTCGGCGAGGCCGACCCGACCGAGCGGTGGATCGCGAACACCGACGCCGACTCCCGCGTCCCGGCAGACTGGTTGTCCGTGCACGCCGACGCCTTCGACGCCGGTGTGGACGTCCTGCTGGGCACGGTCCGTCCCGACTTCGGCGACTTCTCCGAGCGCGACGTGGAGCGGTGGCTGGAGACGCATCCTGCCGGGCATCTGCCGGGGAACGTCCACGGGGCGAACCTCGGTGTCCGGGCCGATCGGCTCGAGGCGATCGGTGGGTTCCGCGAGTTGGCCGAGCATGAGGACGTCGACGTCGTCGAGCGGGCGCGGGCGGCCGGGTTCCGGGTCGTGCCGACGCTGGACGGCGCGGTCGAGACGTCGGGCCGCCGCCGTGGTCGCACGCCGGGTGGGTACGCGGCGTTCCTCGCCGAGACCTACCCGATCGTCTGAGCTCGCTGATCGTCTGGCGGGCTTGGGTGCTTGACGTGCCTGGGCGTGCGACGCAAGTTCACGGGGTCGTGGTCGTGCCCTCCGGGTCGACGATGACCTCGGTGACCTCGTCGAGGTCGAGCACCGGGTGTCGGGAGACGGCTCCGATCTTCTCCTCGCTCGCGAGCACGTAGACCTCGGTGCTGCGCTCGGCGAGGGCGCGTTTCGTCGCGGCGTCGTCGAGTTCCCCGGTGGTGAGGCCGTGCTCCGGGTGCACCCCGGTGACGCCGAGGAAGCACGCGTCGGCACTCAGCCGTCGGATCGCCTCGGTGGCGAGGGCTCCGTTGGCGACCATCGAGTGCCGCCCCAGTTCGCCGCCGACCATGATCACGCGTGCCGGCGAATGCTCGGCGACGGCGAGCGCGACCGCGGGGCTCGGAGTGATGACGGTGAGGGTCGGGTCGTCGGGGAGCAGGCGGGCGAGGGCGAGGGCCGTGGTGCCGGCGTCGATGATGACGGTGCTGCCCGGGAGGATGCGTGCGGCGGCGACGCGGGCGACGCGCTCCTTGCTGTCCGTCTCCAGGGAGAGGCGTTCCGCGAAGGGGCGGTCGGCCGCGGGCACCGGCAGCGCTCCGCCGTAGACGCGGATGCACTGACCGGCGTCGGCCAGGTCGCGGAGGTCCCGGCGGATCGAGTCCTCCGACACCCCGAGTGCGGCTGCGGCCTCCTTGGCGACGATCCGGCCGTCGCGCTCGAGGAGGTCCAGGAGGTGCGTTCGACGTTGTGCGCTCAGCATGCGTACTCCTTCACGATGTTGCACGTTTGTGCGTGGTTAACGCTACAGTGCTGGGCATGCACACACCACTCCTCATCCTCATCGCCGGCCCCTACCGTTCCGGAACCGGTGGCGACCCCGCCGCCATCGCCCGCAACCTCGAACGACTCGAAGCCGCGGCGGCCCCCATCTACGCCCTCGGCCATGTCCCGATGATCGGCGAGTGGGTCGCCCTGCCGATCCTCCGAGGGATCGACGCCGCAGACACCGCCGGCGACGGCGACGTCATGTACGAGACGGCGAGGCGCCTGCTGCAGCACTGTGACGCGGTGCTCCGGCTGCCGGGGGAGTCCTCCGGTGCCGACACCGACGTCGCGATCGCCCGCGAGCGCGGGATCCCGGTGTACACCGACCTCGCGGAGATCCCGGCGATCGAGGGCTGATGCCGCCGCCCGCCGAGTCGCGGCGGTCCGGCTAGGCTGACCCGCGTGCTCGACGACCTCCTGATCCGCCCGTACCGCGACACCGATGCCCGAGCGACCCGAGCAATCTTCGAACGCGCGGTGCGGGTGACCGCTGCCGCCCACTACACGGCCGAGCAACGCACCGCATGGGTGCCGGACGACCCGCTGGCTGTGGTGCTCGACGACTGGGCCGCCCGACGTGCCGCGGTGACGACGTGGGTCGCTGTCATCGACGACTCGGTGGTCGGATTCACCGACCTGGACGTCGAGACCGGCTACCTCGACATGCTGTTCGTCGATCCGGACGCCGGACGACGCGGTGTCGGTTCCGCGCTCATCCGTCAGGTGCTCGACCAAGCCCGGTCGGTGGAGCTCCGGGAGGTGACCGTGCAGGCGAGTCGGACCGCGCAGCCGGTGTTCGAGCGTCACGGCTTCGTCGTGGTCCGCGAGCAGCGGGTCGAGCGTCGTGGAGTGCTCATCGAGAACGCGGTGATGCGGATGGTCCTCGACGCGTGAGATCGGTGCGATCGGCGTGAGCGCGGGTCGCACGCTTGGGCGCGGCCCTCTGGAGACCCGCGCTCACGCGGGTGACCCGCGCTCACGTCAGCGCACCGCGCTGGCAGTCCGTCAGGCGTCGGTGAGTTGGGCGTCGGCTCGCTCCGGGGAGCCGGCGGCGAGCCCGCGGTCGATGGCCGCCCGCGAGCCCAGCCACAGGAGCACGCCCACCAGGAAGACGATGACCTCCGTGACGGTCAGCGACCAGACGATGCCCCCGAGTCCGAACCAGAGGTTGCCGAGCAGCACGATGGGGACGAACAACACCCCCTGGGTGACGGCCATGACCGTCGCAGCGAGCGCCCGCCCGGTCGCCTGGAAGAGCGAGGTGATGAGCCCGGTGAAGCCGTTGGCGATCATCGCGGTGAGCTGCGCGACGAGGATCGTGACGCCGAGCCCGAGGACGGCCGGATCGGCGATGAACGCGGAGACGATCGGCTCGCGCAGGACGAAGACGACACCGGCGAAGAGCGCCGAGATCCCTCCGACCGCGAGTGCCGAGGCTCGGAGGGCCGAGCGCAGGCGCGCACCGTCACCCTTGCCGAACGCGTAGGCGAGGAGGGGGAGCACGCCGAACGTCACCCCCATGACGAGGAACTCCGGTACCTGGGCGATCCGGACCGCGACCCCCATGGCGGCGAGCGGTGCGTCTCCGTAGCCGGCGGCCAGCGTGTTCAGGACGAGCGCGGTGACGATGAGGAAGCCGGACTGCAGGAGCGTGCTGACGCCGACACCGAGGACCGGCTTGAGGATCGTCGGCGACAGCGTGAACCAGCGCGGCGCCAGGCTGACGTGCTCGCTGTTGCGCTGCAACCACGCGACGAAGTAGACGACGACACCGAGGTTGGCAAGGCCCATCGCGAGCGCCGCCCCGGCCACACCCCAACCGAGACCGAGGATGAAGACGAGGTCGAGGACGAGGTTGGCGACGGCGGAGGCGATGAGCGCGATCATCACCTGACGGGCGGCACCCTCGGCTCGGACGAGCTGTTCCAGGCAGAACGCGGTCGCCATGACGGGGACGAATGCGAGCATGACGCCGATGAACGCGGAGGTCGCCGGGGCGGTGACCGCATCCGCCCCGAGCAGCGACACGAGAGGGCCGAGGAAGACGAGGCCGATCCCGCCCAGGACGGCACCGGTGAGGAAGGCTCCCCAGACGGCGAAGGTGGCGGCGCGTTTGATGTCACCGGCTTGCGCGGGGTCGCGTTCCGAGGCGCCGAGGAGCCTCGAGATGAGCGCGCCGCCGCCGACGCCGAACAGGTCGCCGATGGCCATGATCAATCCGAGGATCGGCGCTCCGAGCGTGATCGCGGCGAGCAGCGTGGTGTCGTGGAGCGAGCCGACGACGCCGGCGTTGATGAGGTTGTAGACGGCGCTGACGACGAGAGCGGCCGCCATCGGGACGCACAGGTGGACCAGTGCTCGGATGATCGGGGCGGTCGAGAGGTACCAGCGGTTGCTCCCGACCGTGTCCGCGGCGGTCGTGGCGGCGGTCGAGGGAGTGGCGGCGGTCGGGGGAGCAGCGGCGGTCGAGGGAGCAGCGGCGCCGCCGGGGATGGACGTGTCGGCTTCGTGATCGGTGTGGTGTTCGGGGTGCATGGAAGGCTCCGTTTCGGGCAGGTTCCGGGCGCGACGATGAGCGCCGGCGCGGCGAGGGGTGCATGGTGAGGAGGGGAACGGTCGGGGGCTGGGCGCACGAGCTCAGCGGGCGTACGGGCGCGACGGACAGCGCCGTCGTGGCGATGGCGAGCGTGATAGCGGTCGCGGTCGCGGTCGCCGTCGGCGGTGGGTGACGCGCGCGGTGAGTGGTCTCGGCGCGTGGTCAGGGAGCTCGGGTCAACCGAGCGATGGTCAGCGGGTCGGCTGCGGCAGGTTCGCCGTGAGCTTCGTGAGCAGAGCGTGCAGGGTGTCGCGTTCGCTCTGGTCCAGCGGGGTGAGGATGCTGTCGTCGGCGTCGGCCATCGCGGTTTCAAACCCGTCGATGAGGTCGGCGCCGAGCTGGGTGGCGAAGACGCGCTTGGTGCGCGCGTTCCCGTCCTCCGCGCGGCGTTCGACGAGGTCTCGGCGTTCGAGCCCCTGCAGGAGGCTCGAAACGCTCGCGGCGCTCGTTCGGCTGACCTCGGCGATGTCGCGTTGGATCGAGCCGGGATGCTGGACGAGGTACCCGAGGACGAAGGCCTGTTCGTGACTGAGTTCGCGGGCGCGGATCCAGTCCTCGCCGGCCTTGCGCTGTGCCCACCCGATCCCACGGACCATCTGCAGGGTGCTGGTGAAGGCGGGTGTCTCGTCGTCCATGGTTAGAACACTAACGCTTTGATCTCTAACCGTCAACCCATGAATGATCTGATCTTGCCAGCGCGGTGCGCTGACGCGAACGGCGACCCTTCGGCCTGGGCGCGGGTCTGAGCCGCGGGCGCACCCCTCCGGAGACCCGCGCTCACGCGTGTGACCCGCGCTCACGTCAGCGCACCGCGCTGGCAAGAGGGGTGACACAATCCCGAAACACAGAACGCCCCACGCGGATGCGTCGGGCGTTTGTGGTGATGCTGGCGGAGAATGGGGGATTCGAACCCCCGAGGGCGTTAACCCAACACGCTTTCCAAGCGTGCGCCATAGGCCACTAGGCGAATTCTCCTCGGCTGTTTGTGAAAAACGGCCAGATAGCAGCATACCTGGTTCGCGGACTCCCGCGCGCCACCTGCCGGAACCACGCACCGCTCGGCACCACGGATCAGCTCGCGGCAGGGGGTCGCCAGTCGACGCGTTGGTCCCGGTGCGACACGAGCGACCGCGGGAACACCACCGACAGGACCCGTTCGATCGGCGGGCTCACGGCGCGCAGGGCAGCTCTCGCCTCGCCGAGCGCGGCCTCGACGGCGTCGGCGCTCGCCGGAGGTTCGCCACCGGACGCCCGGTCGGTGGCGGCCCGCGCGTAACTCTCCCGCTCGACGGCGGTGACGAGCCGCTCGATCGCGGGCGAATCGACCTGGAACTGCCCGCGCAGTCTCGCCGCGAAGCCACGCGGCGACTCCGACGTCGTCACCGGGAACCCGAGGTCCCTGGCGCTGTCGACGAACTCCGTCCACGCCCAGCCGGCCGAGGTCCCGGCGGCGTGGGCCCGTCGACGCCCGGCCGCACGCCGGACACCGCGCGCGATCGAGGGGGTGGCGAGGAGCACGAGCACGCCGAGCAGGACCGCGAGCGGCACCAGCATGGCCGGCAGCCCACCGCCGGTCTGGGTGGCCGTCGATTCGCCGAGGGCTCCAGCCGTCGGCGTGGGCGTCGATGCCGCGGTCGGAGCCGGACGGCTGTCGGGACTCACCGATCCACTTCCCGGTGTCGCAGCGCTCGTGTCGGTGAACTGCGTCACGACCCCGCGGCTCGCGGTCGGTTCGAACGGCACCCAGCCGACGCCCTCGAAGTACAGTTCCGGCCACGCGTGCAGCTGGTCGGAGGTCACGATGTAGGTGCCGCGGTTCGACGGCGTGTTGTCGACGGTCGTGCCGGGCAGATACCCGATGGCGATGCGCGCCGGGATGCCGAGGACGCGCGACATCACGGCCATCGCGGAGGAGAAGTGGATGCAGTACCCGGCCTTGCGTTCGAGGAACGTCGCGATGACCTCTGCGCCGCTGCCGTCGAAGCCCTCCTCCACGGGTGCCGATTCGGAGTACTCGAAGGAGCTGCGGAAGTACCGCTGCAGGGCGATCGCCCGGTCGTAGTCGGTCGAGGCGGTCGCCGTGACGTCCGCGGCGGTGTCTCGGATGATCTGCGGCAGCTCGTCGGGCAGCTCGAGGTACTGGGCCGCGGACGCCGGGTCGGCGACGGGCGGGACGTCGCGCATCTGTTGCGCCGTCGGCAGGATCGCGGTGCTCGTCGCGGTGTACGTCTGGCCACGGGTGGATCCACGTTCCGCCATCGCCGTCAGCCCGGCGGCTTCGAACCGCCAGTCACCGCGGAGCCCGTCGACCTTCTGCGTCGGATACGGCAGGGGCAGCCACGGGCTCGACAGGGAGTCCACCGTGACGGTGGTCTCGAAGGTCTCCACGGGGATCGCCTCGCTGAGCCCGGCCGGCGCGGGGAACGCGTCGAGCGAGTTGCCGTCGTTGTAGCCGGAGTTGTCGGGACCCCAGACGTTGCCCGTGAAGTCGCTGAGGTCGGTGACCTTGAGGTAGGGCGCGTCGTCGGCGGTGGTCGTGTACTCGAGCGCGGTCGTGTTCGCCGGGCGACGCAGGCTCTGGCCGAGGGAGATGAGCGGATTGATGCCGTTCACGAAGGGGCCGTTGCCGCGGGCGCCGGCGGTCACGTCGCGGACGGCGAGGTCGGGGAGCGCGGCCGGGGTGAGCAGGGCGACGACCACGGCGACCGCGCCGACGAGGACCGCGGGGCCGACACTGCCGAAGCGTCCCGCGAGCGCCGTCGATCCCGTCCGTCGGGTGGAGCCGGCCGCACGGGCCGAGGCGGCCTCTCGCAACCGTTCCCGGCGTCGCACGTCCTCGCGGAGCAGCCAGAGGAAGGCGAGTGCGACGGCGGCGAACACCCAGGGGTCGAGCGGGAACGACACGGCGACGGTGGGGCCGGCGTAGACCGCGAAGACGAGGACGCCCGCGAGGACCGGCGCATGTCGGCCGAGGACGAGCCAGGCGACGGCGAGGGCGACGAGGCCACCGCCGGCGGCCATCACGAAGACGACACCGGCGTCTGTGTCGAGCGGCGCGGACCCGTCGTGGAAGGTCTGGAACCCGGCGTCGCGGAGGCGTTCGAAGGTGGTGACCGTGGTGGGTGTCGGCACGATGCCGAGGATGGCGGTACCGCTCGCGAAGCCGATGGTGATGGTGAGCAGCCAGGTGATCGCGGAACCGATCCACACGAACACCGCCGGCAGTCTGGTGCGGCGGAGCAGGACGGCGCTGGCGAGGACGATCGCGATGACGACGTTCGCCACGACCCACCAGTCGAGCGTGTCGAGCACGCGGCCGAAACCGAGGCCGCCGGTCACGAGGAGGGCGAACGCGGCGAGGGCGAGTCGGAGGTCTCCGGTGGTCGCCGACGCACGTGGGTCTTCCGGCCGACCGCTGTCGGCGCCGGACCACGATCCGCCGCTGGTCCCGGCTCCGGTCGGGCGTGCCCGGTCACGCGAGGCGGGGCCGACGGCCGGTCGTCTCCCGTTGGCGGTCCCGGCCGCGCGACGTCCCTCAGCGACGGACATACGCACCCCCTCGACGACCCTGTCGGCTGGTCGACCGTGATGCCCCGGCGGCGCTGGCGGGACCGCTGCTGTCGAGCCACAGCGCCGCGAGGGATGCGCCGCGTTCGCCGACGTGGCATCGCCACCCGGCGAGCTCCAGCAGCTCGACGGTCCGGCGTCGTGCGCCGGCCGGGAGTAATGCGATGGGCAGCGGGGAGAGCCGTGCCACCGCCGTCAGTTCACCGAGGTCGCCCTCCTCCACGTCGCCGAGGATCGCGATGACGGGCTGCGTGCGACGTGCCGCGATGACGGGGGAGAGGTCGAGGAACCGGGTCGGCTCGTGCGACGGCCGCAGGAGTGCGAGGTCGAGCAGTGCGGTGTCGAGGTCGTCTTCCTCGAGGTGCTGCCCGCCGCGTTCGAGTGCGTCGCCCATGCCGCCGACGGGGCTGGACCGGAGGCCGTACGCCGACGAACCGGCGCCGACCTCGCGGGAGAGCGCTTCGCTCCCGGCGCCGACGAGGTTCACCCGGTACTCGGCGTCGACGAGGTGCGCGGTGATCGACGCGGCGAGGGAGACGGCCTGCTCGAACGCCGGCGGGTGGGACGGGTCGTCGTCGGGCCAGGCCCAGTGCGCGGCCGCGGTGTCGAGGAGCACGGTCGCCTCGGGGTCGTTGCGCTGCTCCTCCTGCCGGACCATGAGTTCACCGTGATGCGCGCTCGCCCGCCAGTGCAGGCGTCGGATCGCGTCGCCGGGGAGGTAGGGGCGGGCGATGACGTCGTCCTCGCCGGCACCGGCACGCAGGGAGGAAGGACGGGTGGAGCCGTCGCGGCTGGCGGTCAGTGCGGGGATCTCCGGCAGGACCACGACCTCCGGCAGGACGACGACCGCGTGGGTTCCACCGACATTCCGCCGGCGGACGACCAGCCCGAACGGGTCGCTCACCGCCAGGCCGAGTGGACCGAGTTCGTGCTGGCCGCGGCGCAGCGCCGTCACCGTGTACTCGGCGGTCCGCTTGCGGGACCCGATACCGGCGACGCCCGTGCTCGGGAGCGTGCCGCTCGCGTCGCCGTCGAGCCCGGACGGGATGCGGTCCTTCCACTCGGTGTGCACGTGCGGCAGGGCGCTCGTCTCGGCGATGGAGACCTCGACCGAGATGCGACCGCCGACGGCGACGAGGTCCGGCCGCGTCGTACGGTCGACCCGGAGCGAGGGGCGTTCCAGGTAGACCGCGCCGAAACTGGCGGCCACGAGGGCGATGAGGAGTCCGGCGGCGGCGAGCAGCTCCGGCGAACCGATGCCGCGGGCGAAGACGAGGCAGACGCCTGCCGCCACGAGCACGCCGACGGCGCGCCTCGTCAGCGGGATCCGACGCCTCATGGGCCCGGAACCTCCCGGCGCGTCACCGGGGCCCGGCGATCGCCGTGCGGGCACACGATCAGGACCTCGCCTCGGCTCGGCCGGAGTGCGGCACCGGGGTCCGTTCGAGGAGTTCGACGAGCACCTCGGCGACCGCCTGCACGCCCGAGCGGTCGTGGGCGCTCACCGCGCGGCGCGTCGGGATGAGGCGATGCGCGAGCACCGGCGCGAGCAGCTGGTCGATGTCGTCGGGGAGGACGAACTCGCGGCCGTCGAGTGCGGCCAGGACCTTCGCGGCGCGGATGAGTTGCAGCGTGGCACGGGGGCTCGCCCCGAGGCGGAGCTCCGGGTGCACCCGCGTCGCCTGCACGAGCGACACGCAGTACTGCTCCACGATCGGCGAGACGAACACGCCGCGCGCCCAGGCGATGAGCCGTTCGACGTCCCCGCGCGAGGCGACCGGACCGATCGTGTCCAGCGGGTTCACCGTGTCGCGTTGGCGCAGCATCGCGAGTTCCGCGTCGGGGTCGGGATAGCCCATGGAGATGCGCGCCATGAACCGGTCGCGCTGGGCTTCCGGCAGGGCGTACGTGCCCTCCATCTCGAGTGGGTTCTGCGTGGCGACGACGGTGAACGGTGACGGCAGCGCGTGGGTCTCGCCGTCGACCGTGACCTGGCCCTCCTCCATCGACTCGAGGAGCGCCGACTGCGTCTTCGGGGAGGAGCGGTTGATCTCGTCCGCGATGACGATGTTCGCGAACACGGCGCCCGGTTTGAACTCGAACTCGCGGTCCACCTGGTTGAAGATCGAGACGCCGGTCACGTCGGAGGGGAGCAGGTCGGGCGTGAACTGGATGCGGCGGACGGAGCTGCCGACGGAGGCCGCGAGGGCCTTCGCGAGGACCGTCTTGCCGACACCGGGGACGTCCTCGATGAGCAGGTGCCCTTCGGCGAGCATCACGATGAGCGCCATGCGGGCGGCGAACGGTTTGCCGTCGATGACACGTTCGACGTTGTCGAGGATCCGTTCGGCGAGGAGCTGGAACTCCACGGCGGTCAACGCGGGGTTCAGTTCGGCGACGGAGTCCCTGGTGGTGCGGCCCAGACTGCTCTGCTCGGTCATGGTCGGCTCCTGCGGTCGTGGTCGTGCAGACGCCTGAACAGCAGCGCGACTATGGTGGCGAGTCCGACGGTCACGAGACACGGACCGATCGCCAGGATGGTCTGGAAGACGAGGAACGCCATCGGTGGGCCGTCGCCGGTGCCGTTCCAGCCGCGGTAGCCGTTGCTCGTCGCGAACCAGATGGCGAGGCCACCGCCGACCGCGAGGACGACACCGACCGCCCACAGTGCGCGTTCCAGTTGCGCGGCTCTGGCCGATGCGGCGCCGCGGGCCTCCTCGTCCTCGTCGGCCCAGCGGGCGAGGTCCTCGGCGGACGGGCCGGCTTCCGGGGCGGCGCCGGCCGGTGCTCCCTGGCGGAAGGGCTCGACGCGGGCGCGCGGGCCGTCGTCGAAGCGGTCGTCGGTGGGCGGGCGGACCGGGCGGCCGTCGGTCGGCGGCTGGATGAGCTGCGGGGCGACCTCCTCGAGGGAGGCGAGTCGGCTCCGACGGCCGGAGTCGACGGCGTTCGGGCGGGAGCGCTGGTCGGTGTGTCCGCGCTGGAACGCGGGGTCGTAGCGTTGGTCCATCGTCGGCCTCCGTCGCGCTGCGTGCATCGTCCGGGCCGGAACCCGTCTGCCCGATCCTAGGACTGATAACGAACAGGTAACACCCCTGGACGGGTCGCCCACAGGAACTCCATATGTGCACCACGTCGCGCACACACCGGGTCGGTACCGGTCAGGGGAGTCTTCGGAGCCGTCGGGGACATCGCTTGCGCTGCCGTTCGACCGGCTCAGGGACCAGGCCCCGGGCCGCGCGCTCCGGAAACGACGACAGGCCCGGGAACGGGGGTCCGTTCACCGAGCCTGTCGCGGAGCGCGTGTCCTACAGCGCCGAGAGCGCCTCGCGGATCGGGGTCTCGCCGCCGATGACCTCGAACTGCGTGCGGGAGGCCGCACCGGACTCGATGAGCGCGAACAGTACGGCAGCGACGTCGGCGCGCGGGATGGAGCCGCGGTCGGTGGTCGTCGCGGCGGTGATCGTGCCGGTCGGCGCGTCGTCCGTCAGGCCACCGGGGCGGACGATGGTCCAGTCGAGGTCGCGGCCGCGCAGGTCGGCGTCCGCCTCGGACTTCGCCCGCAGGTAGACCTGGAAGACGTCGTCCGACTCCGGGTCGAAGTCGTCGGTGCCCATCGCGGACACCATGATGTAGCGCGGGACCTTCGCGAGTTCGGCTGCCTCGGCGAGGAGCACGGCTCCGTCGCGGTCGAGGGAGAGCTTGCGGTCGGCGCCGCTGTTCGGGCCGGCTCCGGCCGCGAACACGACGACGTCGGTCCCGGCGAGTTCGTCGGCGAGTTCGGCCGGCGAGGAGTGCTCGAGGTCGAGGACGATGGCGCGGGAGCCGATGCCCTGGAGCTCGCCCACCTGCTCGGGGTTGCGGATGATGCCCGCGGGGGTGTGGCCTGCTTCGGCGAGCAGCCGCTGCAGGTGCAGCGCGATCTGTCCGTGTCCTCCGGCGATGACGACGTCGGTCATGTGAGTCCTCTCGTTCGATGCGGTGTCGATCCTCGCGCCGCCCGTTCGTGGGAGCGGCGGTCGATCGAGGGTCTGCGGCCGGTGGCCCCAGATCCGCCAGTCAACGCCTCCGGCGGAGCGTACGCAACCCGGTCGCGGCTCGGGTACACTGGGTGACGGCTCCCCGCGTGGCGCCATCCAGGCCAACTCCCCCAGGGCGGAAACGCAGCAAGGGTAACCGGGCTCTGGCGGGTGCGCGGGGAGTCTTTTCGTGCATCCGGCAGCCTCGCGCCGATGCAACCCCGCCCGCCGTGCGACGCGGCCCTCTGTGCGACCCGCCCCCCCCGTGCAACCCGACATTGTGTGGTTACCCAGCCCCCACGGACCCCGTCCCCGTAGGCTGGAACCCGTGGCGCGAAGCATTTACATCATCTCTGCCGAAGGACACTCCGGGAAGTCGACGGTGGCCCTCGGGGTCCTCGACACCCTGAGTCATCAGATCGAGCGGATCGGGGTGTTCCGGCCCATCGCGCGCTCGACGACGAAACCCGACTACGTGCTGCAGCTGTTGCTCGAGCACGACGGTGTCGACCTCTCCTACGAGGACTGCATCGGCGTCAGCTACGACGACGTGCACGCCGACCCCGAGGCGGCACTCTCGCGCATCGTCCAGCGCTACAAGCACGTCGAGGCCCAGTGCGACGCGGTCGTCATCCTCGGCTCGGACTACACCGACGTCGGCAGCCCGACGGAGCTCGGCTACAACGCCCGGATCGCCACGAACCTCGGTGCGCCCGTCCTCCTCGTGCTCGGCGGCCGCGCCGGCCAGGGGTCGGGGGAGCAGCTCGGGCAGTCGCTTGCGCGCACGCCCGACGACATGCGCAACATCGCGGAGCTCGCCCTCGGCGAGTTGGCCGACGCCCACGCCCAGCTGCTGGCCGTCGTCGCGAACCGCGCCGACCCCGAGAAACTGCTCGAGATCACGGCGGCGATCAGTGACGCGATCCACCCGAACGGCTCCTCGGGTGCATCCGTCGTCGCCCCGGCGGGTCACGCGGCCGGTGCCGCGATGGTCCCCGTCTGGGCCATCCCGGAGGACACCTTCCTCATCGCGCCGACGATGGACAGCATCCTCGAGGCCGTCGACGGCACCCTCGTCAAGGGCAGCGCCGAACTCCTCACCCGTGAGGCGCTCGGCGTCGTCGTGGCCGGTATGTCGATGGTCAACGTGCTGCCGCGGCTGACGGAGGGCGCGGTCATCGTGATCCCCGCCGACCGCACCGAGGTCCTGCTCGCCGCGCTCATGGCGAACGCCTCCGACACCTTCCCGTCGATCGCCGGCATCGTCCTGAACGGCGGGTTCCCGCTGCCCGAGGCCGTCGAGGAGCTCATCTCGGGCCTCGGCGAGATCCCGCCGATCGTCAGCACCGACCTCGGCACGTACGACACGGCGGTCCGCGTCATGAACACCCGCGGTCGCCTCGCCGCCGACTCGCAGCGCAAGTACGACACCGCGCTCGCGCTGTTCGAACAGAACGTCGACGCTCCGCTGTTGCTCGAGCTGCTCAACGTGGCGCGCGCCGACGTCGTCACGCCGCTCATGTTCGAGTACGGGTTGTTGGAGCGGGCCCGGTCGAACCGGAAGCACATCGTCCTGCCTGAGGGCGACGACGACCGCATCCTCCGTGCCGCCGGCACGCTGCTCGCCCGCGAGGTCGCCGACCTCACCATCCTCGGTGAGGAGATCGAGGTCCGGTCGCGGGCGATCGAGCTCGGCATCGACCTCAGCAAGGCGACGATCGTCAGCCCGTTCGACGCGGTCCTGCGATTCAAGTTCGCGCAGGAGTACGCACGCCTGCGGGCCCACAAGGGCGTCACGATCGACATGGCGAACGACGCCGTCACCGACGTCTCCTACTTCGGCACGATGATGGTGCACCTCGGCCTCGCCGACGGCATGGTCTCGGGTGCCGCCCACACGACGGCGCACACCATCCGCCCGTCGTTCGAGATCATCAAGACGAAGCCCGGCGTCTCCGTCGTGTCGAGTGTGTTCCTCATGGCGCTCGCCGACCGCGTGCTCGTCTACGGCGACTGCGCGGTCAACCCCGACCCGACGGACGCTCAGCTGGCCGACATCGCGATCTCCTCGGCCGAGACGGCCGAACAGTTCGGGATCGAGCAGCGGATCGCGATGCTGTCGTACTCCACCGGAGACTCCGGTGCGGGCGCCGACGTCGAGAAGGTCCGGTCGGCCACCCGCCAGGTCCGGGAGCGTCGCCCCGACCTCCTCGTCGAGGGGCCGATCCAGTACGACGCCGCCGCCGACGCCGCGGTCGCCGCGACGAAGATGCCCGACTCGCAGGTCGCCGGCCGCGCGACGGTGTTCATCTTCCCCGACCTCAACACCGGCAACAACACGTACAAGGCGGTGCAGCGTTCGGCCGGTGCCGTCGCCATCGGGCCGGTGCTGCAGGGGTTGAACAAGCCGATCAACGACCTGTCGCGCGGCGCCCTCGTGCAGGACATCGTCAACACGGTCGCCATCACCGCCATCCAGGCGCAAGAGCAGGAATAGGTCCACACGCACATGCCCACCGTCCTCGTCGTGAACTCCGGTTCCTCGTCGTTCAAGTACCAGCTCATCGATGTCGAGACGGAGCGGACGCTCGCCAGCGGGCTCGTCGAACGCATCGGCGACGCGACGGGCGCGGCCGAGCACCGCGCGATGACGTATGAGGACACGAGCTCGGGCGAGACGGGCGACGACGCGACGCCCATCGAGGAGCGGTGGATCATCGAGCGGGCGATCCCCGACCACACGGCCGGGTTCCGCGTCATGCTCGACGCCTTCGCCGAGCACGGTCCGTCGCTCCAGGAGCACGCGCCGATCGCCGTCGGGCACCGGGTGGTGCACGGCGGGAAGCGCTTCTTCGAGCCGACCGTCGTCACGGATCTCGTGAAGATCAACATCGAGGACATCTCGGAACTCGCCCCGTTGCACAACCCCGCGAACCTGCAGGGCATCACGGCCGCGCAGGCGGCGTTCCCGGACGTGCCGCACGTGGCCGTGTTCGACACCGCGTTCCACCAGACGATCCCGGCGGCGGCGTACACCTACGCGATCGACGCGGAGCTCGCGGCGAAGCACCGGGTGCGTCGGTACGGGTTCCACGGCACCTCGCACAAGTTCGTGTCGGAGGCGGCGGCCGCCTACCTCGACCGCCCGCTCGGTGAGTTGAAGCAGATCGTCTTCCACCTCGGCAACGGGGCGTCGGTGTGCGCCGTCGACGGCGGCCGTTCGGTCGACACGTCGATGGGCATGACCCCGCTCGAAGGCCTCGTGATGGGCACGCGCTCGGGCGACATCGACCCGGCGGTGCTCTTCCACCTGCATCGGAAGGCGGGGCTCGGGTTCGACGAGCTCGACACGCTGCTCAACCGTCGCAGCGGCTTGCTCGGCCTGTCGGGCACGGGCGACATGCGCGACGTGACGGATGCGGCATCGAACGGTGACGAGGCGGCGCAGCTCGCGCTCGACGTGACCGTCCACCGCCTGCGGCACTACCTGGGTGCGTACCTCGCGGTGCTCGGTGGCCTCGACATCGTCGTGTTCACGGCCGGCGTCGGCGAGAACGCGCCGCAGATCCGTGCCGGTGCGGTGCAGGGGCTCGAGGGGCTCGGCATCGTCCTCAACGAGGAGCGCAACGCGGAGCGTGTGCGTGGCATCCGGGTCATCTCGACGGACGACTCGCCGGTGACGGTGCTGGTCGTTCCGACGAACGAGGAACTCGAGATCGCCCGCCAGACGGTCGCCGCCCTGGCCTAGCGCCCCTCGGTCCCTGAGCCTGTCGAAGGGCGCTGCTGTCCTGGACGCGACTATTGGTCCCTGAGCCTGTCGAAGGGTTCGACGTCCGGGTTCCCGCACCCTCCTCGACACCCCGCGCAAAAATCAGTGGTTCCCCTAATTCAGTTTTACTGTGAGTTCCCTTAGTCTCAGAGAACCAACAGGTGCATCGCGCCTATCGGACCCCTAAACGAAGGTTCTCCTCTCAGTGAAAATCACGACGTCACGCCGCATTGCGGCTCTCGCCACCGGCTTCGCAGTTGTCGCCGGATCCACCCTCCTCGTCGCGGGCTCTGCCTCTGCGTTCGACTACCAGGTGACCCCGGACGAGCTCCAGGGCAGCATCGACCCCGCTACCGCCACCGGCTGGTACGAGGCCCTCCCGGCCGACCAGGTTGGCGCGCCTGCCGAGATCACCGACGCTGGGCTCGTGCTCACCGGCGACTCGCAGATCATGTACGCGTACGACGCTCCGGAGCCCGCCACGATCTCGTTCCAGACGCTCTTGACGTCCGCGAACTTCGTCTCGTCGCTCAATGCTGCGTACTTCCAGGTTCAGGTCCGTGTCATTCCGGGTGACGTGGACTCGACCACGACCGTGAGCGCTTCGCTCGCGGGCCCGGCGAACATCCCCGGACCGCCGTGGCAGGCGAGCACGGATGACCTGCCGGGCATCCCCGCGAACACGCCCGTTTCGATCGAAGAGATCAGCGCCGCGATCGGCAACGACTACGAGATCCTCGGGTTCGGTGTGAAGGCCACTGCTGGCAGCGACGACGTCGTCCAGTCGATCACCTACCTCAACGACACGTACTCCTTCGTGGCTCCCGTCGCTGCAGTCCCGAGCGTCCAGGTCACCCCGGATACGATCTTCTTCTCGGACGTGCGTCCCGGTGGCGCCGGCTTCGGTGTCACGGCTGCTGGCTTCACGCCTGGCGACACCCTGTCGATCGCTGTGACGGACCCGAACGGTGAGATCTTCGGTTCGGCCGACGGTGCCAACACGGTCATCGCCGACGAGAACGGTGGCTTCGTCGCCGAGGGTCTGACCCTCGAGGGTGAAGGCATCCAGGTCGGTACCTACACCTTCTCGGTGACGGACACGGCTGGTCGGGTTGCTGCCGACTCGATCGCGGTCATCGCTGACCCGGTCGCTGCTGGTGCTCCGGTCGTTCCGACGCTGGCTGACACCGGTTCGGACTCCGGCGTCCTCGTCGGTGGCGCTGCTGCGCTGCTGCTCCTGGGTGCTGCCGGCATGCTCGTCGCTGCTGCTCGCCGTAAGGGCGCGCAGGTCACGGCCTAGTCACCGCTGATTCACTGCGAAGCCCCGTCCTCGACTCCGGTCGACGGCGGGGCTTCGTGCTGCCCCGGTCCTTCCTCGGTCCCTGAGCCTGTCGAAGGGTTGCACGATCATCCCGGTCCCGGGGCATGCCGAAGGGGCGGGCGTCTGGGCGAGGTGTGGCGGGCGGAGTGCAGCTCCGTTGCTGCCTTCCGCCCTGCCGCATCGACCGCGATCGGAGTGGATCGGGTGATGCAACCGGCCGTTCGCGCATTCGGGTGACGAAAACGACCGGAACAGATGCTTCGGAGCAATCGGCAGACCGGATTGGAAGATCACGCAATGCGTCGACGGGCCGTCGGTCGGCATGGTGAGACCCGCCGGTCGCATGATGCTCCCGGCGGGTCTCAGAGCGGCGGTAGCGCCTCCTCGGTCAGGCCGTGCGGCGCCGGAACAGGATGGTCACGGCTCCACCGATGAGGAGGAGCACAGCGGCGAGTCCGGCGAAGGTTGCCGTCTCGACACCGGTGTTCGCGAGGGAACCGTTCCCACCGACGGTGGACCCCACGGGAGTGACCGTGGCACCACCGCCAGCCGGCGGGGTGACCGGTGCCGCGATCGCGACCGCGAAGTCGGTCGGCGCGGAGAACGGCGAGGTGCTCTCCGGGACCACACCGCTGGCGCTGGCGGCCCGTGTGGCCGAGGCCGAGACGCTGTACGCGCCGTCGGCGAGTTCGACCGCGAGGGAGAACGTGCCGTCGGCCTGGACCGTCGTGGTCAGCGTGGCCGGAACCGCAACCGCAGCGGCGGACACGTCGGACTCGTCCAGAGCGGCCGTCTCGGCTGCTGTGGCGTCATCAGTGGCGGGGGTGATCACGATGGTGATGGTCTCGCCCACGTCGCCGGTGCCGCTGATGGTGGTCGTGGGCGTGGTCACGACCGCGTCGGCGGCGGGCGCGACGATCGTCGGCGTGTTGGCGAGGCAGTCCAGCGTGACCGTCTTCGCGTCGAGGACGACCGGTTGGCCGGCGGCGTCCTCGGTGACGACCTGCACGACGGTCTCGAGGTCCTCGGTCAGCGACCAGGATCGGACCCTGGTGTCGCCCTCGGCGACGGTGCCGCTCTCCACGACGGTGTCGCCGTCGAGGAAGGCGTACGGTGCGTCGGAGGTGCCGAGCGAGTTGTCGAAGGTGTACTCGACGCCGGGGATGGTGGGCACGAGGATGCCGCCCGTCGGGATCTCGCACGATGCGTCGCTGACGGCGCCGGTCGGTGCCGGGCCAGGTTCGCAGTCGAGGTCGAAGGTGGAGCTGGCGAGGACGACCGGGTCGCCGGCCGCGTCGACGGACCGGATCGCAGAGGTGCCGCTCTCGTTCGGGGTGAGGGATGCGGCGTAGCTCCGCGTCTCGCCGGCGGCGAGGGTGCCGCTTTCGACGACGGTGTCGTTCTTCACGAACTCGTAGTCGGCAGGCCCGACGCCGGCGGAGTTGTCGAAGGTCCAGAGGAACCCGGGGGAGGGCGGGATGATGCCGCCGGAGGGGAGCAGACAGCTGGCTTCGCCGATGGTCGCGACCGCTGCAGGGCTGGCGTTGGGCGTGCAGTTCGCGGTCTGGACGGCGCCGGCGATGACGCCCCCGGTGACGTCGATGACCTGGAGTGGTGTCGACGCGTCCTCGAGGACGGGGATGACGTAGTCGTCGCTCTCGCCGGGTGCGAGCGTGACGTTGTCGAAGAGGACGGTGCCGTAGTCCTGGACGATCTTGTAGGTGAGGTCGGTGGCGTCGTCGGCTGCGTTGCTGACGGTGATGCTCACGGTCGCGGCTGCGGGGACGGTGCAGTCGGGTGCGGCGATGGTTGCGGATGATGGGAGGGCTTGGGCGGGGATGCCGGTGAGGACGACACCCGCGGCGCTGAGGGCGATGACGCCCAGTGCTGCGAGTGATCGTGAGAGCGGTGACGTCATTGTGCGAGTGCTCCTTCGTTGGATGCGCAAAGCTGCGTGATTCGAGTTCGGAGCCGGGACACAGGTGGATTGGATGGAATCTGCAGGAATGTCGCGGTCCGTGTCCAGGAGGAATGCGCAGGAGGCCGCTCGCATGTCGGATGGTGATCGTCGGGCGATCGGAGGGCACCGGAGCGGGATCTGTGCGCTGACCGCATGTGCAACATCGGGGGTCGCCGATGTCAGGCGACCCGCAGCCGCGGCTTACCGCCCCGCCGCGGAATGCGGTGGGGATCGACGTGGGCAGGCGGGATGAACCAGGGCACGTGATCGCGCACGGTGACCTCCCATCCGTCGTTGTGGATGCGATGGTGATGGAATCCGCAGAGCAGGATGCCGTTGCTGAGGTCGGTCGGTCCGCCGCGGGACCACCACTGCAGATGATGCGCTTCGGTGTACGACGGTGGGTGGGTGCAGCCGGTCCAGGCGCAGCCGCCGTCGCGTTCGGCCAGCGCGACCTTCTGTGCCTTGCTGAACAGCCGTGTGCCGACGCCGAGGTCGAGGACCTGGGACGGCCCGCCAAGCACCATGGGGATGATGCGGCCGTCCGCGGCCATGCGGCGGGCGGTTCCGGCGGTGATGGGCTCGGAGACCCCGTCGATGAAGGCTTTGCCATCGGACCAGGGGCTGTCGTCGACGAGGTCTTCGTCGTCCATGCGGATGATGAGGGAGACCGGCGCGAGTTCCGTGACCGCGGTCTCGCAGCCCGCTGCGTGGCGGAACACCTCCACGAGGGCTTCGACGCGTCGTTCGTCCATGGTGCGGGTGTCGGGCATCTCCGTGGCGGGGACGTAGGCGTCGTCGAACGGGTCCGCCGACGGCTGCACTGCACTCGGGTCTTCCGCTCCGGCGTCGTTCGCGGTCTGGTCGACGAACCGGACCTGCCGGAGCTGTTTGCCGACGACGGCGTCCATGGTGGCGCGGACCCACCCGGCAGCCTCGGGAGCGAGGAACGCGCGAAGCTCCGTCATGCCGTCCGGCAGCTCCCGCAGGGTGCAGCGTTGCTGCCGGCGGAGGGCGATCTCGCGGGGCACCGGGCCGTCCTGATCGAGGCTCGTGCGGACGAGCCTGGCGAGGCTGTTGACCTCGGCGAGCGGTGCGCCGTCGCAGTGCTCGATGCCTGCGCACACGGCGCGGTGCACCCGGTCGGCGTCGACAGCTGAGCTGACGAGCCGCAGTTCGCGGAGAAGCGCGCCTGCGCCGTCGATACTCAGGGCAGAGCGGACAAGACGCGGGTGGTCTGTCGGGTCGACGCCGTCGTGGTCGACCGTGCACGTCGGGGTGTCGGTCGCGGACAGCTGTTCGCAGGCGTTGGCACCGGATACGGCCGGCCGGGGCTCGATGGCGGCGGCGATCTCGGGGCGGTCGCATTCGATCACGTCGCCGGTGAGGGCACGCTTCGGGGTGATGGCCTGGGCGACCGAGGTGATCGTGGCGGCGCGTCCGCGAGGGATGCGCCAGCGCTCCGAGAGCATGACCGCTGGCGACGCGTACCCGTGGCTGCGGGCCAGTGGATCGTGACCGACGATGCCGGCCCGGGAACGCTCGGCGACTGATCCAATCACCCGCGCTGCCAGCACCTCCACCACGTGCTGCACTGCACCGAGTTGGTCGAGGACGCGGACCACGCCGGCGTCGTTCATGCCGGCGAGTTGCTCGATGGCGTCGTCGCCTGGGCGGATCGGGTCGAGCGCCCCGGACCAGGTGCGGAGGAGGTCCGACATCGTCTCGCTCAGCGCACCCATCGGGTCGGCCGAGACCGGGCCGAGGGGGACGCGTGGGCTGCTGGACATGGATTCATCCAAACATGAGCCACTGACATTCGAGTTTTGCCAGAATTGGCGTCTGACCTGGTGCTTTTAAGCAACACGTGTCGCCTCCGTGCCGTGGAGCGAGGCCGATCGGGCGCATTCCGCCGACGCCGAGGGGAGCACGGGTCGCTCGCCTACACTCGAGGGGTGCGCCCATTGACCGCTCGCGAGCGAGACCTGCTCCTCGCCCTGATCGCTCGCGGCTCGGCGGTCGGATCCGACGCGTCCATCGCCCAGTCGGACCGGGAGCGGTGGGCGGGGCAGGTCGCCAGAGTGCACGGCACCTGTGGGTGCGGGAGTTGCCCCTCGATCGAACTGGCGCCGAGCGACGAGGCCGACAGTGCGGGCCCGAGCCGCAGGACGGTGCTCGAGGCGAGCACCGACGACGCGTTCCTGCTGCTGTTCATCGACGACGATCGCCCGACGTACCTGGAGCTGGCCCCCTTCGGAGACGACCCGATCACCGAGTTCCCGCTGGTGGCCGACGTCGCCTTTTGAAAAGCCTCGGCAGGCCCGCCCGGTTGACGGACGTGCTCACCACCCACGCCCGCGGGATACGCAGGCCCGGGCTCGAGTACCTACGGCGTGGCTGGGACCGCATCCCAACGGAACGCCTCGCGCAGAACCGGCCCGAGGGCGCCGCTGAATTGGGCCGTCAGGTGGAAGTAGTCGAACCGGACCGGGGTGGTGCCGACGAACAACGGGCATGTGCCGTCGTCATCGCAGACCCAGGCGCTCGAATCCACGAACCTGACTCCGGCATCCGACGGCAGACTCTCGACCGCCTGTCGTTCCGCAGTCGCCTTCATCCGCCACGAGTCGGAGATGGTCACCGTGCACGCTTGTGGGCTTGCGACGGCCGTGATGCATTCGATCGGATCCGCGCCGGCGGGGGTGTTCGTCAGAAAGGTGACGGCCGGGGCGAGTCGGTCCAGGGTGCGAGCCGTCGACAGCGTGGCCGCTTCCCACTCCCGGCCGGCATCGTCCCCGCTGGCGCCGCTGGCGAGACGGTTCATGGCCGATCCGCTGCTCGACACGATGATCTCGTCGGGCTGGAGTTCCGCGGCGTAGTCGAGCATCTGCTGATTCGCGGCCGCGCATGCCGTCGTCCACGACGCCGAACCGCCGTCGTCGAGCAGGGCGTCGATCAGGGGGCATGAGGCGTATCCGAGACCGACGACTCTGGTGTCCGCGTCGGCTGCGGCCTGGATCCCCGGTAGCCAGCTGACGGCGATGGAGTCGCCGAGCACGAGGACGACCCGGTCGGCGTCGGCGGGTCCGCTGGTGCAGACGGACGGCTTGCCTCTGGCCTGCACCTCGTTCCGACAGCCCGACTGCTCGTCCATCTGTGGAGCGGCGAGGCCTGTACCGATGTCGCCGAGGGCCGGGCTGAGCGTGGGCCACTCCGTCGCGGAAGCTGCCGTGTGCACATCAGCGGCCAGCTCCGCTGCCGAGTTCCACGCGTCATGGGAGACCGCACCGGTCTGGTCGAGGTGCAGCGCGGCGCGCAGTCTGGGGCCGTCGGCCACCACAGCAGGCCCCTTGACCTGGGCAGCGGACAGGCCGACCACGACCAGGGCGACCACCGCTGCGCCGACCAGCTGCCGTCGGCGACGGACCGGGGCACCTAGGCGGTGCCGCAGCCAGCTCGACGCCATGACCGGTCGTTCGACGAGGTGGTAGGAGAGGGCGGACAGCACGAACATCGCGACCAGCGAGACCACGACTGCGGCGACGGGTGCGGTGGGAAGCAGGGCCTCGGTGAAGATGATGACCGGGAAGTGCCACAGGTAGAGAGAGTAGGAGATGCGTCCGATGTACCGGGTCGGCCGATTGGTGAGTGCGATGATCCCCGGGGTGCCCGTGCCGCCGATGATGATCAGGATCGTGGCCAGGACCGGGACGAGTGCCCACGGTCCTGGGAACGGTGTGCTGGTGGTGATCAGGAGTGCGCCGGCCACCAGGGCGATGAGCCCGAACCACGACAGGACCGTCCCGAGTCGTGGCGTCATCGAACGGAGGAATGGCAGAGCGATCGCCAGCAGGGCGCCAGCGCTCAGTTCCCACACCCTGCCGAAGGTGTCGAAATAGGCTTCCGTCGGGTTCTGCGCGGTGCTCCACACGGACCACGCCAGCGACAGGACCGTCACCGCCGCGATGACGGCGAGGATCATGGGGGTGCGTCGAGTCGTCAGCCAACGGGCGGCGAGCGCGAGGAGCAGGAGCATCAGCGCGGGCCAGACGACGTAGAACTGCTCTTCGACCGACAGCGACCAGTAGTGCTGCACGGGCGAGACCGGGCCGTCCGCTTGCAGGTAGTCCGTACCGGTGCGGATGAAGTGCCAGTTCGCAGTGAAGGTCAGTGCCGAGAAGGCGTCGACGAGAATCTGATCCGCGCGGGCGCGCTGCAACAGCAGGTATGAGGCGACGACGGTGACGACGAGTACCGTGACCGCGGCCGGGAGGATCCGCTTGACCCGGCGGGCGTAGAACGCCGAGAAGGAGATCCATCCGGATGACGCGTGTTCTCGAAGCAGAATGCCCGTGATGAGGAAGCCGGACAGCACGTAGAACACGTCGACGCCGATGAATCCGCCGGTGGGCCAACGGAAGAGGTGGTCGAGGACGACGAGGATGACGGCGAAGGCGCGGAGGCCTTCGATGTCCGCTCGGAAACCCTTGCGAGGCGTCTTGGTGTCGACGCGTTCATTCCCCAGTGCAGATGGCACCGAACCCCCGTGGTGTCGTCCGTTGGTCGAGTGTAGCGGCCGGGGGAGTCGTTCGCCGGAGCGGCTTCAGTCCCGCGTGCCGAACAACCCGTCCCCGTGCTTCATCAGGACTGCGTAGGCGTCGGCATAGTTGTCGGGGAGTGGAGCGCCGGGCTCGTACTTCGCGAGGAGGATGCCGATGAGGCCGAGCGCTGGAGGCGTCAGCGGACGTTGGCGGTCCTTCTCCCGATCGGCGCGCGCGTTCGCCTCGGGGTTCGGCGGCACATAGGCGGGCGTCACCGTCGGCCACAGGACGGGCTGCCGCGGCGTCGTGAGGTTCACGGCGTTGAAGATGCTCGTGGCGGTCCGGTCGCGTTCGGTCAGCGGGTCGAGGCCGTGCAGCTCGGCGAGCGTCTTCATGAGAGAGCCGTGGTGCATCTCGTCGTTGATGACGCTGCCAGCCTTCGTGTACGCCGAGACGACGATGGTGGGCACGCGGAGGCCCAATCGGTCGAAGCCGAACCCCATCTCGCCGGCCTCGGGCTCGCCGGACGGCGGCATCGCCTTCGGTGGGGCGACGTGGTCGTAGATACCGCCGTGTTCATCGAAGGTGACGAGCAAAACCGTGTTCATCGCGTTCGAACCGGTGGTCGACGCCCCGTCTTTGACCGCGGTGTAGACCTCGCCGAGCAGTTGCTCGCCGGCACGCATGTCGGAGTAGGCGGAGTCGAGTTCCGGATCGACGTCGTCCCGACCAGGGTTGTCGGGCCGCACGACCGGCGGGTGCATGTCGTTGTGGTCGAACACCATGCGCGGCTCGACGAACGCGTAGTCGGGCAGGTCGCCGTTCGCCGCGTCCTCGTGGAACTGCTCCATGCTGCGGAAGTTGCTCTTCCAGTACTGCTCGATCGATGGGGCACTGAGCAGGCCGGTGAGCGAGACGACCTGCTGCGCGTCGTAGTAGACCCGCCACGTCTTCCCGGCCTCCTCGAGCCGGTTGAACACGGTCGGTACGGCGGGGGCGCTCAACCACTTGCCGATGCCGTCGCCCTCGATGTTCGTGACGTAGCCGTGGGACGTGCTCGCGTGGAAGAAGGAACGGTTGCAGAACGTCTGCGACGGGACCGCCGCGTACCAGTGGTCGTACACGCCGAAGTGCTTCGCGAGGGTGGAGAGCACCGGCAACATCTCGGGGGAGAAGCCGCCCATCACCACCGCATACTCCTCGGGCGTGGGTTTGCGGCCGCGGGCGAGCGTCGAGTTGACGATGTAGTCCTTCACGAAGCCGTCGTTCTTGGGGGAGGAGGTGTCGGCCGGGAGGTTCCACGGTGGCTGCAGCGGGTTGCGGAGGTCGCCGTTGCTCTCGGGATCGAGCGTGCCGAACAGCTGGGTGTTGACGTGCGGGTAGAACTCGCCCGGGTCCGGGTCGGGCTGCGCCATGATCTGATCCGTCGGCCCGTTGTAGACGTGGGCCGGGACCGCTTCACCCGCCTCGCCGGGATTGCTGTAGTCGCCCTGCGCGAGGCCGTCGAAGGTCTGTCCGGCCGGCTCACCACCCGCGGGGTAGAGCCACCCGAGCATGTGGTCGAAGGAGCGGTTCTCGAACATCACGACCACCACATGGTCGAACCCCGGTTCGCTGCGCTTCGGGAGCGGGGTGAAGCCGTAATCCTCCTGCGGGTCGGCGGCCGTAGCGGCTGCGATGCCCCCGGCGACCGCACCGCCCGCCGCGAGGCCGGCGACGCCGAAGCCCGCCGCGCGGAAGAAGTCACGGCGGGACGCGGGGCGTTTGCGGCTCGACGTGACGGCTTCGTCGCCGGTTGCATCCCCTGCTGCGTCCGCGGTGCCTCGCTCGCCACCCTGTTCCATCACGTCGACCTCCCCGTTGGCGAACGGCTACGCCCGATGAACGTGACGATCGCGTTCTGGACAGCGTAGACGCGGACCGCTCACCAGGGGCAGCGGAGCAGGAGGTATGTCCCGATCGACGACGAAGCCGGCGTCACGCCCGCTGGTACTCGTGCACTCGCGCGCCGAAGAACGAGGACATCGCACCGACGCCGTTGAGGAACCGGTTGAACGAACGGGCGTGGAGCCCGCGGACGCGGACGAGGTCGACGAGGCCGAACGCGAGCCCACTAGCCGCGAGGTACCCACCCTGCGCGAATGTCAGTGCAGCTCCGCGCTTCGTCACACCGATCCGTGCCAGGACCACGCCGTTCCGGAACGCCCGGCGGGACACCCATCGGAACGTCATCCGGTCGAGCGGTACCGGTTCGAACACCTCTGCCTGTTGGCAGTACTCGATGCCCACGCCCTCGCGGATCAGGTCGGCGAACAAGCGTGCGTCGCTGCCCCCGGTGGACGAGAATGATCGATCGAAGCGCGGCGCCCCTGCCCGCTGCCAATCCGCCCACTTGAGCAAGGTGTTGTTGGTCGCGGCGGCGGTCAGGCGCTCGCCGTCCCGATGTCCCGCACGTTGCATGAACCCGCCGCGAGTGATCCAGCGAGGGGTGTTCTCGGGGAAGATCGAGATGACCGGGCCGGTCACCACGCCTGCTGTCGATCGCTGGGCAGCATCGGCCAGTTCGGTGTACCACCCGGCTCCGACGAACTCGTCGTCGTCGACGAAGATGATCGCGTCGTACGAACCATCAGCGTCCAGGAACACGTCGAGTGAGCGGTTCCGCGCCTCGGCGATACCGGGCTGAGACTCGAGGACGTACCGAACCGATGGGAAGGACTCCACCGTGGCCTCGGCCGAACCCGCCGGGTCGTTGTCGACGACCAGGATGTCCATCGTGTGTTCCGAGGCGTTGGCCGGGTCCAGCAGCGATTCGAGGAGGGTCCTGAGATCATCGGGTCTGCGGAAGCTGGCGATGGCGACAAGGGAGTGCATGAGCGGTCCTAGCGTTTCGTCGGGCCGGAGAGCGTGATGCCAGACCACAGGTCGGATGGGAAGGCGTCGATGAGTGGCTGTGCGTCCCACTCGATGGGGTCTGGGGTCTGTGCCAGCGCACCCTGCAGATCGCGGGCGATCGGGAACGAGTTCCGTCCCGTTCCGCCGTAGTAGTCCTCATACTTGAACATCGACTCGGCGGTGGGGGCGATGAGCGTCGCCGGGATGCCGAGACTCTCCGCGACGACCAGACCGTGCAACGAGGAGCCGACGACCCGCTCGCTCCGAGCGATGCGCTCGAGAATGGACACGAGGTCACCCGTGGGGTCGATGGTTTCCGGGTGCGCGGCCCATGCCGGGTGGTCGTGCAGGTTCGGCACGATCGTCAACGAGTGCTGCTTCTGCTCGGAGATGGAAGGCAGATGGTCGAACACGCGTGGGACCAGAAGGCCTGGATCGCCGAACACGCGTGTCGGCTGCAGGCCGCGGGCCTCGAGGAAATCGAACGTCTTCGGTCCTCGGACGGCTCTGATGTCGAGCCGATCGAAGGTGTGCTTGGACTCCGGCATCTTGCCGTTGACGCCGCTGCCCCAGATCGTGTCGCCGGCGTGCGCGAAGTGCAGGATGGAGCCGACCGCCACCAGACGATGGGGTGTCGCAGAAACGGTGGCCAGCGCGGTCGGATCCGCGACCGACTGTTCCAGCAGCCGCTTCACGATGACCGGCCCGAGGAGATCGCCGAAGTTGTTCCGACGTCGCCCGAACGGGAGACGTGAACCGATTCTGCCCGAGAACCTCGGGACGAACGGGTTCCAGTGTTCGACTGCGACGCCGTAGACGTTCTCCGTCACCATGTGCTGACCTCCCGGTACACGTTCGCGTGGGATCGGGCGATCGACGTCCAGTCGCGAGACGTCATGTCGACATCGCCTTCGAGACCGTCCGCCGGGAGTTCGGCGACGGCAGCGGACAGTGCGTCACTCGTGAGCTCACCCTCGAAGAGCTTGACGAAGCTGCTGCCGAACTCGGTCCGCAGGTCGTGCGTGATCGGATTCGACGGGATCAGCACGGGGGTGTTGAGCGACAACGCGAGGAGCACAGCACCGCTGTTGTGCATGTTCTTGTACGGGAGGACGACCAGTCTGGCTCTGGCGATGGCTGCGGCCAGCTCCGTGTCGGGCACGTAGCGGAAGTCCGGCTCGATACGGGGATTCGCGTCGATCAGTTGTTGCAGGACTGCGGAGATGCCCGATGGGTCGGGTTTCCCGAGGATACGGAGGCGGTGGTCGGCGAGGTCATCGGCATGCGAGAACGCGGCGGCGAGCGTGTCGACGCCCTTGTACGAGCGGACGAGTCCGAAGTACAGGAGTTCCGGTCCGTGCTCCGGTGCGTGCTCCGGAACCAGATACCAGTCGCGGTAGTGACCGTGTGGAATGACGTACTGCCGCGACCCCACCGGCAGCGGCGTGTGTGCGTTCATCGTGATCCAGGCGGTCGTCGACCGGTCGAACGCCTTCAGGATGAGTCGTTCGCCGGGCCAACCCGACTCGTGCGGGGCGAGATTGTGCGCGGTCCGCACGATGCGCGTGCGGCTGAAGCGCAGTTTGGCGAGCAGGAGCACGCTGAGCAGCAGGGACGTCGCACGCCGCAGCCGGCTCGGCCCGCGCGTGACCGCCTCCGGCCAATGGATGTGGAACACGTCGTACCGTGTCGTCAGTGCCCGAGGCCAGGAGAAGAACTCGACGGTCACGGACGGGTCCGCTCGCAGAGCATCGACCAACATGGTGACGAACGGGTTGATCTTGGTGGCGGACTCACGCACTGACAGCATCACTGTCGTGGCCCGCGGGGC
Organism: Plantibacter sp. ME-Dv--P-095; assembly: GCF_030209365.1. Classification (NCBI taxonomy): domain Bacteria; kingdom Bacillati; phylum Actinomycetota; class Actinomycetes; order Micrococcales; family Microbacteriaceae; genus Plantibacter; species Plantibacter sp. ME-Dv--P-095. The sequence continues at coordinate 96,659 of NZ_JARVSB010000010.1, forward strand.
CGTCGTTCCGGAGGGATTCGGCACGTCTCGGGCTGCAGCGGCGTCGGCCGGACGCCCCTTCCTGCTATCGCGCAAGTTGGTACGAGCCCTTCGTCACGATGCGCGCATCGACGCGGGGCGAGCTGCCGATCAGACCGAACAGGGTCGCGGCCAGCACCGCGATGAGGAGATACAGCACGAGACCCTGAGGGAAGAGGAAGATCCGCCACATCTCCGCCAGCCCGTACGCCACGACCGCGCCGGCGACGATGACCAGCGAGCGGAAGCGGGATGCGTAGCCCGCGAGGGCACTGGCGAGGAACACGGTCGCGAGGACATAGAACAACCCCCACCATCCGTAGTCGGCGTACGTGTCTGCAAACGCAGAGTTCGTCGTCAGGTTCGGAGCGACCTGCACGAAGCTGTCGAAGGATCCGAACGAGCCGAAGCGCTCCGGACGCAGGAACGTCGGCACGACGATTGCCGCTGCGGACACGACGTCGACGGATTTGGTGAAACCGCCGTTCGCGATCCCGTCCGCGACGCCGAGCGACGCTTGGAACGGTGCCCCCAGGTAGGCGGCCACCTGGTAGAAGTTCATGGACACCGGGTCCGTGATCCCGAGATTCTCGTAGAACCCGGCGTTGCGGTAGTAGTTGAATGCGACGAGCGCACCGAAGATCGCGGCGCCGGCGAGCGCGAGCGGTACTGCCTTGAACTTGATGTCACGTCGCAGCGTGATCACGATGAAGATCAAGACGACGACGGCCATGATGAAGGACAGCCGACTCGAGAACAGTGCACTCATGACGAGGAGGAGGACGTTCCAGATGGCCAGACTCGCCCTCCCGTGCCTGAACCGCCACACGTAGAGGGCGACCGGCGCAGCGATGGCGGCGGTGTATCGCAAGGTCGCGATGCCCGCGGATCCCCCGATGGATTCCTTCAACTGGTTCCCCTGCGTGGCGGAAAGCGCGTCGAAGATGTTGGTCTGCTGCTGGACCAGGTAGACGGAGTAGAGGACTCCAATGGTGGCGAAGACGGTGAGCGTCAACGAGAAGCGCCGGTCGAACCGCTCGGTGCTGGCGGCTTCGACGAGTCGCTCGCTCGGTCCGGCCATGACACCGAGGCGGAACCCGATCCACACCAGGGTGGCGGCGACCAGGTAGAAGCAGCAGAGGAGCACCCAGCCCTCGAACGATCCCTCGGCTCGCTGATCGAATCCCCGAAGCTGGTTGGAGGTGCCGGGTACCGACCACACCAGAGCGCTCACGAAGACCGGGGCGAGCAGATAGAAGAGCGGGTTCGTGAGCAACCGTTTGATCACGCCGTTCTCCTTCCCGTCCCCGCCGGCAGGCGTCCCCGGCAACGCTACTGCACGGTCGTTGGACGCGCGGCCGGGGGCCGAGGTGCGAGGTAGTGTCGCGGTCATCGATTCCCTCCCGCGGTGAACTCGATCAGTTCGCGCGCCTTGCCGGCCCAGCCGGCCGCAGCAGCCGCGGCCATACCGTCGGTGTTCGGGCTGGAGGAACCGGTAGCTGCAAGCAGCGCTTCGGCCGCGGTTCGCGCGTGGCCATAGGAGATGATGCCGGTCCCGGGTTCGTCGACCAGGACGTCTGTCGCGCGCGTCACCACGGTCAGACCCGATGCCAGGTATTCGTAGAGCTTCATGGGGCTCCTCCCACGGTTCACGGGGGCGTCGGACAGCGGCAGGAGCCCCACACGAGCGCGCCGGAGAATCGCCGGGATGTCGTCATAGCTGATCGCACCGTGCAGGACGATGTTCTCGGGCAGGCGCTCCTCAGGAGATCGTCCAGGCCCGAAGACGTCGAAGGTCCAGCTCGGTGTCTCGACCGCCATCTCCCGGACGGCGTTCCAATCGAACCGGTCGTCGAGTGCACCGATGTAGACCGCGCGGTCCTGGCGGGGAACCTCGTCGAGCGCTGCGAACCGGTCGAGTTCCACGCCGTTCGGCAGCACCAGCGAGGGGGTGGCGGTCGGAACGTCGAGCGCCATGAGGACGGCGCCGGACGTCGCGACGACCCGGTCGGCGGCGAGGACGGCCGCGCGTTGGAATCGTGCTTTGACACCGCTCTCGTAGAGATCGGTCGGGCGGTAGACGACCGTCGTCACCAGGCGCCTGAGCTCCCTCGACCAGAGGGTGGGCTGGTCGACGAACGCGAGGTCGATCCGGGAGGTGCCGAAGGCCTTCGTGAAGATCGGCGAGAACGAGAGCGGTGCGACACCAGCGGGGGCGAGCGTCCGCGGAACCAGGTGCATGACGCCATCCGCGTCCGTCGTGATTCCGCGACGCGAGGCCTCGTCGCGCGTCGCTTCCCCTCGCTTGAGGACTCGGTGGGCGAGGGACACCGGCGTGGAGAGGTGCAGGACCCGGTGACCGAGCCGGGACAGCTCCCGGGCCAGGTGGTGGCTGCCGACTCGGAATGCTCCCGAGGCGTCGGTGTGACTGACGAACGCGATGGTCAGGGGCTTCGTCATGACTGTTCCTTCAGCGTCCGGGACACGAGCTCGGCCGTGCGGTCCCAGCTATAGGTAGCGGCGAGAGGAACCGCGCTGGGCCGTTCGGACAGGGCGCGCTCCATCGCTGCGGCCCACGCGACGTCGTCGTGTGCGTCACCGACCGGGAACCCCTGCCCGCTCGAGATCTCGGCGATCGACGCGCAGCCTTCCCAGAAGATCACCGGTGTGCCGCACGCGATGCTCTCGACCGCGGGGAGTCCGAACCCTTCGACGAGCGACGGGAAGACGGTCGCAACGGCGCCACGGTACAGCTCGGCGAGTTCCGGGTCCGACAGCCCGCTGCGCACCTCGATCCGGTCGGCGACGCCGAGCTCGGTCGCGCGACGCACCGCACCCTCGCGGTCGTTCATGACCACGACGAGTCTCGCGTCGGGAACGCGCGCCAGGGCCCGGAACACCACATCGACGTTCTTGTGCGCTCGCAGGTTCCCGACGTAGAGGAAGTAGGGGGCGCCGTGGGCTGCTGCCGGTGCGTCTCCTGGGTGGAATGCCTCGGACAAGCCGTTGCCGGCGTTCACGACACGGACGCGGTCGTCGTCCACCCACTCCTCGATCGCGCGCTTCGACGTCTCGGAGACGGTGAGCACCAGGCGGTTGCGGCGGATGATCGGCCGCAGGACGGTCGAGTAGTGCGCGAGGTAGACGGCACGGCGACCGGTGGTCGGGTGCAGGTGGATGAGGTCGTGCACCGTGACCACCTGCGGCGAACGCGCGAGGAATCCGTTGTAGCCGGGGGAGTAGATGGTCTCACCGGCCGGCGTGCGGCGCACCCGCAGGAAGTCCTGGGGGTCCGACGGCTTGCCGCCCACCACGAGCGCCGACCACTCGACGCTCAGCCGTGGGAGTACTTCGGACGCATAGCGACCGATGCCGTGGACGCCGCTCCACCTGGTGTCGGCGAGGATCATGAGGCGACGGTCCGATCGGTACCACTGGCGGAGACGGGATGTCCGACCCAGTTCGTGAGCTTGGTGGCGAAGGCGGCCGATCCGAAGAGGGCGTTTACCCGGTCCTGCGCGGGTGCCATGTCGACGAGCAGTGCACGCTCGACGGCCTCGCGGAGCGTCGCATCGTCGAGCGCATCGACGACCACCCCGCCGTCGATGGCGAGCACGCTCTCGGAAGCCCCGCCCTCGGACAGCACGAGCGCCGGGGTGCCGAGCGCCATCGCCTCGACCGGCATGATGCCGAAGTCCTCGATCGCCGCGAACACGAGGAGGGAAGCGGCCTCGTACAGTGCGAAGAGGAGCTCGTCACTCGGCCTCGTCATGATGATGACGGGCACCGAGGCGGCGTCTGCGAGGGCCTGCAACTCGGCGTGCTGCGGGCCGGCGCCCGCCAGGACGACCGGCAGCCCGGCCAGTTCCCCGGCTCGGATCGCGACGTCGAGACGCTTGTAGTCGACGAATCGCGAGGCGCCGAGGACGTAGTCCGTCGGGAGCGTCGAGAACAGGTAGGCGTCCGCGGTGCTCAACCGATCGGCCCACGAGGGGACGCTCTGCAGGTACTCGACGCGGACAGGCGGGTGGATGACCTCGGCCTCGACCCCCCAAGACCGTTCCATCCGCTGCCGGATGTAGTCGCTGTTCGCGGCGAAGGTCGCCCCGTCCTGCGCGCGCTTGCGATCGACCCGACGCAGCGCCGGTGCGAGGGCGCGAGCGGCGAGGTTCCCACCACGGACGTCGAGTTCCGGCGCCCAGAGGTAGCGGGCCGGCGTGTGCACGTAGACGAAGCGCTCGGGGCCGTCGACGGGCTGTCGTCCTCCGGCATGATGCGCGAAGGCGTGCGAACTGATGAGGACGAAGTCGGCGTCCGAGACGTCGGTCCGAGCCCAGGTGAGGGGCATGAACGGCAAGGCTGCCGCTTTGCTCTTGCGGAGCGGGGTGCGTGCAAGCCAGGACTCGCTCACCGTGTGGCCGGGGAAGCGGTCCGGCGCGTTGCTCCAGAGGCAGTGGATGTCGGCGTCGGGATAGGCGGCGGCCATCGCGTCGACGACGTTCTCGGAGCCACCGTGGCGTTCGATCCACTCGTGGACGATGAGACCCGCCATCAGTGGGCTTCCTTGCCGGGCGCGACGACCGCCCGGATCGTGCGCCACAGGATGATGACGTCGCCCGTGAGGGACCAGTTCTCGACGTAGTACAGGTCGAGACGGATCGCGTCCTCCCAGCTGAGCGCGGAACGGCCGCTGACCTGCCAGAGGCCGGTCATGCCGGGTTGCACGATGAGGCGACGCTTGGCCGCCGAGTCGTAGAGCGCGACCTCGCCCTCACGCTGCGGGCGCGGGCCGACGAGGCTCATGTCGCCCCGGAACACGTTGATGAGCTGCGGGAACTCGTCGAGCGAGAACTTCCGGAGCGTCGCGCCCACCCGCGTGAGGCGGGGGTCGTTCTGCACCTTGAAGAGCGGGCGGTCGCTGGTGCCCTGCTGCTCGAGGAGCGCGGCGAGCTCGGCGTCGGCGTTCACCCGCATGGAGCGGAACTTGAGCATGTGGAACGGCTCGCCGTTCAGGCCGATCCGCTCCTGCCGGTAGAGGACCGGACCGGGGCTGGTGAACTTCACGAGGAGGGCGACCACCAGCAGGATGGGCGAGGCCACGAGGAGGATCGCACCGGAACCGAGGATGTCGAACGCACGCTTCGAGAACCGCTTCCGGCCCTCGTATCGCGGGGTCTCCACGTGGATGAGCGGCAGCCCGGCGACCGGTCGCGTGTGGATGCGTGGGCCACCGACGTCGGTCAGGCTCGGCGCGACGATGAGGTGCTGGCGTCCGGGCTCGAGGCTCCAGCTCAATTCGCGCACGCGCACCGGCGTCAGTTCGTCGGAGCTGGTGATGATGACCGTGTCCGCGCGCGTCACCGCGATCGCCTCGAGGACGGTGTCCACCGTGCCGGACACGGGGATGCCCGTGTCGCCGAGGGTTCCACCGATCTTGCCCGTCGGTACACACGCGCCGACCACCCGGTAGCCAGCATCGGTGTTGCGGGTCAGTTCCTTGGCGATGTGCTCGGCGGACTCGGCCGAGCCGACGAGGAGGACGAGGGATGCGTAGCGCCCGTGCGCGCGCTGCACCGACAGCCACTGCCGCCACATCCACCGCGAGAGGAGGAGGACGAGGATGCCGAGGGGGAAGGCGAGCAGGAAGTAGCCGCGAGCCAGGTCGAGCTTCACGAGGAAGGCGATGATCGCGATGATGCCGAACAGGCGGATGCTCGCATCAGCGATCAGCCGGTACTCCGCGTTGCCACTGCCGACCACCCGGTACTCGCGGGTGCCGAAGATGCGGAGGGTGACGAGCCAGGCGATGATGAGCGTGATCGAGATGGCCGTGTAATTGACGACCACCCGTGTCATGTCGAAGCCGACCGACGTCGTCTCCTGGTCGAAGTCGAACCAGAAGAGCTGGGTGCCGAACACGATCCAGATCAGGACGATCGCGTCGGTGACGGCGAGTCGGCGCGCGTAGACGCGGCGCCAATCGCGCGCGACAGGGCGAGCTGGGTCGGGGGCAGTGCTCGCAGGCGTCGTTGGCAGCGGCACGGAAGGCTGCGACAACATGCGGTCTCCGTGGTGGGACACGTAATTACTACGGGTGACGTGGGAAGAGCTTCGTGGTTCGATACGCGGATGTATCCATCCTGTTGCCGAGGATAGCGGTCGAGGTAGCCGACATCTGTCCTCCTTTTAGCGATTGGCCCCCAGCCGGGGTTCCTGAGCTACAACTGTAGGGAAAACCCTAACCCCAGGTGACGCCGCCGTCGGTCGATCGAAGCACGGTGTCGCCGACCCACAGCCAGGCCCCGGTGCCCGCGATCGCGAGGGCAGCAGGAGCGGTGACGTCCGCTCCCTCGGCACAACCGACCAGCGAGGCATTCTCGAACGGAGCGGGGGCACCGTTCGTCACGAGGGCACCCAGACCGTTGCAGCCCGGCACGCCACGCGCGACGAACATGAGGCGCTCGCCGTCGGTTGCCAGTCCGTGCACACCGGCGTACGGGGACGCGCCCCACGAGCCGGTGGCGGGATTCCACTCAGCCAGGACGGCTGCGCAGGCGGCGACCGTCCGCGTCGCCGTCGCGTCGATGACGTCGACGGATGGGCAGGGGAGCCCGACGCCCTGGCCCGCCACGACGACGGAGGTCTCGTCAGAAGTCAGGTAGCCGACCTCGGCCGCCAGCGCGGTGTCCGGCGCCCAGGAGTCACCGGCATCGGCGGAGGAGAAGCCCCCGACGGCGCAGGCGTCGCCCGTGGCACCGATGATCTCGAGTTCACCCTCGTCGCCGGTCGTCAGGGTGAGGACCTGCCGGAGGTCGAAGGTGCTCGTCGCCAGCGGCGCCCACGTCACGCCGGCGTCGACGCTCCGCTCGACGACCGCGGGCGTTGATGCGCAGGCGCCGGCCGTTGCACGCCACAGCGTCTGACCGTCGACGGTCGTGATGAACCGCTTGCCATCCGCCGCCGGTTCAGCCGTCGGCTCGGCAGAAGCACCGGGTTCAGCCGGCTGCGGCGTGGTGTTGAAGGTGACGAGGGGGCGCGGTGTGCGTCCTGCTGTCGGGGCATCATTCGCCGAGAGGGCGAGTCCGACGAGGATCACGTCGACGATCAGGAACAAGGCCAGGCCCACGAGGATGAGCACCCGCTGGCTGGAACTCAGAGACTCACGCCAGCGGGAGGGGCCTTTCGCCGATCGGAAGGTCGAGCGCCCGCGTTTAGTGCTCACCGTCGATCGCCCGACTGCGCCAAGTGACGCGCGATGACGTCGATGAAGCCGCGGATCTGCTCGCCGACCCGCTCATACGTCTCGGTGCTGCGGCGATAGGGGTCTTCGATGTCGTCGGCGTCAGGGATCTCGGGCGGGGGCACGAGCCCGCGTTCGGCGGCCACTTCCGCCACGAGTGCCCACAGGTCCGTCGCCGGTTCCGTCTCGGCCACGAGGCGAGCGAACTGGGGCACGGTGAACGTGACCCGTGAGGCGCGGGGGAGCAGTCGGGCGACGTCGCTGCGGTGCGCTCTCGTCGCCGTGAGGATGAGATCGGCGTCGGCGACGATGTCGCGGTCCAGCTGGCGCGGGACGTGACCGCTCGGGTCTCCGCCGAAGCGGCGGGACTGCTCGGCGACCTCCGCCGGCATGACGAGCTCAGGCTCCATACCCGTTCCAGCGCTCGTCACGCGGATGAGGTGGCCGCCAGCGGTGACCCCTGCCTCGTCGAGTCGGGCGGTCAGGAGCTGAGCACCGAGCGCGGACCGGCAGATGTTGCCGGTGCAGACGAACAGGATCGAGAACGGACGCGTGTCCGTCGTCGTCGTGCCGTCGGTCACGCCTTCACATCCTCGGTGTAGCCGTAGCCGGCACCGTACCCGTAGCGCGCATAGCCATACGCGTCGGGCCCCTTGGTCGGCACCATGGTCATGACGAGACCGGCCACCGAGGCGTTGACGTGGACGAGGGACTCGAGGGCACCCTTGAGCTGGTTCTTGTGCGTCCGGCCGGCGGCGACGACGACGAGCGCGCCACCCGTGTGGCGGGCCAGGAGGGCGCCGTCGGTGACCGGGAGCAGCGGCGGTGCGTCGATGAGGACGTAGTCGAACTGTTTCTCGAGACCGGTGATGAGCTTCTGCATCACGCTCGAGCCGAGCAGCTCGCTCGGGTTCGGCGGGACCGCGCCCGCGGGGAGGACCGTGAGCGCGCCGCGGCCCCAGGGCTGCATGGTGTCCTCGAGCGTCGCCCGGCGGATGAGGACGTCGCTGAGCCCGACGGCACCCTCGAGGTCGAAGTACGACGCGAGCTTCGGGCGACGCATGTCGGCGTCGATGATGATCACGCGGTGACCGGCATCCGCCAGGGCGATCGCGAGGTTCGCGGCCGTCGTGCTCTTGCCCTCGCTCTGAATCGAGGAGGTGATGACGTAGCTGCGGGGCTGGTCGCTGACGTCGAGGAACTGGAGGTTGGTGCGCAGGCTCCGGAACGATTCCGCGCGTGGGCTCTTCGGGTCGGCCTGGACGATGAGCGGGCGCTGCTTCGCCTTCGGGTCGAAGGCGATGCCGCCCATGAGCGGGATGTCGGTCACCGACTCGACGTCGCGCTCGTTGCGGATGCGCGTGTCGAGGGTGGTGCGCAGGACTGCGAACGCGACCCCGAGTGCCACGCCGAGCAGCGTCCCCATGATCAGGTTGAGCGGTACGTTCGGGCTTCCAGGCTGGGTCGGGACGTTCGCTTCCTGCACCCGGGTGAGCTTGACCGGGCTGGAGGCGCCGTCCTCGGAGCTCTCGATCTTCGCCACGACACCGGTCAGGCTCTCTGCGGTGGTGTTCGCGAGTTCGGCGGCCAGGACGGGGTCGGCGTTCGACGCAGTGATCTCGATGATCGTCGTGTCGGCCGTCGAGGTGGCGCTCACCTGACCGGCCAACTGGCCGGCGGTCATGTTCAGCTCGAGCGCCGCGATGACGGGCTGCAGCACGATCGGCGTGCTCACCAGATTCACGTAGGTCTTGACCCGCTGTTGCGAGTAGGTGTTGCCCTGGCTCAATTCGGACAGGCTGTCCGTCGCCTGCGTCGAGACGAAGACCTTCGCCGATGAGCTGTACTCCGGCGTCCTCGACAGGGAGTAGAGCGCGGAGGCAGCCAACCCCGTCAGAGCGAGGGCAAGGATGAGGACCCAGTACTTGCGGAGGATACGGAGGTAGTCACTGAGCTCCACGCGGTGGCTTCCGATCGATCAGGAGGAGAGCGGTTCACCCTGCTGCCAAGGCGTGCCCCGAACAGGGCGTTGGGAGCCATGCTGCCATAAACCGACGCCTGTTCCCGAGCGGCCGTGTCATGAACATGGTCGATTGCCGTAGTTTGCTCTCGTGACGAACCCAGGTGAACCGACTCCGCACGATGATCAACACGTCGCTCGATCGCGCCTCATCATTGCGCTGTTCGGGTTCGCAGCGACGGTGGCGCTCATCGTAGCGTTCCCCGCCGGCGTCCGGATCGCCGGTCCGTTCTCCCCACTGAATGGGTACCTACTGGTCTGGTTGCCGCTCGTGGTGGCACTGCTCGTCGTCGCCCTGGTGCCCCGCTGGCGCGCGGCGGGGTCGTCAGCGGTGCGTTGGAGGATCCGACCCATCGACCTCTTGTGGGGTGCCGCCGCCGGATTCCTGCTCCGGATCGCCACGAGCTCCCTCGAGATCCTGTTCTACGGCGGGCTGCCGGCGACGGCCGGCGGTGCCGTCCCCCTGGGCACGGTCGATCAGGTGGTGTTCTTCGTCGTCGCCTTACTCGCCGTCGTCGCGCTCGCACCGGTCATCGAAGAGCTGTTCTTCCGAGGCCTCGTCCTGCCCTCCGTGATCGGAACCCTTCGCGGCGGCCGTTGGATCGCCGTCGTGATCAGCGCCGTGCTCTTCGCCGTCCTGCACCTGCTAGTCGTGACCACTTTGGCGCAGACAATCGTCGTCGGCGTAGGAACCCTGCTCGTCGGACTCGTCACGGGCAGCTTGGCGATCCTGACCGGTCGGCTCGGCCCGGCGGTCGTCGCGCACGTCGTTTTCAACACCTCGATCCTCGCTCTCGGCCTGACCGCCGTGACCGGCGGTACCGGCGTCGTGATTGAATAACCCCCATGCCGGCACCCGAACCCGACAATCGTCGTTCATCCTCCTCAAGCTCCTCCCGATCCTCGTCGCGGAGTCGCCGAAGCACGAATGCTCGTAAGCGTGCCCGCCGCCGGGAGAATGCAGACCCTGAGCGCCTCCGCGCCCGCCGCCGCCGGACGGCCCTCATCGTCTCGGGTGTGCTCGTGCTGCTCCTCGCCGTTGTCGCTTGGATCGGTGTTCGCGCGTTCCTCGCGAAGGGGGAGCTGGAGGCCGCAGTGCCCCTCGCCCAGCAGGTCCGGGAGCAGGTCCTCGCCGGAGACGCTCCTGCCGCCGGGAAGACCGCTCGAGAACTGGCCTCGCATGCACGTGAGGCTGCGGCGCTGACGAGCGACCCCATCTGGCGCGCTGCGGAGATCGTGCCCTGGATCGGTCCGAACCTCTCGGCCGTGCGCAACCTCGCCGGTGCGACCGATGAGGTCGCCGTCGGAGCCATCTCGCCGCTCGTCAACCTGTCCGGTTCCCTCCGCCCCGACCTCTTCAAGCCGGTCGACGGAGCGGTGCCGCTGCAGCCGATGATCGACGCGCAGCAGGACGTCCGTTCCGCCGACGACGCTCTGGAGGGCGCCGCCCAGCGCGTCCGCGGCATCGACCAGTCCTCCCTGATCAGCCAGGTGTCGGCCGCCGTCGACCAGCTCGGTCCGGTGCTCACGGAGACCGCGGACACCGTGGATGCAGCACGTCGCGCGATCGATCTCCTCCCGGCGATGCTCGGAGCCGATGGGCCGCGGAACTACCTGATCATGTTCCAGAACCCGGCCGAGCCACGCGCGAGCGGCGGCAACCCCGGTGCGCTCGCGCTCATCGGGACCGATGGAGGTCGGATCTCGCTCGTCCAGCAGGCGACCACCGCCGACTTCCCACGGTTCCCGGAGCCGGTCCTGCCGCTCCCAGTGGAGACCGCCGGCGTCTACGGCAACATCACCGGCCGATTCCTGCAGGACACGACGCTCACGCCGCGGTTCGACCTGTCCTCCGAGCTCGCATCGGAGATGTGGTTCCAGCGGTTCGGGACGCGGGTCGACGGGGTGCTCAGCATCGATCCCGTGGCGCTCGGCTACCTCCTGGCGGCAACCGGACCGATCGACCTCCCCTCGGGGGACCAGCTGACTGCCGAGAACGCCGCGGACCTGCTGCTGAACCAGGTCTACCAGCGCTATCCGGCAGGAGCGGAGCAGGACGCGTTCTTCGCTGCGGCATCGGCCGCCGTCTTCACCCGCATCTCCACGGGCAACTTCGACGCCACGAAGCTGGTCGAGGCACTCGCCAAGGCCGGCGACGAGCGCCGGGTGCTGGTCTGGAACGCCTCCGAGGAGGAGCAGACGCTCCTCGCCGGGACGAGCCTGACCGACATGCTCCCGACGAAGGAGCAGCAGGCGGACGCTTTCGGCGTGTACATCAACGACGCGACCGGCAGCAAGATGGGCTACTACCTCGACGTGCAGACGGAGAGCGGGATAGCACAATGCGGTTCCGGAGGACAGGTCCTCGGATTGCGTCTGAAATTTACGAACACGGCTCCAGCGGATGCTGCGACGTCATTGAGCGAGTACATCACCGGCGGCGGCAAGTACGGCGTCGTGCCGGGGAACTTCAACTTCAAGGTGGCACTGTACTCGCCGCCAGGGTCCTACACCGAAGGAATTCAGCGTGATGGCGCGGATCTTCCGGTGCAGCCGGCTGTCGACGGCGACTTCCCGTTGTCGCAGTTCCGCCTCGAATTGGCGCCCGGTGAGAGCACGACGATCGACCTCGCGGTCTCCACTTCCGGCGTGTCGAGGCAGCCATTTGTCGTCTCGACCCCCAAACTTCATCTTTCCGAAACACAACAACTGGCGCTTAGCTGCGAATTTGCCGTACAGTAATGCGTGTTGTCGGATTTGAACCGTTTTCGGGGGGCTTCGGATACGACGCAACACTCTTCGTCACGACGCGGCTGTTCGTGGCGGTAGCTACAGCTCTGTCAGTTACAGCACTGTCAACCGATCAGTCTCCAAGGGGAATCCACACATGCTCAAGAAAATCACCGCGGTCTTCGCGCTGGCCCTCGCTGGCCTCTTCATCGCTCCGGTCGCTGCGAACGCTTCGTACGTTCCCGGCGCCGACATCGTCGTGACCGGCGATGTCACGGCCGGCGGCACCTTCGTCGTCACCTTCACGGACGGCGCCTTCCAGCCGAACGAGGACGTCTCCCTCGCCCTGACCGGTGAGAACGCGACCGGCGCGACCCTCGCGGCCGTCGACACCAAGACGCTCGTCAAGACGGCTTCGGCCACCGGCTCGGTCTCGCTGACCGTCACCCTCCCGACCAACGCCACCGGCACCTACACGGTGACCGGCACCGGCCTCTCCTCGCAGATCATCGGCACCACGACCGTCACGGTCCGTGCGGTTGCCGGCGGCGGCGCTGGTGGCACCGGTGGTGGCGGCCTCGCCGACACCGGTTTCAACACCCCGGCCTTCCTCGTGTGGGGCGCTGCTGGTGCAGTCGTCCTCGGCGCAGCACTCATCGCGGTCCTCGTGATGATGCGTCGTCAGCGCGCGGGCCTCGCCGCGTAACACCCTTTCGGTCCTCGGGCCGAAACAGAACGGCCGGTGCAACTGCACCGGCCGTTCTTCGTTGTCTGGGACCCTGCCGACGGTGCAGCGGACGCGGAAACCGACGAGTTCGGCCTGGGCGCAGCAACCCTTCAGCGGCGTCCGCCGGACCACTCAACGGGGCCGGAAAAGAAAATCACCAGCGCTATCGGTGGCCCCTAAGCTGCAGCTGTGGACGAGGCGCGAGCGCGACCAAAGTTCGAGTTCGCCGACGGGCTACGAGCCGTGGCCGCGTTGGCTGTCGCGGTGTTGCACGCGACGACATTCACCGGGCATCTGGGAGACGCGGATGCAAACCTCCCCGTCATCGCACGCCTCACGGAGCTCGGGAACTACGCCGTCCCCGTCTTCACCACCCTGTCGGGCTACGTCCTGATGCTGCCGGTGGCGCGGACCACTAACTTCGAACTGCGTGGGGGCTTCTGGCGGTACCTGTGGCGACGCGCGAAGCGTATCCTCCCGCCCTACTACGCCTCCCTCGTCCTATTCCTGCTGTTGATCGCCACGGTGCCCGCGCTCCAGTCCGGGAACGACACCGCCTGGTTCAACAAGGTCCCCATCACTCTTGAGGGCGTCGTCTCACACTTCCTGCTGATCCACAACTGGAATGGTGCCTGGATCTATCAGATCAACGGCCCCGCCTGATCCGTCGCGACCGAGTGGCATGTCTACTTCATCATGCCGCTCGTCCTCCTCCCGATCTGCCGGTGGCTGAGCCCCTGGGTCATGGTCGTCGTCGCTCTGGCGGTGGGGCCGGTTGTCTCCTACGCCTTCCCGAACGCCGGATCCGGCAATTACTGGATGATCGGGCTGTTCGCGCTCGGCATGGCGGCGGCGCTCGTCACCGTCCGCGGCACCCGCATCCCCGCCCCGTGGTTCGGGTGGGGAGCGCTCGGGGTGGGGATTCTCGCTGCAGCGTGGATGATCTTCGTGACTCCACACACTCGGAACGAGCAGATCATCAGCGACACGCTCGCCGGTACCGCGATCGCCCTCGCGCTGGTGTCGATGGGACGTGCCGCCGTCGACGGACGTGTGAACCCGGAACGGCGTGTGTTGGAATGGCGTCCGCTCGTCTGGATCGGGCTGTGGTCGTACAGCATCTACCTCATTCACTCGCCGGTACTCGCGCTGGCGAACATCCTCCTCCTGCCGCTCGAGCTGCCGACCTTCGTGAACTGGCTGCTGCTCGTGCTCGTTGTGCTTCCGGTCGCCCTCTCGCTTGCGTACGGATTCTTCTGGCTCGTGGAGCGACACTTCATCACCAGCCACCAGAAGCGCGTCATCAATGAGCGCGCGGACCCCGATGCCTCCGGGGAGGTCGCATGAGGTCTGCAGCGCGCGTGGCTACCAAGACGGTCGGTCGCCCGTCGGCACTCCCAACGAACTGAGTATCGATGCAGATGTGGCTGTGATCGTACCGAAGGTTCGACCGGAGCGCGCCGGTCTGGCGGCGGCTTCGCGCGTCAGGCGGTCCGGCGGAATCGGCGTGTGATCCGGCGAAGGATCGGTCCGATGATCTGACGAAGGACCAGCCGGTTCTCGCTGCCGGCGAACCACCAGAGCAGGGCCGCGTACACGATCGACCCGAGGACCGCGAGCGGAACGGCGAAAGTCCAGAACGCGTGGTCGCCACGAGCCCAGGCCGTCTGCTGCAGGAGGGCGATACCGACGACGACGGGGACCATGGCACCCACGCTTCGGAACACCTGTGCAAGATACTTTCCGGCAGGGAGACCGATCAACCTGTGAAGGATGCGGATGCGCACGGGCCACGTGACGATCCTGGACCATCGCGACAGGGCGACTCCGACGATCCCGAACGGAAGCAGAGCGAAGACGAGCGCGACGCCGACGATGTTCTGCAGGACGGCGACCCACAGGGCCACGTCCGCTCTGCCGATCGACAGGAACGCGCTCCGATCGAAGTACATGACGGCGCCGAACGCCCAGCCGCACGCAAGGATCCAGATCAGCGGCGCCGTCTGGTCCCAGCCCGGCCCGAAGGCGAACGGCACGATCTGCACCGCGAACACGGCTACCAGTCCGAACAGGGGCACGCCGATGGCCGCGGAGGCGAACGTCATCTGGAGGAAGATGCGGTTCAAGCGTGGAAGATCGTCCTGCACCTTCGAGAACGTCGTCAGTGTCACCCGGGACATGACGGTGGTGACCAGTTCAATGAGGATCGTGCCGATGCGCTGAGCCAGGTAGTAGTAGCCGAGCACCTCGGTGCTGAAGAACGCACCGACGATGAGCTTGTCGATGTTCTGTTGCACGGCATCGAGGAGCCCGATGCCGATGATGCGCAGTCCCATGGACCACATGGAGCGCAGTGCGACGAACGAGAACTCGAAGCTCGGTCGCCACGCCGTCGCCGTCCAGAGGATGATCACCGAGGCCGTGCTCGTGACCAGTGTCTGGGTCACGAGGGCCCAGACGCCGCCTCCGGCGACGGCGACAAGGATCGCCGCCGTCGCACCGCAGAGCGCTCCGCCGACCTGGCGGACGGCGAGGGACTTGAACCCGAACGAGCGCTCCAGCAGCGCCGCGGGTACCTGGGCGAGTGACGACACCGGCAGGCTCAGGCCGAGCACGCGCAGGACGTCGACCAGTTGAGGTTCGCCGAACAGCGAGGCGAGGAGCGGAGCGGAGAAGAACAGCGCCGTGTACAGCAGCACACTGAGCGAAACCGACGTCCAGAACGCGGTGGACGCGTCCTTCGGTCCGAGATCCTTGCGTTGGACCAGGACGGTGACGAAGCCGGATTCGACGAACACCTGCAGGAGGGCGATGACGACGGTCGCCATGGAGACGAGACCGAAGTCCGAAGGTGACAGGAGCCGCGTCATGACGGCGATCACGACGAGGGTCAGGACGCGCGAGCTCCATCGTTCGAGAACGATCCAGCCGATCGACTGGGTCGCCTTCTTTCTGAGCCCGTCGCTCTCGCCGTCGGTCATCGCCGAGTGCGCCGGCGCAGCGGACGGATCGCCCGACGGAGCAGCGCGGAGAGATCGGTGGCGACAGCCGACGGGCCGAACGCGGACCACAGCGTGTTCAATGGTCCTCGCGAGGGGCGGATCCCGAAGTCGCGTTCCATGGCGGCCGAAAGCGGGCGAGCGACTCCTGCGAGCGACTTCCCGGAGTGGTTCTCCCCGGTGTCCACGTGGTAGACCGCGCCCCGGTACGGAAGTGTCCGCAAGGCATGGCCGTGTTCCCGGTACCAGCTCTCCGCATTCCGGTGGGCGCCCATGATCTCGTTCAGTCGTTCACCGTAGGCCTCCGCGACCGCTTCCTGTGAGGCACCTTTCGAGAGGTGCGTGGGCACCCCGTAGGCACCGATCGGGACGATGAAACACGTTCCGCAGGTTCGGTTGAAGTCGGCCTGCGGGACGTACACGTTTCGTGCCCGTGAATACATCCAGCCGTCGTGGATCACCCAACCACCGTGGTCGGGATTCGCCGACACCGTCGCGGCCAGATCGCGGTGGACGAAGTCGTCAGCGTCGAAGATCATCACGTGCGTAGGATCGTGCCGAGCGGCGGCGATGAGCCCGATACCGAGCTTCGTGCCCTTGTCCCAGACGAAGGGGGCCCGTGCGGTCTGCGCTCCGGTCGCCGGCGCCGGCGCCGGGAAGTCGACCTCGACGAACTCGGTGCGAGGCGGCAGCTCGAAGTCCGGTCGCCGATTGCCCACGATGATCACCACGTAGTCATCGGACGTCTGCTGCGTGACCGAGCGCAGCGTGTCCTCGAGCAGCCGCTCCACACGCCCGTAGTCGACCGAGTTCTGCGGGTGCCGCAGCGTCGTGATGAACGCGAGCATCAGTGCGCCGTCAGACTCTGGACAGTCGCCTTCGCGACTGCGGTGTCGGTCGCATAGTTCGCCGTTGAGAATCGACCGGTGTAATCGTCGAACACCGCTCCGATCTTCCGGTAGTTGTTATCCAACGCGACATGGTCGATACCCAACAGCAGCGCCAGGACATGCGCGTGGAGCCGGTCGACGACGACGATGTCCGCGGCGGCGTACCACCGCAGTGCTCCGGTGATGTTGATGACGTTCAGGGAGGTGATGAGACGCTGAACCGCCCACTGCGGCAACGTCGGCGTCCAGCCGAGACGCCGACGCACTCGGACGAGGAAGTGGTGGAGCTTCATCAGCCGTCGCGCAGTGCGATAGCGCACCGCGAGCCAGCCTTCACTGTGCCAGTCGGTGCTGGTGACTGACAGGCCGTCACCCCAGTCATCGCCGACGTCGTGCAGGCCCGACATGGCCTCCTTGTCACGCCGAGCGATGACGAGCACATCGGTGCCCCGGGCGCTGCGTTCCTGTGCCGGAGGATCGAATCCGAGCGCCATGTCCTGGCAGAACACCGGCTGCAAGGAGGGGAGCTGCTTGGCGGCGCGCTCCATCGAGAGGGAGTCGCGAAGCAGCAGCCGGAAATCCGGGTGCTTGCCGATGATCTCGTCGGCCTGCGCGGCGCGAGCCTCGGAGGCGAAGTAGATCGATTGCGACAGCTGCAAGACGCGGTAATCCGGCAGTTCCTTCACGATCCGCTCGCGATGGTTTTGATGCCCCATCCAAAGGTCGCCGAAGTTCCCGCCGCCGTGAAGGAGGACGACTCCTGAGGGCATCGCACGGCGGAGTGCCGCGGGATCGAAGGTGGCGATGTCGGCAATGTACCGGATGCGGAGTCCGAGACGGCGGAAGTAGGCGATTTCTCCCGCCCAGATCAATGAGTCTCCGACATTGGTCTGATTCGGGGCGTCGAGGAGGGCCACGTCCACCGTATCCCCGATCGCGTCTCGCAACGTGCGCTCGGTGGCCTCCCTGAGCGTGCGCAGGTACTCGGCATCAGAGTGGCTCAGTGGCACACAATCCTCGATTCGATGTCGGACACCCGCGCGCGCGACTGCAGCAGTCGATGAGCTAGTCCTCGAGTAGAGTCGCGAACGCTGCGATGCGGTTCTGTGAAGGACCATGCATGCCGCGTAGGCAAACCCCTCGTTCTCATCCTACTGACTACCCCACAATCGTCGAGTTCTCTTGCTCGTGCGAGCCGCAGTGGGTCACGAATCGCGCGCATCGGGACCGGACCTTGGGGGTATCGGCAGTGATAGCGTCACTCTCACACCGGCAGCCGGGTAGCAACTGCGTGTCAGTCGACGTCGACGTCTGTCTCGCTCGTCGGTCTGAACACCAGTCACGCCCGAACTCGAGCCCGGACCTTCGTCAACGGAGGAACCCGCTCGGCTGAACGAAAACGGTCTCTGCATGACACAGCTCAATGTCTGGTGCCTCAGCGGCCTCGGGAACAGGATGCGGTCGCTGCTCGGCGCGAAGGATCTCAGCGATCGGCACGGCTGGGAATTCTCCTACACCTGGGACGACCGGTCGGCTGGGCTCTCCGCTGAGCTGGACGAGCTGTGGCAGAACGAACTCGAGCGCACATCGCGAGCCACGGCGACGCTGTGGAGCTTGCCGTCGAGGGCATTCCTGTCGGGTGACCAACGGACGTGGCCCGCCGGTGCGGAAGGTCGGCGTCGGATCAATCTGAAGACGGGGGACTACATCGTCGACCGTGACGGCGAACGGCTCGATTGGGGCAATCAGCTCCGCGCACTCCGGCCCGCCGCTTCGGTGGCCCAGCGGATCGAGCAGGTGGGAGGCGAGCTCGGCCAGGGTGAATTCGTCGGGGTGATGATCCGGGCACACGAGGCGTCACACCCGAAGACGAAGGAATTCTCGCCGGTGTCCTGGTACGAGACGCGCATGCGGGAGCTTCTCGAACAACGACCCGATCTCCGGTTCTACATCTCATGTGATGTGCCGGAAGTCGCCGACGCCCTCGTGGCGCGGTTCCCTATGGCGGTCACGCAGCGCGACAAGGGCGGCTACAACACGACGACGGGGACGCAGGCGGCCGTCGCCGACATCTACCTGCTCGCCGCTTCCGGGGGCATCCTCCGGCCGTACTGGTCCAGCTTCACCACGATGTCGAGCGAACTCGCCGACCAAGCCCTTATCCTTGAGGACTCCCAGTCGGAAGTCGCCCTCAGCGAGCAGACACTCGTCCCGCGGGCCGTCGACCCGCTCCGCCCCTGGGAACGACCGACGGCCCGCTAGCGCTGCGTCCTTGCCACCTACGCGTCGTCGCTCGGGTGGTCGGGGTCCTCTTCCTGGTTGAAGTTCGAGGCGTCGGGGTCGTGGCCGACCGCGAGGCCGTCCTCGCTGTTGGGGATGGTCTGGTTCTCACCCAGGCCGTCCGGCTTCGGCGTGCCCTCGCTCGAGGTGTTGTCGGTGTCATTGGTGTGGTTCGTCATGGAGAGAGATTAAGAGGTACGGCTCCGGAGACGGGCAGGGTTGACAGGATGCGCGGGGCCCTTCGACAGGCTCAGGGACCGGGCGGCAGGCCGACTGGTCTGGCGTCGACAGTCAAAGCCTGCAGAAAACGGACAGCCGGGACATACCCCCTTCCGGGGGTCAGGCAGTCGGCAATACTCTTCGACCAGCCTGGGTCCGGCCGTCGGATCCTCCCGTGATCCGAAACGAGCATCATGACCATGAATATCGGCAAGAAGACCGTCCCCACCCCCATCGCCATCTCCTTCTGGCTGTGGGTCGTCGTCGCCGTCCTCCTCGTCATCTCCGGCATCCTCACCGCCACCTCACCGGCTGAGCAGGCCGCGGCCACCCGCCTCAACCTGCCCGTGCCGACCGAGGTGATGACCATCTCCTCCGGCATCGGCTCGTTCATCGGCGCCGCACTCCACGTGCTCTTCGCCTGGTTCATGGCGCAAGGCCGCAACTGGGCCCGCGTGATCCTCACGATCTTCGGCGTGCTGTCCGTCCTCGGCTCGATCGCCTCCATCTTCGTCGGCAACATCCTCGCGATCGTCGTCGTCATCGTGACCATCGTCGCCGTCGTCGAGATGTACCTCCCGGCAGCGCGGGCGCACTTCTCCCGACCCGTCCGATGACCACCGGACAGACCGAGCCGTCGCCGACCCCGCGCCAGCGACGAGCCGAGGACCGCCGGGCCACCGCCGCCCTGCCCTACACCCCACCGGACGGCAGCCGATGGGGAGCCGGCACCGCCCTGGTCGTCCTCGTCATCGCCCTCGCGCTCCTCGTCGTCCTGCGCGGCGCGCTCCCCGCCGTCCTGGGTGACACCCAACTCGCCGACCTCCTCCTCTGGACCGTCTTCTACGGCGGCATCCTCGTCGCGTTGGCCATCGTCTGCAAACGGTTCGGCACCGGCTCCTGGGTCACGGACTTCGGGCTGCAGTTCCGCTGGTTCGACGTCTTCATCGGCCTCGGCTCGGCGATCGGCATCCGGCTCATCGCCGGCATGATCGACGGCTTCGTCATCACCCTCATGGGCGGAACGCCGAAGTCGAACCTGGCACCCCCGGCCCCCGAGATCGGGTGGGTGATCCTCAACTCGGTGATCGCCGTCGCCATCGTCGCGCCCGTCTGCGAGGAGCTCCTCTTCCGCGGGCTGCTGCTCCGTGGCTTCCGGAACACGATCCTCCGCGGGCGACCGTCCGGCGCGGTCCGCGGTGGCGCGGGAGCGACCCCGTCGACCTCGCGCCGCCGCACCGCAGCCGTGGTCTCCGTCGGAGCCAGCGCGCTGCTGTTCGCCGCCGTCCACCTCTACGAGGGTTGGGGCAGCCCGATCACCATGGTGACCCTCGGCCTCACGATCCTCGTGCTCGGCGTCGTCAACGGCGTGTACGCCGCCACCACCAAGCGACTCGGCCCCGGCATCTGGACCCACATGTGGTTCAACGGCATGGCCGCCGCACTCGTGATCGCCGGGAGCGGCACGAGCTGAGCGGTCGCGGTCCCTGAGCGAGCGCCCTTCGACAGGCTCAGGGACCGGGGGAGCGCCCTTCGACAGGCTCAGGGACCGGGGCGGGCTCAGGGGACGATCGCGCAACCGCCGTTGGTCCCCAGGGCGTTGGACGTCCCGTTCACCAGCCGGTAGGGCGACGACCACGTCGTCGACGGGAGCGTCAGCCGGGCACCGACGTAGACGTTGGACCCGAGGAGCCCGCCGAGCAACCCGAGGCTGAACGTCGAGGTGACCGTGGTGGTCCCACTCGTCGAGGTCGGGGTGATGACGGTGGGCGATGTGAACGAGGCGTTCGGCGAGTACGCGTAGTTGATGGTGTAGCCCGCGGGGATCGTGTAGACGACCGTGTACGAGGACAGCAGCCCGACCACATTCGGGTTGAAGGTGCAGCTGGTGATCGCCGGTGACGGCACCGTGAACGCGGTGAAGCTCCCGGAGCCGAACCTCGTGACCGTCCAGGCCGCCTCGGTCTGCGCTGGGGCGGGTTGCGCCGCGAGGAGGAGTGCGGCGAGCGCGACCACCGACGCCACCAGCCGTCGGTGTGTGCCGATCGGGCGCCTGGCACGGCCCGCCCGCCCGCGTCGATCCGTCACCGTCGTGTCAGCGCGCATCCCTCATCGACCGGCCTTCGCGAGTCGAGCCCGCTGGCGCAGCGCGCCGGTCCAGGCCCCGACGAGTCCGAGGATGACGGCTCCGGCCGCCGCCCAGATCGCGAACTCGACGTTCGCGCCGGTGCGGGGGAGGGTGGTCATGGGCGAGGCCGACACGGACACGTCGTCACCGATGCCGTCGGCCATGAGCGTCAGGGCGACCGAGGCGTCGGCGGCCGCGGCCCCGGCGGGCATCCGCACGTCGAAGCGCACCCACCAGGCCTCGGTGCTGCGCATGGACAGGACAGCACGCTCGACACCGTCGACCGGTACCGGCATCTCGTCGAACAGGTGGGTGGTGGTCCCCTCGCATCCGGCGGCGGTCCACCGGACCGAGCAGGCGTCGACCTCCATCACCAGGCCGAGCGCGGACGAACCGGAACCCACCATGGAGACGTCGATGGACCCCGGCGTCGCCGCCGGCTTCGTGTGGATGCCCACCTGCCACGGTGTCGACCGGCCGGGGCCGAGGTTCTGCATGGCCGTCGGGTCGCCCACCGAGGTGAGCACGACGGCCTCGCCGGCGACGACGTCGACCTGCGGTTCCGCGTGCGCCGGACCAGCTGCGGCGCCGAGCGCGAGGCCTGTCCCGAGGACGATGGCGACGGGTGTGGAACGGAGGGCGGCGTGCCGTGCAGGTCGCCGGTTCGGATCCTTCGCCGCCGGGGCAGCGGGGGTCCGCCGTCCGCGGGTCCCTTCGGGCGGGTCGTTCCGTCCGGAGCGCGGCCAGAACGCCCAGCCGACGAGCACCGAACAGGCGAGCGTCAGGCCGCCGAGGACCCACGGGTTCGAGAACCAGATGACGATGGCGGCGAGGCCGGGCACCGAGCCGAGGACGATCCTGACCGTCTCCACACGGTAGGGCTCAGGATCCTCGGACAGGTTCGCGTCCCCCTGCATCGTGATCAGGCGCTGCGATCCCGGGGCGCCGTCACCACCGTCCGTCACCGAGGTGACCCGGTGGGTCACGGGGAGCTGCCCGGGGCGGTCGACCGTCACGACGTCGCCGACGCGGATGTCCGACGCCGGGATCTCCCGCACCAGGGCGAGCGAGCCGGTCGGGATGGTCGGGCTCATGGAACCCGTCTTGAACATGATGAGCGTGATGTTGAAGCAGGTGGCGAGGATCACGAGCACGATGCAGACCACGCCGCCGAGGGCCGCGAGGTTCAACAGGGTGCTCCCGACGACCGACGCCACCGAACGGCGGGGTCGCTGCCGTCCGGTGACGTCGATGGTGTCCGCGAGGGTCCGGGTCACGGTGCTCCGATCAGGAACTGGAGGTGCTGGTGAACTGCCACGTCGCCGATGCCGTCCCACCCTGCGCCGAGGACGGGGCGTTCGCCTTGACCCGCACGTCGAAGCAGAACCGCACCGTGGAACCGGCCGCGGCCGACAACGCCCCGGACGCCGTCGGCGTGGCCGTGCCGACGGCGAGGGTGGTCGTGTACGCGGGGACGGTCCCGGAGGTGAAGGCCCCTGCGTTGCAGGCGGTGGCGACGGGGATCACGACCACGCGGTACTCGAGCTGCGGGAGCAGGGTCCCGGTCGCCGCCGACGTGGAGGTGAGTGCCACTGAGCCGCCGATGTTCGTCGACGCCGTGGTGCGGATGTCGATGGACGCGTACTGCGAGAGCGACGGCGACATCGCGACCGCGTTGAACGCCAACGTGGCCGGGTTCCCCGCCTCGTGCGCCGCCCAGGTCGACGTCACGGTCTGCGACTCCACGGCGAAGGTGCTCGCCGCGAAGGTCGCCGTTCCGAACTCGTCGTCGCTCCAGGCCGCCAGGGTCAGCGAGGTGCCGACGCCGAGGACGAGTGCTGCGGCCAGCGCGGCCCGCGTGCGCGTGTACCGACCTGCCCGGCGAGGCGTCGCCGTGCGATGGTGCCGCCCGAGGGCGGGCGAGTGGCGTCCCATGATGCCCGTCCGTCCCGCGACTACGGCAGCGGGGTCGTGGAGACGGCCGAGAACTCCCAGAGCACGGTGCCACTCGGCGAGGCCTGGGGGAGTGACGCGGCGGGCGTGACCTCGAAGCAGAGGAAGACGGGTTCCGTGGCCGCTCCGAGCGTGAAGATGTCGGCGGCCGTGCTCGTGGTCGTCGCGGCGTCCGTCACGAGCGCCTCACCCGCGGCGAAGCTCGTCGCGTCGCACCCGAAGGTGTCGGTCGCCACGACGGAGTAGGTGAGGGAGGCAGCGATCGGAGCGGCGCTGGACGCGGTGATGTCCACCGTCGCCGCGTACGTCGACGCGGCGGTCAGCTGCACGGCGAAGCCGGCGTAGACGGGCTCCTCCGGGGCCAGGTTGTCGGCCTCGACGGCGAAGGTGAGTGGAGCGGCGACGTCGTCGGTCGGGTGCTCCGTGAACGCGGCGCCGTCGGTGCTGCCCTCGATGCTGAACGCACCACCGGCGAAGACCCCGGTCGCGAACTCCGAGTCGTTCCAGGCGGCCAAGGTGATCGCCGCACCGACACCGAGGACGAGCCCGCCCGCGAGGATCGCCTTGGCCCGCTTGCTGCGGAGGCCGCGTGCGGGTGTGTCAGCGCCGGTCGCCGCTGGGGCTTCGGTGGTGGTGTCGATGGTCATGGAAGCCCCCTGGAGTCCGGCGATGGCACCTCGTGCCACCTGCTGGTGTCTGGCACGGGGAGACGTCCTCCACGCGTCTCTCGACACTCACAGGACGATAGGCAGGACGCTCAGGTGTTGTCACCAGTAGTGGGGTACTGGGATCCCTCACCGCTACCGGGAAAACTGCGGGGACGGATCCCGTCAGCGCAGCATCACCGGCATCACGCCTCGCGCCGCACCGACTGGGAGACGATCCTGCCGAGGTCCCGCCGGCGTCCGGCACCGACCTTCGTCCGCGCCTGGAGCACGTGCGACTCCACCGTCCGCACACTGAGGAACAGTCGGGTCGCGATCTCCTGGTTGCTGAGCCCCTCGGCGATGAGCAGTCCCACCTCCAGCTCGCGGCGGGTGAGGGCACTCAGATCGGCGGGTTCCTCGCTCTCGCTCCTCCGAGCGTCCGTCGCGAGATAGGCGAGCGGCGCGTGCGAGGGCGGCGGCGCCGGCGTCGTCGGGACCGCACCGGTGTCGGTCCGGAAGGAGACGAAGAGCGGTGACGGGGACGCGATCGCGTGCTGATCGATCACGGCCTCCGATGACGGCCGAGGTGAGGCGTCGGTCAGCTGCGCGGCTCGCTCCGCACACCGACGCGCGTGTTGCGGCCGGCCCTGTGCGGCGTGGAGTCGTTCGGCGAGGTGATGGGCCCCGATCGCCCGATGCCGGGCTCCGAGCTGCTCGAGCGAGCAGGCGGCCTCCTCGGCTCGGCTGGCGTCACCGACCGCCCCGGCTTCGAGGAGGAGCAGCAAGGCGCCCTGGAGCGGGGTCAGCTCGTTCGACCGGGCATCGGCGACCCACTCGAAGGCCTCCACCGGCTCCGCGCCGACCACCGAGGCGAGGCACGCGGCGTAGACGCGTTCCGTCAGCGGCTTCTGAGACGACCGTGCCATGCCGTACAGATGTACCCGAGCCGCGTCGAGTTTGCCGCTCGACATCAACAGGCTGAAGTCGGCCACGTCGGCCAGGTAGGCGAGGGCCGTCGAAGCGTCGATCAGCTGCTGATCCTCGGTGGCGCGACGTTCCATCGCCTCGTCCACGTGACCGGTCTGGGCGAGCGCGCTGACCATGAGCAGGCCGAGCTGCGTGTGCACTTCCGGAGGCAGGGTGGAGTCGAGCATCCGTTCGACGATCCGGAGGTCGGCCAGTGCCCGTTCCGGTCGTCCGTCGAACAGGGCCAACTGTGCGCCCAGGATCCCGACCACACTCTGATCGATGGTCGCCAACCGGCCGGTACCGCGTTCGGCCCGTTCCGCGAACTCGTCGACGTAGCGGGCGAAGCCGGCCCAGGACAGCCCCGCGAAGAGCCGGATGGTGCCCGCCGACAGCACGTACATCGCGCTGGCGTCCCGGACTGCGTGGGAGAGGGGGCGAGCGGAACTGTACGGCACCGCCCGGTACACCGAGTCGGCCAGCTGGAACAGGTCGCGGAGTTCGGACGGGGTGGAGTGCATGCCGAGGCGCGTCAGGAGCGCGGCTGCGGCGTACAGCCGCGAGGACTGCGTCGCCTCGGTGTCGCGCAGGACCTTCCAGAAGACCGCGTCGCTGTCGGTCGGACCCTGCTCGTGCTGGTCCCGCCACGTCTCGATCATCAGGATCCGCTGCGAGAGGACGCGACTGTCCTCCTCCTGCTCGGTGAGGTGCTGGGCGCAGGTGCGCTCGCTCCACCGGTCGAGGGTCGCCCGCCAGCTGAGGACCTCCGACTGGATGTCGTCATCGGTGGCCGCGGAGGCGTCCACCTCCAGGACGCGTTGCGCGCCGACGACGTCACCCAGCATCGCGAGCGACCGCGACCACTGGAGTGCTGCCGCGACCGAGGGATACAACGCGGCCGAACGTTCGGCGAGTGAGCGGGCGTCCTCGGCCAGCCCCGCCACGTTCGCGACGTGCGCCGCGTCGAGGAAGACACGGGCCACGGTGGAGGACTTGAGGCCCTCGTCGAGGTGGTCGGCGGCCGTCGTCAGCCAGTAGCGACCGAGGATGAACGACTCGTTGGGGGTGAGGCGGCCGCCGACCCTGAGGTCGGAGATGAGGGTCCGCTGCACGCGGTCGTGGCGGTGCAGACGACCGCTGTGCCGCCATTCCGCGAGCGCCGACCAGGCGTGCAGCTCGTCGGCGACGATCCGGTCCTGTCCCGTCCCGTCGTTTCGGGCGAGTCCGAGCCGCATCAGGGCGTGCAGCGGGTGTTCGCCGAGGAGGCGTGCCGCTCGTGCGTAGGGGATCGTCCCGAGCTTCGCCAGCATGACGAGCGCGTACCGTTCCTCGTCCTCGAGGCGTTCGAGCTGTGGTTCCGTCAGGTCGTGCACGCGCGGGGAGACCCCGGCGACGCCGAGGGAGAGGATGCTGCGGGGGAGGTAGAACTCCCCGCCCGTCTCGAGCGCGTCCTTCGTAAGTTCGTGGACGAGCCGCGGCGAACCGTTGCTGAGACGGACGATCACGGCCTTGGCCATGTCGTCGAGGACGGCGTCGTCGGCTGCTGCGTCGGCGAGCGCCGAGGCTTCGAAGCCGTCGAGGGCAGGGAGGTCGATGCGGGTGAGCGCGCCGCTTCGCCAGACGGCGAGGAGGCGGTGTGCGGCCTCGTCGGGCCGCCCCTGCAGGCCGGTGCGTTCCTGTTCCAGGGTGACGAGGGCGACCTGGTCCCGCGATCGTGCGAGATCGACGAGGTCGGTCAGGCTCGATGGGTGCAGGTCGGCGCCGTCGTCGATGATGAAGACGGAGCCGCTCGGTGCGTCGCGCCACCCGCCGAGGGCGTTCGAGGCGTTCAGGGAGGAGTCGGTGAGGCGGATGACGGAGCGCCCCTGCTCGTGCATCCGGCGCCCGATGGACTCTGCGGCGAAGGTCTTGCCGTAGCCGTGCGGGCCGACCAGCAGGGTGCTGGCCCGATCGTCGATCAGCGTGGCGACGCGGGCGATGGCCGCGGCTCGGCTGCTCTGGGCGACGGGTGCCCGCGTGGCGGACTGTCGGAACTCGCCGGAGCGCCGAAGCGCCGACCCGGCCGACCGGCTCGCGCCACTGTACTGGTGTCCGCCGGCGCTCATGAACGGACCTGCTCACGCGAGATCGTCCACCGCTCCTGCGGTCGTGCCGTCGCCAACAGTCCATCCATCGCAGCCCCCTCAAGCTCCGTCAGCTTCCGACGGGATCCGCACCACTAGGGATGCTGCGAATCCTCCGTCGGACTGCCCCCATTATCCGTATTCCCTGAGCGGTCCAGGAGACCTAGCTGTGGGTTCTCAGTAGAAACTACGTACCTCACATGGGGGTTATCTCGTAACCCCGGGGGAATGTCCCGCGTCCGGGGGCTCTCGGCGGTCTGAATACGGGTTTCGATCCCTGTACTACCGGGGTTGGTGTCCCCTCGGTGGGGGACAGGTTGAGCCGGCTTTAGATTGGCCGGGATCGACGCCAGTCACGGGTCCGCCCGTGCACCGAAGAAAGGGTTCCACCGTGGGGGAACAGCAACGAAGCATCCTCGGCAGAGGCCGTGCATGGAAGGTCGCGGCCATGGCCGTGGTCGGGACGGTCATCGCCATGGGGTCGACAACGGCGGCGACCGCGGCACCGGCGGACGTCTCGGACGGCTTCGGCCGGTTCCTCGGCGGGCAGGCGGCCGGCATCAACCTCGACGCCCTCGCGGCGGTCCCCGGCGCCCGGGCGGAGAACCCCAGCGGCGTGTACCCGGTCGCGGCGAACCCGCTGTCGGCCGAGGTGCTGAACACGCTCGGTGTCGATCTCGGAAGCTCGCTGCAGCTGTTCGGCACCAACGGCGTCGTCGAGCTCGGCGCGGTCGCCCAGTACGGTGCTGCGGCCACCAACGGTGACGCCTACGCCGGATCCGGTGCGGTCACCGACCAGGGCGGTGTCTCCATCGGCGGGCCCGACGCTCCACCCGCGGACGCCGACCTGAACCTCACCGGCCTGCTCGGCAGGGTCGGCACGCCCACCGGTGGTGTCCTCAGCGACCTCTCGCTCAGCCTGGGCGCGCTCGCCTCGACGATCTCGCAGACGGGCGGCGCCACGGCCGTCCCCGACTACCAGATCTCCGGTGCGACCCTCAACTTCACCAGCCCGCTCGTGCAGAACGTCGGCACGCAGGTGACGGGCTTGGTCCCGTCGCTGCAGACCACGCTCAACGGACTGACCTCGGCGCTCAACACGGCGCTGAACGCGAACCTCATCGGCGTCCTCCGGGTGAGCGCCACGGCGACGGTCACCCCGCCGAACCTCGCGACCGCGGTCAACACGATCCTCACCACGCAGGCGTCGCAGACCGCGGCGACGGGCGTCTCGGTCAACCTCCTTACGGGCGCCGTCATCGTCGACCTCGCGACCCTGCTCGCGAACGATCCGACCCTGCCGGACCTCAACGACCTCCCACCGAACACCTCGCTGCTGTCGGGGCCGATCGGCGCTGCGATCGCTGCCGCGATCACCTCGGCCGTCACCGCGCAGGTCACTGCCGTGTCCGCCGGCCTGCAGACGCTCGTCAACAACACGCGCATCCAGGTCACCGGCAACGTCACGACCAACGTGGTCGTCACGCAGGTGCCCGTCATCTCGCTCTCGCTGGACTCGACGCTCGGCGCCGTCCAGAACGGCACCGCCGCGTTCACCTCCGCCGGCCTCCTGCCGAACGTGCTCAACCCGATCCTCACGACCCTCGGACTCACCCTCGACGGCGTCGTCAACCTCGTCCTGAATATCGTCAAGAACACCGTCGCGACCGCCTTCACCGGGCTCGGCACGGTGAACACCAGCCTGAACACCATCACCGGTGGCCTGGCGACGAACGTCGTCGGCCCGATCCTCAACATCGTGCGCCTCGTCGCGGACGTCACCGCCAACGTGCAACCGGCGACCGGTGACCTCGGGGCGGGGTCCTCGACGGTCCGCGCCGCGCAGGTCTCCCTCGTCCCGGCGATCTCACTCGCCACCGTCAACCTCGCGTCGTCCTCGGTGCGCGGCACGCTCGTCGTCTTCGACACGGCGATCACGGCGACGCCGGCGACCGTCAACCCGGGGCAGTCCACCGTCATCACCGGTTCCGGCTTCGCGGCGAACGAGCAGGTCACGCTCGCCGCGCCCGGCTTCGACCCGGTCATCACGACGGCGAACGCCGCTGGCGAGATCAGCCAGCCGGTCGCGATCCCCGCCGGCTTCACTCCGGCGACGGTCACATTCACCGCCACGGGGGAGACCTCTGCCACCCCGGCCACCACCGACCTCGTCGTCGCACCGTTCGTCACGGCGATCACCGCGGACCCGGCGACGGTCGCCCCCGGCGGCAGCACGACGATCACCGGAACCGGCTTCCTGGCCGGTGAGTCGGTGTCCATCACCGTGCCGGGCATCACCGACCCCGTCGTCACCACGGCCACGTCCACGGGCACGATCTCGACGAGCCTCACGTTCCCGGCGGCCTTCCCACTCGGACCCGTGACGGTCACGGCGACCGGCGCCTCCTCGGCCAGCCCGGCGACCACGACGGTCACCGTGGAGGCCACGCAGTACGTCACCGAGATCACCGTCGACCCGGCGAGTGTCCTCGCGGGCGGCACGACGACCGTCACCGGTTCGGGCTTCGCCGGGGGCGAGACGGTCACCGTCACCATCCCCGATGCCGACCCGGTGACCACCACGGCCACCGCAGACGGCGACATCGAGGTCGACCTCACGGTGCCCACGGACTACCCGACCGGTTCGATCGTCGTCACCGCGGTCGGTGCGACCTCCGACACCCCGGCCACGACGAACCTCGCGGTCGCCTACGACACGTCGATCGTCGCCGTCCCCGACACCATCGCCGGTGGGACGACCACGATCATCAACGGTGCGGGGTTCGCCCCCGGTGAGGACGTCGTCGTGACGTTCCCCGGCCTCGACCCGGTCACCGTCACGGCCACCGCGCTCGGCGCGATCGGCACCCCCATCGCGGTCCCGCAGGACTTCGCGGTCGGCGACGTCACGGTCACCGCCCTCGGTGCCGTCTCGGCGACGGAGGCGACCACTGTCGTCACCGTCACCGCGACGATCTACGACACCGCCATCACGCTCGACCCGACGTCGCTCATCCCGGGCACCTCGACGACCGTGACCGGCTCCGGCTTCCTGCCTGGCGAGACCGTCACGGTCGGCTACCCGGGCGGCACGCCGGTGACCGTCGAGGCCGACGCCGACGGCGACTTCACCGTCGAGCTCCCCATCCCCGCCGGCACCCCGGCCGGAACGCTCGTCGTCACCGCGACCGGCGAGACCTCCGCGACCCCGGCGACCGCCGACCTCGAGGTCCTGCCCTACGACACGGCCATCACGGCCGACCCCGCGACGCTGCTCCCCGGGAACGCCACCACGATCACCGGTACCGGCTTCGCGGCGGACGAATCGGTCTCCGTCTCCTACCCGGGCGGAACGCCGGTCGTCGTGACTGCGGACGGCGACGGCGAATTCACCGCCGTGCTCCCGATCCCGTCCGGGACGCCGGCCGGCACACTGACGGTCACCGCCACCGGTGCCGTCTCCGGTGTTCCGGCGACGACGGATGTCACCGTCGAGGCCTACGACACCGCGATCACGCTCGACCCGTCGACCGTCGCCCCCGGCGGCAGCACCGTCGTCACCGGTTCCGGCTTCGTGCCGCAGGAGACGGTCACCATCACCATCCCCGGCCTCACCACCCCGGTGACCACCACGGCGAACGGCGACGGTGAGATCACCGTCAGCGTCTCCCTGCCCGGCGACTTCCCGCTCGGCGACGTGACGGTCACCGCCACCGGCGAGGTCTCGGCCACCCCGGCCACCGCGGACCTCGCGGTCGAGGCCACCACCTACGTCACCGCCATCACGGCCGACCCGACGACGGTCGTCGCCGGCGAGAGCACGCTCGTCACCGGTACCGGCTTCGAACCCGACGAGACGGTCACCGTCTCGATCCCGGGTGCGCCCGCGGTCACCACGCAGGCGTCGGGCACCGGCACCATCTCGGTGCTGCTCCCCGTCCCCGCGGACTACGCCGAGGGAGCGGTCGTCGTGACCGCGCTCGGCGAGGTCTCCGAGACCCCGGCCACCACGAACCTCACGGTCGACGTGGTCTACACCCCGACGATCACCGCCGACCCGGCGACCGTCCCCGGCGGCACCGCCACCGAGATCACGGGCACCGGGTTCGCCCCGTCCGAGAGCGTCACCGTCACCTTCCCCGGGCTCGACCCGGTCACGGTCACCTCGAACGCCGACGGTGAGATCACGACCACCATCGCCGTCCCGCAGGACTTCGCCGTCGGTCCCGTGACCGTCACCGCGCTCGGCGTCGTGTCGGCCACCGAGGCGACGACCACGGTCGACGTCACCGCCACCGTCTACGACACGGCGATCACCGCCGACCCGGATGCGCTCCTGCCCGGCGGCAGCACCACCGTCACCGGCACGGGCTTCCTGCCCGGCGAGTCGGTCACCGTCTCGATCCCCGGCGGCACGCCCGTCGTCGTCGAGGCCGGGACCGACGGCGGCATCACCGCGATCCTGCCGATCCTGCCCGGCACGCCCGCCGGACCCGTCGTCGTCACCGCCGTCGGAGCCGTCTCGAACACGCCGGCCACCGCGACGGTCACGGTCCAGGCGTTCGACACCACGCTCACGGCGACCCCGTCCACGCTGAACCCCGGCGACTCGACGATCCTCTCGGGCAGCGGCTACGTCGCGAACGAATCGGTGACCATCTCGGCCCCCGGCTTCGACGACGTCGTCACCACCGCGAACGGGCTCGGCGAGATCAGCCAGGTCGTCGCCTTCCCGGCCGGATTCGTGCCGGCCACCGTGACCTTCACGGCCACGGGCGCCCTCTCGCTCACCCCGGCGCAGACCTCCGTGGTGGTCGAGGCCGTCGTCTACGACACGGCGATCACCGTCGACCCGACGACCGCCAACCCCGGCGGCACCACCACCGTCACGGGTACGGGCTTCGCACCGAACGAGACCGTCACGATCACGATCCCCGGCGGCGACCCCGTCACGGTCACGACGGACGGCGACGGCGACTTCACGCAGGAGGTCACCATCCCGGCCGGCACCCCGGCTGGACCGATCACCATCACCGCGACCGGTGAGACCTCGAACACGCCGGCTGACGCCGACGTCACCGTGGAGGCGTACGAGACCGCGATCACCGCGGCCCCCGGCACCCTGCTCCCCGGTACCTCGACCACGATCACCGGCACCGGCTTCGCGCCGAACGAGTCGGTCTCCGTGTCGATCCCGGGCGGTAGCCCGGTCGTCACGACGACGAACGGCACCGGTGGCTTCACCGTCGCGCTGCCGATCCCCTCGGGCACGGCCGCCGGCGACCTGGTCGTCACCGCGACCGGTGCACTCTCCGCGACCGACGCCACGACCACCGTCACCGTGCTCGCCTACGAGACGGCGATCACGCTGGATCCGGCGACGGTCGCCCCTGGTGGCAGCACCACCGTCACCGGCACCGGGTTCGCCGCGAACGAGAGCGTGAACGTCACGGTCCCGGGCATCGTCGACCCGTTCCCGACCACGGCGAACGCCGACGGCGAGATCTCGGTGAGCATCCTGCTCCCCGCGGCCTTCCCGATCGGTGACGTGACGGTCACGGCGACGGGTGTGGTCTCGGCCACCCCGGCAACGGCCACCCTCGCGGTCGAGCCGACGCTCTACGTCACCGCGATCACGGCCGACCCGGCAACGGTCGTCGCCGGCTCGAGCACGCTGATCACCGGAACCGGCTTCGAACCGGACGAGGACGTCACCGTCTCGATCCCGGGCGCCGACCCCGTCACCACCCAGGCCTCCGGGACCGGCACCATCTCGGTGTCGCTGCCCGTGCCGGCCGACTACGCGGAGGGCTCGGTCGTCGTGACCGCACTCGGTGCGACGTCCGACACCCCGGCCACGACGAACCTCACGGTCGACGTCGTCTACACGCCGACGATCGACGCCGACCCGGCCACCGTCGCCGGTGGTACCTCGACGGTCATCACGGGTGCGGGCTTCGCGCCCACCGAGAGCGTCACGGTCACCTTCCCCGGGCTCGCCCCGGTGACGGTCGATTCGAACGCCGACGGTGAGATCACCACCTCCTTCGCGGTGCCGCAGGGCTTCGCGACCGGGCCGGTCACAGTCACCGCCCTCGGGGTCGTGTCCGCGACGGAGGCGACCACCACGGTCACGGTCGAGGCCACGGTCTACGACACGGCGATCACGCTCACCCCGGACACGCTGAACCCGGGCCAGAGCACCACGGTCTCCGGTTCCGGCTTCCTCCCGGGCGAGTCGGTCAGTGTCTCGATCCCCGGCGGCGACCCCGTCGTGGTGACGGCGAACGGCGCGGGCGGCTTCACGGCCACCCTGCCGGTGCCGGCCGGAACGCCGGCCGGTCCGGTCACGGTTACCGCTGTCGGTGCGACCTCGGCGACGCCCGCCGACGCCGAGCTCACCGTCGAGGCGTACGACACGGCGATCGTCGCGACCCCCAGCACGGTCACGGCCGGTGGGGCGACGCTCATCACCGGTACCGGCTTCGCGGCCGACGAGTCGGTCACGGTCACGGTGCCCGGTGGGACCGCCGTCCCCGCGACGACGAACGGCGCCGGCGAGTTCTCGGTCGGCATCACCGTCCCGGCGGGAACCCCTGCTGGTCCGCTGCTCGTGACGGCCGAGGGTGCGGTGTCGCAGACGCCCGCCACGGCGACCGTCACGGTGACGGCCATCGTGTTCACGCCGGTCATCACCGCCGATCCCGCCGCGCTCATCGCGGGGAACTCCACCGTCATCACGGGCTCGGGCTTCGCGGCCAACGAGTCGGTGACGGTGTCGATCCCCGGCGCTCCGGTGGTCACGCAGGTGACGAACGTCGGCGGCGGCTTCACGGCCACGCTGCCGGTGCCCGCCGGCTACGCCCTCGGTGACGTCACGGTGACGGCTCTCGGGGTCGCATCGGACGAGCCGGCGACGACGACCATCGAGGTCCTCGCCTACGACACGGCGATCACGGTCGACCCGTCCTCGGTGCTGCCGGGTGAGTCGGTCACGGTCGACGGGACGGGCTTCGCCGGGAACGAGACCGTCACGGTCTCCGTCCCGGGTGCGCCGCGGGTCACCGTGGTGACGAACGCGGACGGTTCCTTCACCGTCGAGCTGCCCATCCCGGACGACTTCACGCCGGGCCCCGTGACGGTCACCGCCGAGGGCGATGTCTCCGAGACGCCGGCCGAGGCCGACGTGACGATCGAGGACGGCGCGGTCGACGTCGACACCGACGCTGCGGCGGTCGATGTCGACGCCGCGGCTGACGTCGACGTCGACGTGGACACCGACGGCGCCGCTGATGTGGACGCGGACGTCGACGCTGCTGCGGACACGGACACGGACGCTGCTGCCGACGTGGACGCGGATGCTGACACGGACGCTGCCGCCGATGTGGACGCTGCAACGGATGTGGATGCTGCTGCTGATGTGGATGCTGCTGCTGACACGGATGCTGCAACGGATGTGGATGCTGCTGCTGACACGGACGCTGCCACCGATGTGGATGCCGCTGCTGATGTGGATGCTGCTGCCGACACGGACGCTGCCGCTGATGTCGATGCTGCTGCCGACGTGGATGCTGCCGCTGATGTGGACGCTGCTGCCGATGTCGATGCCGCTGCTGACACGGACGCTGCAACGGATGTGGATGCTGCCGCGGACACGGATGCTGCCGCCGATGTGGATGCCGCTGCTGATACGGATGCTGCCGCCGATGTCGATGCTGCCGCTGACACCGATGCTGCTGCCGACGTGGATGCCGCTGCGGACGTGGATGCCGCTGCTGACACGGACGCTGCTGCCGACACCGATGCTGCCGCGGACGTGGATGCCGCTGCCGACACCGATGCTGCTGCTGATGTGGACGTTGCTGCCGACACCGATGCTGCCGCTGATGTAGACGCTGCCGCTGACTCGGATGCTGCCGCTGACGTAGACGCCGCGGCCGATGTGGATGCTGCCGCCGACACCGACGCTGCCGCTGATGTGGATGCTGCCGCTGACACGGATGCTGCGGCCGATGTGGATGCTGCGGCTGACACGGATGCTGCCGCTGACGTGGACGCCGCGGCCGATGTGGATGCTGCCGCCGACACCGATGCTGCTGCTGATGTGGATGCTGCCGCTGACACGGATGCTGCGGCCGATGTGGACGCTGCGGCTGACACGGATGCTGCTGCTGACGTGGACGCTGCTGCCGACACCGACGCTGCGGCCGATGTGGACGCTGCTGCCGACACGGACGCTGCTGCGGACCTCGACGCTGCTGCTGACGTGGATGCCGCCGCTGACACCGATGCTGCTGCCGATGTGGATGCTGACGCTGACACGGATACTGCTGCTGACGTGGACGCTGCTGCCGACACCGACACCGATGCTGCGGCTGACACCGATGCTGCTGCTGACGTGGATGCCGCTGCGGACACGGATGCTGCCGCTGACGTAGACGCCGCGGCCGATGTGGATGCTGCTGCCGACGCGGACGCTGCTGCGGACCTCGACGCTGCTGCTGATGTCGATGCTGCTGCGGACTCCGACGCTGCCGCTGATGCGGATGCTGCCGCTGATGTGGATGCTGCTGCTGATGTGGATGCTGCTGCTGATGTGGATGCCGCTGCTGACGTGGATGCTGCTGCTGATGTGGATGCTGCTGCTGATGTGGATGCTGCTGCTGACACGGACGCTGCCGCTGACGTAGACGCCGCGGCTGATGTGGACGCTGCGGCCGACTCCGATGCTGCGGCTGATGTGGATGCTGCCGCCGATGTCGACGCTGCTGCTGACACGGACACGGACGCTGCCGCTGATGTGGATGCTGCTGCTGATGTGGACGCCGCTGCCGACGTGGATGCTGCTGCTGATGTGGACGCCGCTGCCGACGTGGATGCTGCCGCTGATGTCGATGCTGCTGCTGACACCGCCGCTGACGCGGACGGCACTGATCTCGACTTGAACGCGGACGTCGACGCGGACACCGCGACTGACGCGGACGCTGCTGCTGATGTGGATGCTGCTGCTGACACCGATGCCGCGGCCGACACCGCCGCTGACGCCGACGGCACCGATGTCGACTTGAACGCGGACATCGACGCGGACACAGCGGCTGACGCTGACGCGGACACGGCAGCTGACGCCGACACCGCGACTGACGCGGACACGGCAGCTGACGCCGACACCGACGCGGACACCGCAGCCGACGCCGACACCGCGGCTGACGCCGATGGCGACACCGACGCCGGCGACGAGCGTCAGGCGACCGTCAAGTGGGTGATGGTCATGCGCGGTACCGGGGAGATCCAGGAGGTCTACGCCACCGGCTTCGAGCCAGGCGAGACGGTCTCGGCCACGGTGTTCTCGACGCCGTTCGCTCTCACCCCGGTCGTCGCAGACGCCTTAGGAAACGCCATCCTCACCTTCCCCGTCCACTCGGCGATGGAACTGGGCAACCACCGGGTGGAGGTCTCCGGATCCGTGACCGGCGAGCTGCCGCTCGAGCGTGAGGCGACAGCCTTCACGGTCATCGAACCGGCCGCCGCAGCGGGGTCACGCCCCGGTCTCCCAAGCACTGGCTTCGACGGCCTGTGGCTCGGGGGACTCGGCGCCACGATGCTCCTCCTCGGAGGTGCCTTCGTGGCTACGCGACGGGCGCGTATGGAGTGACCCCGCTGCGTGGGCCGCGCCGCATTCGGGTCGGCGCGGCCCACTCCTTCTCCCGCGGACGGCACCACCGAACGGGTGCCCCCGCGGTTCATCACCACCAGCACCAAGGAGGAACCGTGACTCCGATCACACGACCATCCGCCGCCCTGCGACAAGCTCCGGGACCGGCACACCATGAGGACCCGGGCCTGCTCGAGGAACCCCACCCTGAGCGACCGACCGCCGAGCCGGTCGACGGCCAGGGACGCTCCACCCGCCGACACCCCGGGGGAGCGACGCCCGCACCGCCGGGGCGCGTCGCGCGCATCGCCGCCGCGGTCTCGATCGCCCTCGTCGGTGTCTACGTCGCCGGCACCCTCGTGATCGTCTCGCCCACCACACCCGTCCGCGGTACCGTGGTCGCGGCGGCCGGCCCCTACTTCACGCAGAAGTGGAACGTGTTCGCGCCGAGCATCATGAAGACGAACATCACGTTCTCCGTGCAGGCGCAGTGGCGCGACGCCGACGGCGCTCTGGTCAAGTCCGACTGGGTCAACGTCACGGAGCTCGAGCAGCAGGCCGTCCCCGGTCACGCCGAGCCGTCGCGCATCCAGAAGTCGTCCTGGAACGCGATGCTCGCCTACAACGCCCGGTATCTCGCGCTCGACGCCGAGCAGCGGGAGCTCGTCCGCGACACCTTCATCCAGCGCGCCGACGGTGGCGGCTACCGCGCCCAGTCGGCCGAGTCACTCATCGCCGACCTCGAGGCCGTGGGCGGGACGCCGAGCACCGGGCGCGGCGACATCGTCCGGTTCCTCCGCTACGACTACATGCTGAAGGAGTACGCGACCGCGTTCTCCACGGCGTACTTCGACGAGGACGTCGAACGGGTCAGGTGGCGGATCGACCGCACCCGCCCGAACGACTTCGAGAACCGGTTCTCCGAGGAGCAGCAGTTCGACGCCACCACCGTCACCTTCGGCTGGCGACACGTGGACGACGTGATCGACGCCGAGACGCTCGCGGTCTACCGCGACGTGATCAGCCGCTACGGAGGTGCACGATGAACGCCGTCCGCACAGGGTTCGACCGCTTCACCGGATGGGTCACGGGTGCCAAGCACGCCGGGTACAGCCTCTCCGCGCTGCGCATCCTCTACGGGATCGCGATCGTCAGCTTCCTCCTCACGAGCCTCGCCGACCGGCACTACCTGTGGGGTGTCGCGTCCCGATGGGTGGATCCGGAGGCCAGACGTCGTGCCTGGTTCCCGCTGTTCGAAGTGGTGTTCACGAAGGACAGCGCCTTCCTCTTCGACCTCGCCTACGGGGCGTTGATCGTGCTGGGCGTCCTGTTCCTCATCGGCTGGCAGACCCGCTTCGTCACGCCCGTGCTCCTCGTGTTCTGGGTGGGGCTCGCGACGAACAGCACGGTGCTCACGAACGGTGGCGACACGATCCTCCGCATCACCCTCCTCTTCCTCGTGTTCGCGAACCTCTCGCGGCACTGGTCGGTCGACGCGTGGCTCGCGCGTCGGCGGGGCCGGGAGCCACGCCCCCTCCTGCGCGGGCGTCTCGCGATCCCCGAGTGGTTGGGGAACGCGGCGAACAACACCGCGGTGCTGCTCTGCGGCTACCAGATCATGCTCGTGTACGTGAACTCGGGCATCTACAAGCTCATGGGTCCGGAGTGGCGCGAGGGGACGGCGTTCTACTACTCGCTCGTGCTCGACGTGTTCCGCCCGTTCCCGGCGCTCAGCGACCTGGCCTGGCAGATCGCGCCGTTCGTGTGGGTCGCGACGTTCCTGTCGGTGTGGGTGCAGCTCCTGTTCCCCGTCCTCGTCCTCTGGCGGCCGACCCGCATCGTCGCCCTCGGGTTCACGATCCTCATGCACCTCGGCATCGGGCTCTTCCTCGGGCTGTGGCCGTTCTCGCTCGCGATGATCGCCCTCGACCTGCTGTTCGTCCGCGACCGCACCTGGGTGGCCACCGGCCGATGGGCGACGCACGCCGGGGGAGTCCTCCGCCAACTGCTGCCCGATCGCTCGGCGTCCGTCGGGCGCGAGGCAGCGGAGCGACCTGTCACGACGGCGGCCGGTTCGCCGTCGTGACACCAACCGTCTCGCGCGTTCGGGTGCGAGACGAACAGGCGGTCGGCGCCACGGTTGCGCCGACCGCCGCCTTCTTGTCAGTCCCGGCCTTCGAACCGTCCCCGTTCGTTCGCCCATTTTTGGGCGAGTGAACCCTCCCTCGCCCAAAAATGGGCGAACGAATATACCCGGATCTGTGTTTCCCTGTGTTTGTGTGATACTTTCTTCGCACTGCAAGCCTGCAATACCGGAAACGAAGGTCAAGGACGACGCATGTACGCGACGGAGCGGCACGAGCACATCACCAGCCGGGTGAAGACGAGCGGACGGGTCTCCGTCGCCGACGTCTCCCGGGAGCTGGGCGTCACCGCCGAGACCATCCGCCGCGACCTCGACCAGCTCGAGTCCTCCGGCATCCTGCGCCGGGTCCACGGCGGTGCCGTCTCCGCGGCCCGCGCGTCCGTCGCCGAGGCCAGCCTCGCCGAACGCCAGGACCAGCGCCGCGACGCGAAGGCGACGATCGCCCGCGCCGCCCTCCGCCTCATCCCCGACACCTTCAGCGGTTCGATCGTCATCGACGCCGGGACGACCACGGCGCACCTCGCCGACCTCCTCGTCACCTGGCGGCCGGCCGTCGCCGGCCAGACGCTCACCGTCATCACGAACTCCGTGCCGATCGCGGCGACGCTCCACCACTGCGACCACGTCGAACTCCACCTGCTCGGCGGTCGGGTCCGCGGCATCACGAGCGCCGCGGTCGGCAGCACCACCGTCGACGAGCTCGGCCGCTTCCGTCCCGACATCGCCTTCGTCGGCGCGAACGGCGTGAGCGCCGACTTCGGCCTGAGCACGCCCGATGAGCTGGAGGGGGCCGTCAAGTCAGCGATCGTCCGCGGTTCCCGCCGGGCCGTCGTCCTCGCCGACGCCGCCAAGCTCGGCGAGGAGGCGCTCATCCGCTTCGCCGCCCTCGACGAGATCGACACCGTCATCACCGACGAACCCGTCGCGGCGGAGCTCACCACGGCCTTCGAGGGCGCCGGCGTCGAGGTGGTCGTCGCATGATCATCACCCTGACCGCCAACCCCTCCCTCGACCACACCGTCGAACTGCCGGGCGTCGTCGAGCGCGGCGAAGTCCTCCGGGCACTCGCGAGCCGTGAGCAGCCGGGTGGCAAGGGCGTCAACGTCTCACGGGCCGTCGCCGCCGCCGAACTCTCGACCGTCGCCGTCCTCCCCGGTGAGTCGAGCGACCCGATGGTCGAATCGCTCCGCGACCAGGGCATCGACGTCCTCGCCGTCCCGACCGGGCAGCCCGTGCGCCGCAACATCACCCTGACCGAGCCCGACGGCACGACGACGAAGATCAACGAGCCGGGGCCGCTCCTCAGCGAAGACGACGCCACTCGGCTCGTCGACGCGACCGCCCGTGCCGCGGCCGGCGCCGAGTGGTTGGTCGTCGCCGGTTCGCTGCCGCCCGGCCTCGCACCCGACTTCTACGCCAGGGTCGTGCGGGCCGCCCGGGCGCTCGCCGCCGACGGTCGTCCGCTCGTCGCCGTCGACAGCTCCGGCGCACCGCTCGCCGCCCTCCTCGCCGCCTTCGCGGACAGTGGTGAACGCGTCGACCTCATCAAGCCCAACGGTGCCGAACTGGCCGAACTCACCGGCATCGCGTCCGGCGAGGACATCGAGGCGGACCCGGCGCTCGCCGCCGCCGTCGCTGCGACACTCGTCGGTTCGGCCGAGGCCCCCGGCCCCGTCGTCGCCGTCCTCGTCACCCTCGGCTCGCGAGGCGCCGTCCTCGTCGAAGCCGACCAGGCCTGGTCCGCCCAGGCCCCGAAGATCGTGGCGCGCAGCACCGTCGGCGCGGGGGACTCCTCCCTCGCCGGCTACCTGATCGCGCACACCGCAGGCCTCCCGCCTGCAGCCCGCCTCGCGCAGGCCGTCGCCCACGGAGCCGCAGCCGCGGCGCTCCCCGGCAGCGACGTCCCGGCGCTCAGCGAGACCGACGCCGCAGCCATCGACGTCGGCCCGCTTCCGCATCTCGACAGGCTCGGTGACCGGGCGTTGCACCTCATGCGTCCCTGATCCACCGACCACGTACCAACCGAAGCAGCAGCAGCATCCGTTTCGAAGGAGAACCCAGATGTCCACCCCATTGATCACCACCGGCCTCGTCGCCCTCGACGCCGACCTCGGCACCGATCGCGCGGGCGTCATCCGCGCGCTCGCCGAGCTCGTCGTCCGGGCCGGCCGTGCCACCGACACCGACGCGTTGTTCGCCGACGCCTGGGCTCGCGAGAGCAAGACAGACACCGGCATCCCCGGCGGCATCGCGATCCCGCACTGCCGTTCCGCCGCCGTCACCGAGCCGACGCTCGCGATGGCCCGCGTCTCGCCGCTCGTCGACTTCGGTTCCGACGACGGCCCCGCGGACCTCCTCTTCTTCATCGCCGCTCCGGATGGTGCCGATCAGGCGCACCTGGCACTGCTGTCGAAGCTCGCCCGCTCGCTCATCAAGCCCGAGTTCGTGACCTCGCTCCGTGAGGCCCCCGACGCAGCAGCCGTCGTCTCCCTCGTCGAGGGTGCGCTCGGCGACGCCCCGAAGGCCGCCACAGCACCCGCTGCGGAGCGCGCCGCCTCGGCTCCCGTCGAGTCCGCGGGCGAGGCGAACCGCCCCGTCCTCATCGCGGTCACGTCCTGTGCCACCGGCATCGCCCACACCTACATGGCGGCCGACTCGCTCGCCGCCACCGCCAAGCGCCTCGGTGTCGAGCTCCACGTCGAGACGCAGGGCGCGTCCGGCGCGACCCCCCTGCCCGCCGATGTCGTCGCGAAGGCGCAGGCGGTCATCTTCGCCGTCGACGTGGACGTCCGCGACGTCACCCGCTTCGCCGGCAAGCCCGTCATCAAGGCGCCGGTCAAGCGCGGCATCGATGCGCCCGAGCAGCTCATCAACGACGCGGTCGCCGCGATCTCCAACCCGAACGCCCCGCGCGTCGCCGCTGCGGCGGGAGAGGCGTCCGCTTCGACGTCGGACAAGAAGGACGCGAACGTCGGTCAGTCGATCAAGCGTTGGCTCCTCACGGGTGTCAGCTACATGATCCCGTTCGTCGCCGGTGGCGGTCTCCTCATCGCGCTCGGCTTCCTCCTCGGTGGGTACAACATCACGGAGAACGCCGGCAAGATCATCGTCGAGAACAGCCTCGCGAACCTCCCGGCGGGCGGCCTCGGCACCTACCTCGGTGCCGTCGCGTTCTCCATCGGTGACGCGTCCATGAAGTTCCTCGTCCCCGCCCTCGCCGGCTACATCGCCTACGCGATCGCCGACCGACCGGGCATCGCGCCCGGGTTCGTCGCCGGTGCCGTCGCCCTCCTCATGAGCGCCGGCTTCCTCGGCGGACTCGTCGGCGGTCTGCTCGCCGGTGGTGTCGCTTACGGCCTCGGCCGCCTGAACGTGCCGCGCTGGCTGCGTGGGCTCATGCCCGTCGTGATCATCCCGCTGCTCGGCTCGATCGTCGCCTCCGGCCTGATGATCCTCGTCCTCGGTGGTCCGATCGCCGCGCTCATGGGTGGCCTCAACACGTGGCTTTCCAGCCTCACCGGTGTCTCCGCGATCCTGCTCGGCGTCATCCTCGGCACGATGATGGCGTTCGACCTCGGTGGCCCGGTCAACAAGGTCGCGTACTCCTTCGCCGTCGCCGGTCTCGGTGCCGGCACGCTCGCCAACCAGGCACCGTGGCAGATCATGGCCGCCGTCATGGCCGCCGGTATGGTGCCGCCGCTCGCGATGGCCCTCGCCTCGACTGTTCTCAGCCGTCGTTCGTTCACCGCCGTCGAGCGGGAGAACGGCAAGGCTGCCTGGCTGCTCGGCGCCGCGTTCATCAGCGAGGGTGCCATCCCGTTCGCCGCCGCCGACCTGTTCCGCGTCATCCCGGCGTCGATCCTCGGTGGTGCCGCCACCGGTGCGCTCATCATGGCGACCGGCGTCACGTCGCAGGCACCGCACGGTGGTGTGTTCGTGTTCTTCGCGATCGGCAACTTCGCGATGTTCGCCGTGTCGGTCCTCGTCGGCACCGTCATCACCGCCGTCGCCGTCGTCCTGCTCAAGCGGTTCGCCTGCCGTCGCCCGGTGGAGGGTGCGGACGCCGCAACCCCCGCCGTCGGCACCGAGCAGGCGACCGTCCGCCCGGCCACCGTCTGACCCACTCCGGGCCTGATCCACAGCCGGACCTGATCCACTGGTCAGGCCCGTCCACTCGACACCGAACCTGAGAAGGAGCATCATCATGGCCGAACGCCAAGCCACCATCGCCAGCCGCGTCGGGCTGCACGCCCGCCCCGCCAAGCTCTTCATCGAGACGGTCAAGCGCCAGCCGGTGCCCGTCACGATCGAGCTCGGCGACTCCGGGCCGCTCGACGCCTCCAGCATCCTCACGATCATGA
Source organism: Plantibacter sp. ME-Dv--P-095 (assembly GCF_030209365.1). Lineage (NCBI taxonomy): Bacteria > Bacillati > Actinomycetota > Actinomycetes > Micrococcales > Microbacteriaceae > Plantibacter > Plantibacter sp. ME-Dv--P-095. The sequence continues at coordinate 139,758 of NZ_JARVSB010000010.1, forward strand.
GCCTCGGCGCCACGAACGGTGACGTCGTCACCCTCCGTGCCGAGGGCGAGGGTGCCGACGAGGCGCTCGCCGAGCTCGCCGGCCTCCTCGAGACGGACCTCGACGCCGAGTAGTCACCTGCAATGACGGAACCCCGCCACCCGAGTCAGCTCGGGTGACGGGGTTCCGTCGTGGTGCCCTTCGACCGGCTCAGGGACCGGAAAGGGTCTGGTCACTGAGCTTGTCGAAGTGCGGTGTTGGTCGAGTGCCCTTCGACGGGCTCAGGGACCGGGTCCGCGGGGACCGTCCTGGTCACTGAGCTTGTCGAAGTGCGGTGTTCGTCGGGTGCCCCTCGACAGGCTCAGGGACCGGGGATCCGGTCACCGAGCCTGTCGAGGCGCGGTCGGCTACGCCGAGCGTCGGCGTCGCGCGACGAGCACGGAGCCGAAGCCGACGATGCCGAGCAGCAGTGCGACCAGCCCGACGGTCGACACGTCGACACCCGTGCGCGACAGTGAGTCGGCACCCGTGGTCGAACCACCCGAGGGTGAGCTCGTGCCGTCACCGCTCCCGACCGTGCCGCCACCGGAGCCCGTGCCGGGCCCGGTTCCGGGGTTCGTGCCCGGGTCGGTGCCGGGATCGGTTCCCGGGTCCACCACGGCGGCCAGGACGGTCACGGGTGCGGACGTCGTCTCGACCGGCGCGAAGCCGTCGGCCGAGACCGTGACCCGGACCGCGAGCGCGGCACCGGCACTGCCGGCGGGCGGGGTGAACGTCGCCGTGTCGGCCCCGTCCATCACCTCGTCGTCGAGCAGCCACGCGTAGACCACGGTCGCGTCCTCCGGGTCGAGGACGACCGCCGCGGTCGTCGCCACCCCTTCGCGCGCCACGCTCGAGAGCGTCGCGGTCGCGACCGCCGTCCGGGCGAAGGTGATCGTCGTCGACTGCGTGGTCGTACCGTCGGCCGCCGTCACCGTGATGACGACGCCGTCGCTCGCGTCGGCCGCAGCACGGGCTGCAGCAGCCGGAGCAGCGGCGAGCGGTTCGATCGTGACCGTCGCGTCGCGGTCGGCGGGGACCGCATCGATCACGGGATCTGCGGAACCCGCCAGCGGCACCTCGTACTCGAGGACGCCTGCGTCGAAGCCCTCGACCGGCGTGCCGTTCACGCGCAGTGCCGCGAGGCCGGCTTCGGTGGCGACCGACGGCGCGAGCGCGTAGATCTCCACCTCGGAGACGACCAGGTGCGTGTTCGGGTAGGCCGTCATGACGACGCGCACGGCCGTGGTCGACACGCCACCGAGGTCGACGTCGACGACCGGCGCCGTCCCGCTCGCAGGCACGGTGACCGCTCCGCCCGGTGCGTCGATCCACGTCCCGTCAGCGTCGCGGTACTGCACCGTCAGCGCACTCGGCCAACTGTTCGTCCCACCGTCCTTGTAGGCGTAGAACGTCACATGCTCGACCGTCTGCGCGGAACCCAGCTCGTAGCTGAGCGTGTCACCCGCCGGCTTGTCCGACGAGCGCCAGTTCGACCAGCCCTTGTCGGTGCGCACGCCGTTCGTCGTGTTGCTCGCGGGGTAGCCGGACTCCGTCGACGTCGCACTCGCGACGGTCGTCGGGTCGGGAGCGATGTTGCGCTCGCCGGGAGCCGTCACGATGACCGACAGGAGTGCGTCGATCGGTGCGGCTGCCGGGTCGTTGGAGACCGCAGTGCCCGTCACCCGGACGACGCCGGGTTCGGCGAAGTCCTCGTCGGTCAGCGAGTCGACGTCCCACGTCACCGCGGCGTCGAAGCGGTTGGCGCTGGCCCCGATCTGTGCGGGGACGGTGGCCGGGACGGCGTCGATCACGGCGCTCGCCAGTGTGCCGGCGGCGACGGTCAGCGAGACGGGCTCCGTGCTGGTGAACCCGCCGATGTCGACGGTCGCCTGGGCGGAGAAGATCGTTCCCCACCCATCCGTGCCGGACCCGGTCACGACGATCGTGCCGGGGGTGTTCCAGTCCACCGCCGAGGTGTCCCACGTGACCGGGACGGGCGAACCCTGCACGGTGCCGTAGAGCGGGACGACGGTGCCCGGCAGCGCGGCAGGCACACCGGCGATGGTCTGCGCCACGACCGGCTGGACACCGGTGAGGGCGATGTCGACGAACGCCCAGGTCTGGTTCGCGCCGTTGTTCGACTGGTAGACGCCGACCGCGGCACCTGTCGTGGTCGACTGGCCGCCGACCTCGAGGGCCTGACTGGTGCCCGCGTTCACGAGGCTCCACTCGGCGCCGTTCGTGGTCGTGGGGATCCACTGCATGGACGGGTCGGTCGCGGCCTGTTCCCGGGTCGCGGTCACCAGGGAGGTGCCGGCCGACGTCGCGGCGAGGAGTGCGCCCGAACCGCTGCGCATCGCATACCGGTCGGTGCTGGTGCCCCCGCCGGACAGGAGCTCGGCGGTCCAGACCTGTGCGGCACCGGTGGTGGCGTCGGACGCGCGAGGCGCGATCGTGCCGGCCGGGACCGTGCCCGTGGTGCTGGACGCGGTGAACGCCTTCGCGCTCTGCTTCCCGACGAGCTGGTAGCCGTGCCCGTCCTGGAACGGTGCGGCATCCGCGGCGACACCGGTCGCGCCATCGACGAGGAAGGTGGTGACCGACTTCGCCGGGACGGTCAGCGTCGCCTGCTTGGTGACGGGGTCGATCGCGACGGCCGCGCCCTCGACGAGGGCGTTCGCCGTCACATCGTCCGCGGGGGACTCGGTGGTGACGACCGGGGTGACCGTCGCGCCCGGGGCGATGTCCGCGAACTTCGACAGGTCGATGGTGATCGTCCGAGCGGAGGTCGACGGGTTCGCGTGGACGAGCGTCGCACCCGTGCCGTCGGCGCGCAGGGCCGTGGTGGTCTCCGCGTCGGTGGAGGGGATGAGGTGGTCGCCGGGCTGCACGTAGTGGGTGAAGTTGCGGAGCGTGTTGTACTTCGCGTTCGTCTGGACGGAGCAGCTCGGATCGGCGTCACCGTCGGCGATGCGGCGCTCGGAGTCGCCCTCGGCGTTGCAGTCGAAGTCGATGAGGACACTGCCCCAGTTGAGCTTCTCGACCTTCTCCATGTTGTAGAGGTCCTCGACCGGCTGCCAGAGGACCCAGGCCGTCGGCTCGAGGTTCCGGAGGTCGTCGATGAGGTGCGTCGCCATCCCGATGCCGTTGTCGATGTTCGTGAGGTTGTGCTGGCCGCTGGAGTCCCAGTCGCCCTCGACCTCGCTCATCCAGAGCGGCTTGCCGGCGGTCTTCGCGATGTCGCGTGCGACGACGCTGCCGCCCTGTCCGTAACTGTGGACGTTCAGCTGCGTGACGAGGTCCTTGGCGGTCTGCGACCAACCGTTCCAGTTGGTGGCGAAGATGCCCGGGTTGGTCTCGTCCATCGCGGCGATGACCGCCTCGGTGGACGTGCCTTCGGCCGCCAGGCGCTCGGCGAGGGCCTTGATGACGGTGTCCTGCATGGCGGGCCCGATGTGTGCGCCCTCCTGCCGGCCGCCCTTCGGCCAACCCGTGGCCTCGTCGATCTGCGTGCCCCAGTAGTTCGTGTTGGGCTCGTTGAACGGGTCGATCGTGTCGAAGTCGATGCCGGTGTCGGCCTCGAGGTGGTCGACGACGGTGGTGAGGTACGCGACGAAGTCGTCGACGCTCTCGGGCTTCAGCTGCTCGTCGGCGGCGTTGTAGTTCCCGGAGACGTAGCCGCTCTCGGTCATGAAGTACGGCGGGGAGTTGCTGAAGGCCTCCCACTTCGTGATCTTGTCCTTGAGGGCCGTGAGCCACCAGCGCTGGGTCTCGTCGGCGGTGAAGTCGTAGGAGGCCGGGTCGTCGGCGTCCCAGGCAGCGGCGTAGCGGTCGCGGTCGGCGTAGTCGGAGGTGATCGGTCCGTCCGCGTCGCTCGCGCCGAGGTCCGGGTTCCACCAGCCGTCGACGGCGCCGCCGGCGCGGAGGTAGGGCGGGACGTCGCTCGCGTTACCGCCACCGATGTTGTAGCGAGCGATGTTGAGGTTGAGGCCGTCCTCCCCGAACACCTTGTCGAAGAGGTCCTGGCGGACGTCGGCGGGGTAGTCGCCGGTCGCGTTGGCGAACCAGACGAGGCTCGTGCCCCAGCCCTCGAAGGCCTCGTTCTGGTAGGCGGGGTTCGGCGTGATGGTCAGGGCGGTGCCCTCCGCAGCGGCGGCAGGCGTCGCCTCCACGGTGGCGAGGGCTGGTGCGATCGCGGCGATGCCGAGGGCGACGGCGACGGTCGCTCCGATCGTTCGGCGGCGGACTGGTGACGGCAGTGTCATCGGTGGTTCCTTCGTTGGAGGCCGTAGAGCAGATCGATGTTCACGTGAACATTGCGCGACGCAACGTCGCGATGTTCACGTCAACATTTCCGACGAGTATGGGCGACCCCTCACTCGGGTGTCAAGGGCGCCGGTCAGCGCGTGGGTGGGGGAGCGGTGCTCGCGCGCACGACGAGGCGGGTCGGCGTCAGCGGCTCGGAGGACGCCGACGGGCCCTCCTCGATCTCGCGGAGGAGGGTCGTGATCGCCCGTCGGCCGATCTCGTCGAAGTCCTGGTGCACCGTCGTGAGCGGCGGCCAGAAGGAGTCCGACTCCGGGGTGTCGTCGAAGCCGACCACGCTGATCGACCCCGGCACGGCCCGCCCGCGTTCGTGCAGGGCACGCAGGAGTCCGAGCGCCATCTGGTCGTTCGAGGCGAAGACGGCGGTGATTTCCGGGCGCTCGGCGATCTCGAGGCCGATCTCGTAGCCGGAGGTCGTCGACCAGTCGCCACGGAACGCGGGCGGCGGCGTGATGCCGGCCGCGCGCAGGGTGTCGCCCCAGCTCTGCTCCCGACGAGCTGCCGAGTAGGAGGTGCGGGGACCGGCGATGTGCCACACGCCCTGGTGCCCGAGGTCGAGGAGGTGCTGCGTGGCGAGTGCCGCACCCTGCGCCTGGTCGTTGTCGACGACCGGGTAGTCGGTGCGCGCGGCCGAGTCGATGACGACGACGGGCAGGCCGGCCGGCAGCTCGACGTCGGCGCCGTCGACGATGTGCGACTCGATCACGATGATGAGCCCGTCGACGTCCTGCTCGCGGAGGCTGTCGAGCGCGACGGCGACGTCGCGCTGCGTGGGGTACTCGACCGGGACGACGGTGACGGAGTACCCGGCCCGCGCCGCCTGCACGGTGATCGCATCGAGCGTGCGCATGTTGCCGTAGGAGGAGAGGGTGAACATCGTGATGCCGATGCTGCGGGTTCGACCGGATCGAAGGGCGCGTGCGGCCCGGTTCGGGCGGTAGCCGAGTTCCGTCATCGCCTCGAGGACGCGGTCGCGAGTGGTGTCGTCGACGTTCGTCAGGCCGTTCGCGACGCGCGACACCGTCTGCGAGGAGACGCCGGCGTGGGCGGCGACGTCCGCCATGGAAGGCGCACGTCTGGCGCGGCCGGGCGCTCGCCGAGTGGTGTCCGTCATGGTCTCCCTATCGTCGCATCCATCCTTGCATGTTGACGTGAACATGCTATGGTACCGAACAGATGTTGACGTAAACATCACCGGCGACACCCCCACCACGCCACACCGCACGACGGTTCCACCCGAATCCAGCAAGGAAGCTGCCCATGACCACCACGACCGCTCGCACCGGCCGGCCACCAGCGGTCCGCGTCCACCGCCGCGACCGCCGGGATTGGAAGGGGTGGGCGTTCATCGCCCCCTTCATGATCGTCTTCGCGCTGATGATCATCGCGCCCCTCGTCTACGCGCTCTACCTCAGCTTCTTCCAGGAGAAGCTCATCGGTGGCAACGCCTTCGTCGGGTTCGACAACTACCTCCAGGTCTTCCAAGACCCGAAGTTCTGGGAACCGTTCGGCCGCGTCGCGCTGTTCTTCGTCGTGCAGGTGCCGATCATGCTGGCCCTGTCGCTCACGGCCGCACTCGCACTCGACAGCGCCCGGCTGCACGGCGCCGCGTTCTTCCGCATCGCCCTCTTCCTGCCGTACGCGGTGCCTGGCGTCGTCGCCGCACTCATCTGGGGCTTCATCTACGGCGACCAGTTCGGGCTCGCGGGCAGCTTCAACGACCTCGTCGGCGCGCAGATCCTCGAGCCGTTCAGTTCGCAGGCCGTCCTCGCCTCCATCGGCAACATCGTCACGTGGGAGTTCATGGGCTACAACATGCTCATCTTCTACGCCGCCCTCCGGGTGGTCCCCGGCGAGATCTACGAGGCGGCCGAGATCGACGGCGCCGGACAGTTCCGCACGGTCTTCAGCATCAAGATCCCGGCGCTCCGCGGCGCACTCGTCATCGCGACGATCTTCTCCGTCATCGGCTCCTTCCAGCTCTTCAACGAGCCGAACCTGCTGAAGAACCTCGCCCCCAACGTGATCACGAGCAACTTCACACCGAACATGTACGCCTACAACCTGTCCTTCGCGGGGCAGCAGTTCAACCTCGCGGCGACGGTCGCGATCATCATGGGCGTCATCACCGCCGTCATCGCCTACGTCGTGCAGGTGCGCGGCTCCCGACAGGAGAACAGCTGATGGCCACCGTCTCGAACCCCACCGTGCGTCCGCAGACCGTCTCGACGAGCACCGCCCGCAACGCACGCGCCTTCGACCGCCCCACCCGGAAGCGCCACGATCCGCGACGCAAGCGCTCGCTGGTCCTGACGATCGTCATGGCCGTGTTCCTCATCTACTCCGTCGTCCCGATCCTCTGGCTCGTCATCAACGCGACGAAGTCCCAGCCCGACCTCTTCTCGTCCTTCGGCCTCTGGTTCGGCGACGGCGGGTTCAACCTGTGGCAGAACATCGTCGACACCGTGACCTACCGCGACGGTCAGTTCGTCGGCTGGTTCGGCAACACGCTCCTCTACGTCGTCGTCGGCGCCGGCGGGGCGACCCTCCTCGCGACGATCGGCGGCTACGGGCTCGCGAAGTTCCGGTTCCCGGGCAAGCGTGCGGTCTTCGCGATCATCCTCGGCTCCATCGCGGTGCCCGGAACCGCGCTCGCCGTGCCGACGTTCCTCATGTTCAGCCAGCTCGGCCTGACGAACACGCCGTGGGCCGTCATCCTGCCCTCGCTCGTCAGCCCGTTCGGCCTGTACTTGATCTGGACGTACGCGGTCGACGCCGTGCCCACCGAACTGCTCGAAGCGGCACGGATGGACGGCGCGGGGGAGTTCCGCACCTTCTTCACGATCTCGCTCCGGCTGCTCGGTCCCGGCATCGTCACGGTCCTCCTCTTCGCGATCGTCGCGACCTGGAACAACTACTTCCTGCCGCTGATCATGCTCTCCGAACCCACCTGGTACCCGCTCACCGTCGGCCTCAGTCAATGGAGCGCACAGGCCACGGGTGTCGCGGCCCAGCCGATCTTCAACCTCGTGATCACCGGATCGCTCCTGACCATCGTCCCGATCGTCATCGCGTTCCTCTTCCTGCAGCGCTTCTGGCAGTCCGGCCTCAGCGCCGGCAGCGTCAAGGGCTGATCCGCTCCCTGAACTCCCTCCCCGGTCCCTGAGCTTGTCGAAGGGCCCCGGTCCACAACCGCTTTCCCCCGGTCCCTGAGCTTGTCGAAGGGCCACCAGCACCACTCCTCCTCCCAACGCAGTGAAAGGAAACACCCATGAAGCGCATCTCACCGTCCCGCACGGTCCTGCGCCGCGCGGCCACGGCGGCCGTCGCGTCCGCGATGATCGGAGCGTCGCTCGTCGCCTGCTCGTCCGGCGGCGGCACCACCGCCTCGGGCGACGCCAAGGACATCGAATCGGCCCTCGAGGCCGGTGGCGAGCTGACCTACTGGTCGTGGACCCCGTCCGCGGAGGCCCAGGTCGCCGCGTTCGAGAAGGCCTACCCCAAGGTGAAGGTCAACCTCGTGAACGCGGGCACCAACACCACCGAGTACACGAAGCTGCAGAACGCGATCAAGGCCGGCAAGGGTGCCCCGGACGTCGCGCAGGTCGAGTACTACGCCATCCCGCAGTTCGCGCTGAGCGACTCCCTCGTGGACCTCAACGCCTACGGCTTCGGCGACCTCAAGGACGACTACAGCCCCGGCCCGTGGAGCTCCGTCAACATCGGCGACGGCCTGTACGCCCTCCCGCAGGACTCCGGCCCCATGGCCATGTTCTACAACAAGACGGTGTTCGACCAGTACGGCATCGCCGTCCCGACCACCTGGGACGAGTACATCGCCGCCGCGGCCCAGCTGCACACCGCCGACCCGTCGAAGTACATCACGAACGACTCCGGTGACTCCGGCTTCGCGACCAGCATGATCTGGCAGGCCGGCGGCCGTCCGTTCACCGCCGACGGCACCAAGGTGAGCGTCAACCTCGCCGACGAGGGCTCGAAGAAGTGGGCCGACACCTGGAACCAGCTCGTCGAGGGCGACCTGCTCTCCGACGTCCCCGGGTGGAGCGACGACTGGTACAAGTCGCTCGGCAACGGCAGCATCGCGACCCTCATCACCGGTGCCTGGATGCCCGGCGTGCTCGAGTCGTCCGTCGCCGAGGCCTCCGGCCAGTGGCGCGTCGCCCCGATCCCGACCTACGACGGCAAGCCGGCCAACGCCGAGAACGGCGGCGGCGGCCAGGTCGTGCTCAAGCAGAGCAAGAACCCGGCGCTCGCCGCGGGCTTCCTCAAGTGGCTGAACAACGACGAGGAGAGCGTCAAGGTCTTCCTCGACAACGGCGGCTTCCCGGCGACCACCGCCGACCTGAACTCCGACGAGTTCCTCTCCGCGGCCCCCGAGTACTTCGGTGGACAGAAGATCAACGAGGTACTCGTCCAGGGTGCCAAGGACGTGTCGACGGGATGGCAGTACCTGCCCTACCAGGTCTACGCGAACAGCATCTTCGCCGACACCGTCGGGCAGTCCTACGCCAACCGGGCAGACCTGAACGACGGTCTGGCCGACTGGCAGAAGCAGCTCGTCGAGTACGGCAACACGCAGGGCTTCACGGTCACCGAGAAGTAGTCGTCCACCGGCTCCGGTCCGTCCCGGAGCCGGTGGCCCGGCCTGCAGCGAGACCGCGGGCACCTGCACCACCAGCACCATCGACCGTGGCCGGTCGGCGGACCCGCACGGGTCTCGTCGGGCCGGCCACGGTCGCTCCATCCCGACCTCTTCATCACGGAGCCCCAGCATGCCCACGTTCTCCATCGGCGCCGACGACTTCCTGCTCGACGGCCAGCCGTTCCGGATCCTCTCCGGAGCCCTCCACTACTTCCGGGTGCACCCCGAGCAGTGGGCGGACCGCATCGCGAAGGCGAAGCTCATGGGGCTCAACACGATCGAGACGTACGTGGCCTGGAACCAGCACAGCCCCGAGCGCGGTGTGTTCGACACCACCGGCACCAACGACCTCAAGCGCTTCCTCGACCTCATCGCCGAGGCCGGCATGTACGCGATCGTGCGGCCCGGCCCCTACATCTGCGCCGAGTGGGACAACGGCGGCCTGCCGGGCTGGCTGCTCCACGACCCGGAGCTCGGACTGCGTCGCAGCGAGCCCCGGTACCTCGCGGCCGTCCGCGAGTACTTCGAGGCGCTCCTCCCGATCGTCGCCGCGCGGCAGATCGACCGCGGTGGTCCCGTCATCCTCGTGCAGGTCGAGAACGAGTACGGCGCTTACGGCGACGACCACGACTACCTGCGTACCCTGACCGCCTGGACCCGTGAGCTCGGGATCACCGTGCCGCTGACGACGGTCGACCAGCCGACCGCGCAGATGCTCGAGGACGGCAGCATCCCCGAGCTCCACAAGACCGGTTCCTTCGGCAGCCGTTCGCTCGAACGCCTCGCGACCCTGCGGGAGCACCAGCCGATCGGCCCGCTCATGTGCTCGGAGTTCTGGGACGGGTGGTTCGACCACTGGGGTGAGCACCACCACACGACCCCGGTGGCGGAGACGGCCGCCGACCTCGACGCGCTGCTCGCCACGGGTGCGTCGGTCAACATCTACATGTTCCACGGCGGCACGAACTTCGGGTTCACCGGCGGCGCGAACGACAAGGGGCAGTACCGCTCCCACGTCACGTCCTACGATTACGACGCCCCACTCGACGAGGCCGGTCACCCGACGGAGAAGTTCTTCGCCTTCCGCGACGTGATCGCGAAGTACGCCGAGGTGCCGACGGACATCCCGCCCGCCGCGACGGACGCACCGGCGTTCACCGCCGCCTTCGAGTCGGAGGTGCCCTTCGCGGACGTCGCCGACGAGCTCGCACCGCTCGAAGCGTTCGACCGGATCCCGACGATGGACGAACTCGGAGCGTTCAGCGGTCTGGCGCGCTACCGGGCGTCGCTCGGTGGACGTGGCGGCGTGCTGCGGTTCGCCGAGGTGCGCGACCGCGTCGTCGTGTCCGTCGACGGCGTGCCGGTCGGGACGCTGACCCGCGAGTTCCAGGAGCGTTCCCTCGTGATCCCGGCGGGCGAGACACTCGAACTCCTCCTGGAGAACCAGGGACGCGTCAACTACGGCAAACGCCTCGGTGAGCCGAAGGGCATCATCGGGCCCGTGTCGCTCGACGGCGTCGAACTGACCGCCTGGGGGATCGCGCCGATCGCCCTCGACCGACTCGACGAGGTCGTCGACGCCGCGTCGTCACGTGCGCCTGGCACGCCGATCAGCGGTGCCGGCCCGGTGCTGCTCACCGCGACCGTGACGCTCGATACACCGACCGACCTGTTCCTCGACACCGCCGACTGGGGCAAGGGACTCGTCTGGGTGAACGGCTTCCTGCTGGGCCGCTACTGGTCGAGAGGGCCGCAGCACACGCTCTACGTTCCGGGCGGTCAGTTGCGTGCGGGGGCGAACCGGTTCACCGTGTTCGAGTTCCATGCGTTGACCGCGCCGGAGCTCTCCTTCCTGGCCCGTCCGTCGCTCGGTCCCGTGGAGTTCTAGGCGCCGTCCGAGCGGCGGCCGTCCGCTTCCATCGGCGGCCCCGATGTCGGGGGCGACGGCTACCATTGGTGGGTGGTCACTGCTCTGTATCGCCGGTATCGGCCCGAGACGTTCGCCGAGATGATCGGTCAGGCGCAGGTCACCGATCCCCTCATGACGGCCCTGCGCACCAACCGGGTCAATCACGCCTATCTGTTCAGTGGTCCGCGAGGCTGCGGCAAGACGACGTCGGCCCGCATCCTGGCCCGTTGCCTCAACTGCGCCGAGGGCCCGACCGACACCCCCTGCGGTGTCTGCGCGAGCTGTGTCGACCTCTCACGCGACGGCTCGGGCTCGCTCGACGTCGTCGAGATCGACGCCGCCAGCCACAACGGTGTCGACGACGCCCGCGACCTCCGCGAGCGCGCGATCTTCGCGCCGGCCCGCGACCGCTACAAGATCTTCATCCTCGACGAGGCGCACATGGTCACCCCGCAGGGCTTCAACGCGCTGCTGAAGATCGTGGAGGAGCCGCCGGAGCACGTGAAGTTCATCTTCGCGACGACCGAGCCCGACAAGGTGATCGGCACCATCCGTTCGCGCACCCACCACTACCCGTTCCGGCTCATCCCGCCGGCCCAGATGCTCGACTACGTGCAGCAGCTCTGCGACAGCGAGCACGTCGGCGTCGAGCCGGGCGTCCTGCCGCTCGTGGTCCGCGCCGGTGGCGGTTCGGCGCGCGACACCCTGTCGCTGCTCGACCAGCTGATGGCCGGCTCAGAGGGCGACTCGGTCGACTACGAACGTGCCGTCGCGCTGCTCGGCTACACGCACACCGCGCTGCTCGACGAGGTCGTCGACGCCCTCGCCGCGCGCGATTCCGGGGCCGCGTTCAGCACGGTCGACCGCGTCATCCAGACGGGACAGGACCCCCGACGCTTCGTCGACGACCTGCTCGAACGACTCCGCGACCTCATCGTCGTGGCCGCCACCGGGGAGAACGCGGCCGCCGTGCTGCGTGGTCTGCCCCAGGACGAGCTCGACAAGATGCTCGGCCAGGCGCGTGCCTTCGGCATCGCCGAGCTCTCCCGCACGGCGGACGTCGTCAACGAGGCGCTCACGCAGATGACGGGCGCGACCTCGCCACGGCTCCACCTCGAACTCATGATGGCCCGCATCCTCGTCCCCGCGGCCGACGACTCCGCCCGCGGAGCGCTCGTCCGGGTCGAGCGCCTCGAGCGCCGCATCGGTGTCGCCGCCGACCCCAGCGCTGCAGCGCCGTCGGCCTCGGTTCCGGCACCCGCCTCGAGCCCGGCCGTTCCGGCTACGGCTCCGTCTTCCGCGCAGGCCCCGGCCCCCGCATCGTCTCCGGTCCCCGAGCCGGTCGACGGACGCGCAGCTGCCGCTCCCGCGCCGGTCGCCCCTCCGGCCCCGGCCGCGCCCCGCGTCGGCCCGGTCACGCTGCAGCTCGTCCGCGACGCCTGGCCGGAGATCGTCGCCCGGGTCGAGAAGGCCGACCGCAAGGCGTGGATGATCGTCGTCAACGCCCAGGTCGGTGGCTACTCCGACGACGAGGTCCTCACCCTCGTGTTCGCGAACAACAGCGACCTCAACGACTTCAAGGCACGCCACGCTCCGGGCACCGGGGTGGCCGAGGTGCTGCGTACCGCGGTGCTCGACGTCCTCGGCGTGCGGGTCAAGTACCTCGCCAAGGTCGCGGGTGCCGAGGAGCCCCCGGCGGTCCGCGCCGGTGCGCCGGCCTCGGGCCCGACCTCGTCGGAGCCGTCCGCCTGGTCGACGCCGAGCCTGCCGCAGAACGTCCCAGCGCCCGCAGCGCCGTCGTCGACCGGCGGCCCCGCCTCCGCGGCGTCCCGCCCGTCGTGGCCGACGGTCGCGCCTGCCGGCGGAGCGGATGCCGCGTCCTCGTCCGAGCCCGCTGCCGGCGGTTCCGGCGTCGCCGTCATCGAGTCGCCGGCTCCGTCGCCTGCGGCGCCGGTCGAGGAGCGGGCCTCGGTCTCGTCCTCCTCCTGGGCGACGGTCGCCCCGCCGGCCGACGAGCCCGAGCCGTCCTCGGTCCCTGAGCCTGTCGAAGGGCCCACGGCATCTCCGGCGCCTGCCTCGGCGACGCAGCCGTCCTCGGTCCCAGAGCCTGTCGAAGGGCCCACGGCATCTCCGGCGCCTGCCTCCGCCACGCAGCCGTCTCCGGTCCGCGAGCCTGTCGAAGCGCCCACCTCCTCTCCGGCGCCTGCCTCGACGACACCACCGTCTCCGGTCCCTGAGCCTGTCGAAGGGCAGCCCACCCAGCCCACAGGACCCGCAGCTTCCGCCCCGACGACCACGCCGCGCCAGCAGGCCGCGCCGTCGCGCCAGCAGGCGCCCGCCCGAGGTCCCGCCAACGGCGACGCCCTCGGCGCGCGGACCGTCACCTGGGACGTGGTCTCGATCCCGTCCGACGCGGACGCACCGCCGCCGGACGACGAGCCGCCGTACCCCGACCCCTACGACGCCCCGGCGTCCGCGGCGGCCCCCTCGGCTCCCGCCGCTCCGGCTCCGGCCGCTCCCGCCACCCCACCCGAGGCCGAGCGCCGGCAGCCGCTGGTCAAGATGCGTCAGGCGCCTCCGGCGTCGGCGGGATCCCATCCGGCGGGCGACAACCGGTACGGCGAGAGCGTCGTCCGCGAGCTCCTCGGCGCCACATTCATCGAGGAGCAGCCGCACGAGCCGCGCTCCGGAGGGCGGTAGGCCATGTACGAGGGAATCGTCCAAGATCTGATCGACGAGTTCGGGCGACTGCCGGGCATCGGTCCGAAGTCGGCGCAGCGCATCGCGTTCCACATCCTCCAGACGGAGTCGTTCGACGTGTCGAAGCTCGCCGAGCTCCTCACCGTCGTGCGCGAGAAGGTCAAGTTCTGCGAGATCTGCGGCAACATCTCCGAGCAGAACCTGTGCAGCGTGTGCCGCGATCCACGGCGTAACCCGGCGCTCATCTGCGTCGTCGAAGAGCCCAAGGACGTCGTCGCCATCGAGCGCACGCGTGAGTTCCGCGGGTTCTACCACGTGCTCGGTGGCGCCATCAGCCCCATCGACGGCGTCGGCCCCGACGATCTCAACATCCGTCGGCTCATGCAGCGTCTGGCCGACGGCACGGTCACCGAGGTCATCATCGCGACCGACCCGAACCTCGAGGGCGAAGCGACCGCCACCTACCTCAGCCGGCTGCTGCTCCCGATGGGGATCCGCATCACCCGACTCGCCTCCGGCCTGCCCGTCGGCGGCGACCTCGAGTACGCCGACGAGGTCACTCTCGGACGAGCGTTCGAGGGCCGCACCGTCGTCAGCGGCTGAGCCGCCGGCCCACCCACCCATCCCGACCCGTGCTGCGATCGACCGTTTCTCAGGAGTCGGCCGGCGTGTCAGGCCCGACGGGCGTCGCCGCGCCGGGGAACTCCTGAGTTGGGGCGGGTCCGGCGGCGGTCAGGCGTCGGCGGACGGCGAGGGCCACTCGGCCAACACCGGCCGCACCGAGAGCTGCCGACCGACGGCGGAGAAGCCGAGCTTCCTCGCGACCGCTCGCGATCCGGGGTTCGTGTCGGCCGCCCGCCACTGGGGAAGCAGATTGTGCTCGAGCGCGTGCTCGACGGCGGTCGAGGCGAGCCGGGTCGCGAGGCCCGTGCCGCGGGCCTCCGGTGCCGTCAAAGCGGTCACGTGCGCGACGCCCAACGGCCAGGAGCGGTACCCGGCGACCGCCAGCACGCGTCCGTGGTCGCGCACGGAGAACAGGGGAGAGGTGATCCCGAAGATCCCGCTCTCCGAGGCTTCATCGTCGCCCACTTTCGACAGCATCGACTCGATGGCCGGGTCGCTCGCCTTGCTCGCCACCACGTCGATCTCCTCGGCGGGCGTGAACCGGCCGGGCAGCAGGTAGTCGAGGGTCGCCGGCCCGAGGACCTCGGCGATCTGCATCCGGGATCGCAGGAAGTCGACGGTGCCGACGTTCTTCGGCGACTCGTCCTCGATCGCCAGACGTCTCGCGGTGTCCTCGTCGGGCACGATGGCGAGGGCGCTGCCGGCGATCTCGACGACGCCGATCCAGCCGGGCGGGCAGGCCATCGACCCGGCGTTCACGACGACCGCGACGCGTCCCGGGGTGAACCGGGCGGTCGGTGAGGCGAGCCCTTGCCAGAGGCGCCGCACCGTCGCGAGCACTCGAGCGTCGTCCTGTTGCATGCGCCAACCCTACCCAGCGGGTGCCGCCGTCCGGAGCCGGTCACGGCGGTCGCGAACCGGGTGAGGGTGCCCTTCGTCACATGAACGGCGCGGAATGCCCGGATGGGTAGGATGATCGCGGGGCCGCTCGTGCCCGCACCGACTTCCCCAGGAGATCCGATGGCATTGATCGTGCAGAAGTTCGGCGGGTCATCCGTCGCTGACGCCGAGAGCATCAAGCGCGTGGCGAAGCGCATCGTCGAGACCCGCAAGGCGGGCAACGAGGTCGTCGTCGCCGTCTCGGCGATGGGCGACACGACCGACGAGCTCCTCGACCTGGCTCACGAGGTCACGCCGATCCCGGCACCCCGTGAGCTCGACATGCTCCTCTCGAGCGGTGAGCGCATCTCGATGGCGCTCCTCGCGATGGCCATCAGCAGCATGGGCTACGTCGCGCGCTCCTTCACCGGGAGCCAGGCCGGCATGATCACGGACGCCCAGCACGGCGCGGCCCGCATCGTCGACGTCACCCCGGTCCGCTTGCGCGAGGCCCTCGACGACGGCGCGATCGTCATCGTCGCCGGATTCCAGGGCTTCAACCGCGACACCCGCGACATCACGACGCTCGGACGCGGCGGCTCGGACACCACGGCCGTCGCCCTCGCCGCGGCGCTCGACGCCGACGTCTGCGAGATCTACACCGACGTCGACGGCATCTTCACCTCCGACCCACGGGTCGTGCCGAAGGCGCGGAAGATCGACCGCATCTCCAGCGAGGAGATGCTGGAACTCGCGGCCTCTGGCGCGAAGGTCCTCTACATCCGCGCCGTCGAGTACGCACGCCGTCACGGCGTCACACTCCACGTCCGCTCGTCCTTCAACAACAACGAAGGCACGCTCGTCCTGAACGATGCGGGCCGCAACAACCCAGGAGCAGGTGAGGCACCCATGGAGCAGCCCATCGTCGCCGGAGTCGCGACCGACCTCAGCGAAGCGAAGATCACCGTCGTCGGCGTCCCCGACCTGCCCGGCAAGGCGGCGGAGATCTTCACGATCGTCGCGAAGTCCGGCGGCAACGTCGACATGATCGTGCAGAACGTGTCGACCGCCGTCTCCGGTGTCACCGACATCTCCTTCACGCTCCCGAAGCCCGAGGCGCAGCAGGTGCTGCGTGCCCTCGCCGCCGAGCAGGGGCGGGTGGGCTTCTCGGCTATCCAGCACGACGACCAGATCGGCAAGCTCGCCCTCGTCGGCGCCGGCATGCGCACGAACACGGGTGTGTCCGCGAAGCTCTTCGAGGCGCTCAGCGCTGCGGGCATCAACATCGAGATGATCTCCACGAGCGAGATCCGCATCTCGGTCGTGACGCGCGCCGACACCCTGAACAAGGCCGCCAACGTGGTGCACTCCGCGTTCGGTCTCGACGGCGAGGACGAGGCCGTCGTCCACGGCGGTACCGGCCGCTAGCGCCGCACTTCCACCAGCTCAGGGACCGGACGGTCGCCTGAGGGACCGGATGGTCCACCCAGGGGTCGGCACGGCCGATCCTGATGCAAGATGGTTCACAACAACCCCTGATCCCAGAGGAATCCCCATGAGCAACGGTGTACGTGTCGGTGTGGTCGGAGCGACCGGTCAGGTCGGCAAGGTCATGCGCCGCCTGCTGGAGGAGCGCGAGTTCCCGATCAGCGAGATCCGCTTCTTCGCGACCGCGCGGTCCGCGGGCACGACCCTGCCGTTCCGCGGCCAGGACATCGTCGTCGAGGACGTCGAGACGGCAGACCCCAGCGGCATCGACATCGCCCTGTTCTCCGCCGGCGCGACCGGTTCGCGGACGCAGGCCCCACGCTTCGCCGCCGCCGGTGCGCTCGTCATCGACAACTCCAGCGCGTGGCGCATGGACCCCGAGGTCCCGCTCGTCGTCAGCGAGGTGAACCCGCACGCCATCAAGGACGCCGTCAAGGGCATCGTCGCGAACCCGAACTGCACGACCATGGCCGCCATGCCGGTGCTCAAGGTGCTCGACGCCGAGGCCGGGCTCTCGCGCCTCATCGTGAACACCTACCAGGCCGTGTCCGGTTCCGGCCTCGCCGGTGCCGCAGAGCTCGCCGGTCAGATCGAGGCAGCCGTCGCCCAGGGCGACCTCACGCGTCTCGTGCACGACGGTTCCGCCATCGACTTCCCGGCACCCGAGAAGTACGTCGCGCCGATCGCCTTCGACGTCATCCCGCTCGCCGGGACCATCGTCGACGACGGCCTCGGGGAGACCGACGAGGAGAAGAAGCTCCGCAACGAGAGCCGCAAGATCCTCGAGCTCCCGGAGCTGCTCGTCTCCGGCACCTGCGTGCGCGTGCCGGTCTTCACCGGCCACTCGCTCTCGATCAACGCCGAGTTCACGAACGAGCTGTCGGCGGAGCGCGCGACCGAGCTGCTGCGCGACGCCCCCGGTGTCCAGCTCTCCGAGGTCCCGACGCCCCTCGAGGCCGCCGGTGCCGACCCGTCGTTCGTCGGGCGCATCCGGCCCGACCAGAGCGCTCCGGCCGGGAAGGGCCTCGTGCTCTTCATCTCGAACGACAACCTCCGCAAGGGCGCAGCCCTCAACGCGGTGCAGATCGCCGAACTCGTCGCCGCCGAGCTGCTCGCGCAGCCCGCGTCGGTCTGACCGGCTCCCGGAACCCGACAGGGGAGACATGTCGCGCCCACGCCTGCGCCGACGCTGGTTCGTCGCCTTCATCGCCGCCGCCGTCGCGGTGGCCGCGGTCGTCACCGTGAGCGGTCTGCGTGCCGACGTGCAGCAGACCACCGTCGCGCGTGCCGGGTCCGGCTCGGAGGTGGCGGTCGGTCCGCTGGTCGCGTTCTACGGAGACTCGTACACGAAGGGGTCCGCGGCGTCGGCACCCGCCGCTCGCTGGTCCTCGCTCGTCGCCCAGGCCGAGGGGTGGACGGAGTACAACGCCGGGTACCCGGGGCTCGGCTTCGTCCGCAAACGCGACCAGGTCGGCGACGTCGCGGGCGACGTCATCGCGCAGCACCCCGAGGTCCTCATCGTCGCGCTCGGCATCAACGACAACTTCGAGTGGACGGGCAACGAGGAGGCGATCCGAGAGGCGATCCTGCCGGAGTTCCAGCGCCTGCGGGACGGCCTGCCCGGAACGCGGATCGTCGTCGTCGAGCCCTGGTGGTTCACGGCGGAGCGTCCCGACTCGCTGGAGCAGATCATCGGCTGGGTCCACGACGCCGCCGACACGATCGACGCCGACTACATCTCGGGGGCCTCGCACTGGCTCGACGAGGATCCCGCGGCCTGGATCTCCGCCGACGGTCTGCACCCGAGCGACGCCGGCTACGCGCACATCGCGCAGCGGATGCTCGAGGAGCTCGACGCCCTGTCGCCAGCACTCCCCGGACGCTGAGGCTCCGGCCCGGCCGGTCTTCCGGACGCTGCGCGCACCGAGCGCAACTGTCTCGACATCGAGCTATCCGACAAGTGGCGATCACTGACCTCGCGCGGGTGGAGAGCTCGTGCCTCGCCGCGACTAGACTGCTCTGGTGACCGAAACCATCGACGTAGCCCTCATTGGTGGTGGCATCATGAGCGCCACGCTCGCCGCCCTCATCCACCAGGTGCAGCCTGATTGGAAGGTGGAGGTCTACGAGCGCCTGAGCGACGTCGCGCTCGAGAGCTCCAACCCGTGGAACAACGCGGGAACGGGCCACGCGGCGCTGTGCGAGCTGAACTACATGCCGCAGGACGCCCACGGGAAGGTCGACCCGGCCAAGGCCATCGGCATCAACGAGCAGTTCCAGCTCAGCCGCCAGTTCTGGGCGCACCTCGTGGAAGAGGGTCTGCTGGGCGAGCCCGACACGTTCATCAACCCCACGCCACACATGACCTTCGTCCGTGGCGAGAAGGACGTCGAGTACCTGCGGAAGCGGTACGAGGCGCTCAAGGACGAGCCCCTGTTCGCCGGCATCGAATTCTCCGAAGACCCCGCGGTCATCGCCGAGTGGGCACCGCTGCTCATCAACCGTCGTGCCGTCGGCGAGCGCATCGCCGCCACGCGGATCACGGCGGGCACCGATGTCGACTTCGGTTCGCTCACCCACAAGCTCTTCGAGGCGGCACCGTCCGCCCACGTGCGGGTGAACCACGAGGTCCGCTCGCTCAAGCGCCTGAAAGACGGCACCTGGCGGATCCGGGGTCGGCAGACGCTCGGCCGCTCGCCGATGGAGATCAACGCCCGCTTCGTGTTCGTCGGAGCCGGCGGATGGGCGCTCAAGCTGCTGCAGAAGTCCGGCATCCCCGAGATCAAGGGCTACGGCGTCTTCCCGATCGGCGGCCAGTTCCTCCGCACCGACAACCCCGCGGTCGTGTCGAAGCACCAGGCCAAGGTCTACAGCCAGGCCTCGGTCGGCGCCCCGCCCATGTCGGTCCCGCACCTCGACACCCGCGTGGTCGACGGTCAGGCGAGCCTCCTCTTCGGCCCGTACGCGACGTTCAGCCCGAAGTTCCTCAAGCGTGGTTCCATCCTCGACCTCGTCACCCAGGTCCGCCCGCACAACCTCTTCCCGATGCTGGCGGTCGCGAAGGACAACCCGAGCCTGATCACCTACCTCGTCGGGCAGCTCCTGCAGTCCCGCTCGCAGAAGATGGAGAGCCTGCGGGAGTTCCTGCCGACGGCGAAGGACGAGGACTGGTACCTCATCGAGGCCGGCCAGCGCGCTCAGGTCATGAAGAAGGACAAGGACAAGGGCGGCGTCCTGCAGTTCGGGACCGAGGTCATCACCGGCGCCGATGGCACGATCGCCGGTCTCCTCGGTGCGTCGCCCGGCGCCTCGACGGCGGTCCCGATCATGCTCGACGTGCTGCGCAAGTGCTTCCCCGACCGCATGACGGCGTGGGAGCCACGGCTGCGCGAGATGATCCCGACGTACGGCTCGACGCTGAACGACGTCCCCGCCAGGGCGGCCGAGGTGCTCGAAAGCACGGCTGAGGCGCTCGACATCTCGCTCTGACGCGGTCTCGACCGCCCCGAGGCAGGTGAACGGCTGTCGACGGTCGTCGCCGTCGATGCAACAGGTGCCGTCTCCGAACCCTAAGCTTGCCTGGTGGCGAAACTCTACTTCCGTTACGGGGCGATGAACTCCGGCAAGAGCACCGCCCTGCTCCAGGCTGCCTTCAACTACGAGGAACGCGGTCACCGCGTCCTCCTCGCCAAGCCGTCGCTCGACACCAAGGGCGACGCCGCCATCGTGAGTCGCCTGGGCGTCACCCGAGACGCCGACTTCCTGCTCGGTCCGGACGACGACGCGGTCCAGGTGTTCGCCGAGCACCGCCGACGGGTCGTCGCGGAGACCGGCGCGGACGTCAGCTGCCTCCTCGTCGACGAGGCGCAGTTCCTGCATGCCGGGCAGGTCGACGGCCTCCTGCGGATCGCCCTTCTGGAAGGCATCCCCGTCCTCGCCTACGGCATCCGCACCGACTTCCAGACCGTCGCCTTCCCGGGGAGCCGCCGCCTCCTCGAGGTGTCGCACAGCCTCGAGGAGCTGAAGACGATCTGCCGCTGCGGCCGCAAGGCGATCTTCAACGGGCGCCGCTTCGGCGACACCTTCGTCTTCGACGGCGACCAGGTCGCCATCGACGGCACCACGGTCACCTACGAATCGCTCTGCGGCGTCTGCTACCTGCAGGAGTCCGGCGGCCGACTCTCCTCCACCTCTCCCACCGTCCGACCCATCAGCGAAGGATCACACGCATGAAGCTCTCCGTCATCGGCTGCGGCTACCTGGGCGCCGTGCACGCGGCCGCCATGGCATCGATCGGTCACGAGGTCGTCGGCATCGACGTCGACCCCGCGAAGATCGAGGCGCTCGCTGCCGGTCGTTCGCCGATCTTCGAACCGGGACTGCCCGAGCTCCTCCTCGCCGGTGTCGAGTCCGGTCGCCTGCGGTTCAGCACCGACATGGCCGACGCGGCCGGGGCGACCATGCACTTCGTGGCGGTCGGTACCCCGCAGAAGGCCGGTTCCAACGCGGCCGATCTGCGCTACGTCGACGCCGCGGTGACGGCGCTCCTCCCGCACCTGTCGGCCGGTGACGTCGTCGTCGGCAAGTCGACCGTGCCCGTCGGCACCGCAGCGCGCCTCGCCGAACTCGTCGCCCCCACGGGTGCCGTGCTCGCCTGGAACCCCGAGTTCCTCCGCGAGGGCTTCGCCGTCCAGGACACCATCGCCCCCGACCGGCTCGTCTACGGTCTGCCGCCGGCTCCCGAGGACGCCGCCGTCGCCCGTGCCGCGTTCGACGAGGTGTACGCGCAGGCGCTCGCCACCGGGACGCCACTCGTCGCCACCGGCTACTCGACCGCCGAGCTCGTCAAGGTCGCCGCCAACGCCTTCCTCGCCACCAAGATCTCGTTCATCAACGCCATGGCGGAGATCGCCGAGGTCACGGACGCGGACGTCACGGAGCTCGCCGACGCGATCGGGTACGACGCGCGGATCGGCCGTCGCTTCCTGAACGCCGGCGTCGGCTTCGGCGGCGGCTGCCTGCCGAAGGACATCCGCGCGTTCACGGCGCGTGCCGAGGAGCTCGGTCGCGGCGAGTCGGTCGCGTTCCTGAAGGAGGTCGACGCCATCAACCTCCGTCGCCGTCAGCGGGTCGTCGACCTCGTCGTCGAGGAGCTCGGTGGAAGCGCCTACCAGAAGCGTGTCGCGGTGCTCGGACTCGCCTTCAAGCCCGACAGTGACGACGTCCGTGACTCGCCGGCCCTCGACGTGGCGGTCGGGCTCAACGGTCTCGGTGCGAAGGTCCTCGCGTTCGACCCGGAGGCCGTGCCCAACGCGCGTCGTCTCCACCCGCAGCTCATGTTCGCGGCGTCCGCTGAAGAGGCGGTGACCGACGCCGACATCGTCGTGGTCGTGACCGAGTGGAAGGCGTTCCGCGCCCTCGACCCGGAGGCGGTGGCGGCGCTGACCGCCGGCAAGATCGTCGTGGACGGCCGCAACTGCCTCGACGTCGACGCGTGGCGTGGTGCCGGGTGGCGCTACGTCGGCCTCGGTCGCCCCTGAGCGCTGACGAGGAGTCGGACGACGAGCACGATCGTCGCGCCGAGCAGCCCTCCGGCGGCGTTCGCGTAGACGTCGGCGATGGTCGCGACCCGAGCGGGGAGCAGCGTCTGGCCGAGCTCGATGGCGACGGAGAACGTCGTCGTCGTCAACGGAGCGATCCACCACAGCTTCAGGGGGAGCTCCAACGCGAGGAGTGCGCCGAGCGGGATGAACAGGACGACGTTCGCGGCGGACTCGACGAAGCGGTAGTCGAACCAGGACGGCGCTCCGGCGGCCTGGAGTCGATCGATCAGCGCCAGCAGGGTGTCCCGCCCACCGGCGTCGACGGGCGTCGGCCAGAACGCGATCCCGAGCATGACGCACAGGCAGACCAGCAGCAGGACCCCGATGATGATTCGAGGTGTGCGGGTCATCTGCGGTGCGGCTCCTGATCGGTCGTCGGGTCGTGCCGTCGGCACCTCGCAATCGTAGGCCATGGGGTGCCCGAGACCCGGGCGACGGGCGGCTGCTTGCCCCAAAACGGGGGCGTGCAGCGCCCCGTTCCGCCCGTCAGCTGGCGGCTAGGCTGTGCCTACCCGAACAAGGAGCACTCTTGGCTGACCCACGCCCGGCGACGGCCGGCATCCCCACGAGTGGTCGCCGACGGTCCCGCCGCTGGTGGATCGCACTGGCCGTCCTCCTCGTCGTCCTCGCCCTCGGAGCGTGGCTGGGTGTCCGGGCCTCCCTCGCGAAGTCCGCCCTCGAGGCCGCCCAGGCGGATGCCAAGACCCTCCAGACCGCCGTCCTCGACGGTGATGCGAGCGGCACCGACGCCACCCGACAGTCGTTGTCGGCGCACACCGGCGAGGCCGTCTCCCTGACGAGCGATCCGGTGTGGCGCGCCGCCGAGGTCCTCCCGTTCCTCGGCGTGAACTTCTCCGCGGTCCGCGAGGCCGCAGCCGCGACGGACGACGTGGCGGACGACGTGATCCCGTCGGTCGTCGAGATCGCCGGTCGGGTCAACCTCTCCTCGCTCCTCCCCGGCGACGGGTCGATCGCCACCGAGCCGTTGCGTGACGTCGCGCCGAGGGTGGCCGAAGCCGCGGCCGCCGCCGACGCCATCGCGGGTCGCGTCGACACGATCAGCACGGACGGTGCCCTCCCGGTCGTCGCGGACGCCGTCGAGAAGCTCACCCGGACCCTCGACGGGGCGAGCACGATGCTCGACACGGCCGCGCGCGCCACGGCCCTCCTCCCCGACATGGCAGGCGGGGCGGGGCCGCGGAACATCATGGTGATGATCCAGAACAACGCGGAGGTGCGCTCGAGCGGCGGCATCGCCGGCGCCGTGGCGCTGATCCACGCGGAGAACGGCGTCATCTCCTTCGCCGGGACCCGCGGCAGTGACGACTTCTCCAAGTTCCCGACCCCGGTCCTGCCGCTCACCCCCTTCGAGCAGAACGTCTACACCGACAACCTCGGCACCTACATCCAGGACACCAACCTCACCGTCGACTTCAGCCGGACGGGCGAACTCGCCGCCGCCATGGGCACCCGGGTGTTCGGCGTGCCCATCGACACCGTGGTCGCCATCGACCCCTACGTCCTCGCCCACCTGCTGCAGGCGACCGGCCCGGTCGCCCTGCCGGACGGCTCCGAACTCACCGCCGACAACGCCCCGAAGACCCTCCTGAGCGACGTCTACGCGCGGTTCCCGGACCGGCTCGTCCAGGACGCCTTCTTCGCCGCCGTCTCGGGTTCGGTCTTCGAGACCATGATCTCCCGGTCACCGGACCCCGCCGCGCTCGTCGAGGCGCTGTCGGCATCCGCTGCGGAGAACCGGCTCCACCTCTGGAGTGCCGTGCCCGCCGAGCAGACGCTCATCGCCCAGACGACGCTCGCCGGGATCCCGCCCGCGACCGACGACGACGCCGTGTACACCGGGGTGTACCTCGAGGACCTCACCCGGGCGAAGATGGACTACTACCTGGAGACGAAGGTCGACCTCCGCGACGCCCGCTGCACGAGCCAGGGTGCCGAATACGTCGTCGCCGTCACCCTCACGTCCACCGCCCCGGCGGACGCCGCGACGTCCCTCCCCGACTACGTGACCGCGGGCGGACGCTTCGGCACCCCTCCCGGCGACATCGCGACGCGCGTCGTGATCCACGGACCACTCGGCGCGGCCCTCCTCGGAGCGAGCGACGGAACCGACCTCGCGGTGAAGGCGGTGACCGACCCGAACGGTCGCCTCTACGCGCAGACCGACGTGACCCTCACTCCGGGGGCATCCACCGAACTCGTCTTCACGGTGGTCGCTCCGAAGGCCTCCGACGTACCCCCAAACCTGGTCACAACCCCCGGAATCACGGGCAAAACGACGATTTCGACCTTCCCTCGCTGTGGCTCCTGACATAGCATGACAACACCTCAGGAAGCCACGCACCCGAATTCGTGACCCTGGGGAACCTCGCGCGGACGCCCACCCGAAATCGGCGGACGCAGGGGTACTCGACGTTCCTTGGGGATACACACATGAAGCGCACCCTTGCCCTAGCATCGCTCTGCCTGCTCGCCGTCTTCGCGGTCCCGACCGCGGCGAACGCAGCCACCGACTCGTCCACGTACGGCCCTGCCGGCTGTGCCACCCTCACCCCGGTCTCGGTGACCCAGGGGGAGTCCACCGTGTTCCGGTGCGACGGAACCTTCGACCCCGGCACCCCCGTGACGGTCACGGTCGACGGCCCCGGCTGCAGCGTGCCCGCCCCCGCCAAGCCGAACACCGCCGGCGCCACCGAGCAGGCCGCCGGCCAGAGCGCCGTCCCCACCTCCGGGACGTTCAGCGCCGACACTGCTCGCGCGTTCGCCGTGACGATCTCGACCGACGCGACGAAGTCGGGCACCTGCATGGTGACCGCCACCCAGGGTGCGACCACCGAGAGCGCCTCCTTCCAGGTCTCCGAGCGCGAGTTCGCCTCGACCGGCTTCGACGGTGGAGCCCTGCCGTGGATCGGTGGCGGCCTGCTCGTCGTCGGCGCCGGCGTCGTCTCCGCGCTCGCCGTCCGTCGCCGCAAGACCGCCTGATCGGGTCATCCGGTCCCGGGTCCGCGAGCATGTCTCGCGGGCCCGGGGCGGCCGGGGTGCCCGTACCCCCAAAGGTGGTCACATCCGCGGAATTCCGCGGTTTTCAGCGGTCCCGTCGGCGGCCGCTGCCCTAGCATGATCACGGCCATGGAGGCCACGAGTGACCAGTGCTCGGCTCCAGGCCCACTGTCCGCATGACGCGTCATCGCACCGCATGCGCCATCCGCACACCTAGGGGCCCGCACATGAACCGCACTCTCTCCGCCGCCGCACTCGTCCTCCTCGCCGTCGTCGCGCTGCCCACCGCAGCCAACGCCGTCGAGGGTGAGAGCTACGGACCCGGCAGCTGCAACTCGATCACGCCCGCGAGCGTCGCCCGGGGTGCAGCCGTCACCTACTCCTGCTCGGACTTCTGGGCGGCGAACCAGACCGTGTCGATCACCATCGACTCGTCGGCCGCAGGCGGATCGACCCGCACGCTGTCGACCGTCGCCGACGCGGCCGGTGACATCGACGTCTCGATCGACACCGCAGCCGACCCCGCCGGCACCTACACGCTGACGGCCACCCAGGGTGCCGTGAGCGACTCGTCCGACTTCACCGTGCTCGACCCGGCTGAGGCCGCTGCCGCCGCTGCGTCCGACCCGTCCGCCGGGGGCAACGCCCTCGCCGACACCGGCTTCGCCGGAACGGCCCTCCCGTGGGCCGCCGGAGGCCTCCTCGCCGTCGGTGCCGCAGCGCTCGGCACCGTCCTCGTGCGCCGCCGCCAGCAGGCCTGAGAGCACGGATCGGTCGGGCGTCGACGACGCCGCCCGATCGATCCGGTCCAGGATCGCCCGATTCTCGGAAGTGGCGAACAGCCGCTGAAAAATCGGCTATCCTAGACAAGGCCTTCGGGCCATCGGGGTGTGGCGCAGTTTGGTAGCGCGCTTCGTTCGGGACGAAGAGGTCGTGGGTTCAAATCCCGCTACCCCGACAGCATTAGCCCGGTCAGATGAGTAATCATCCGACCGGGCTTCTCTGTTTCCCAGGGATGGCGAACCGTCGAGCCGGCGGGTTGCACATCCCGCTACCCCGACAGTATTAGCCCGGTCAGATGAGTAATCATCCGACCGGGCTTCTCTGTTTCCCAGGGATGGCGAACCGTCGAGCCGGCGGGTTGCACATCCCGCTACCCCGACAGTATGAGCCCGGTCAGATGAGTAATCATCCGACCGGGCTTCTCTGTTTTCCGGGATGGCGAACCGTCGAGCCGGCGGGTTGCACATCCCGCTACCCCGACAGTACAAGCCCGGTCAGACAAGCAATTGTCCGGCCGGGCTTCTCTGTTTCCTGGGAGACCCGCCCGTCCACCGGCCCGGTCCCTGAGCTTGTCGAAGGGCGTTCTGCCCGGCCGCTCCGGTCCCTGAGCCTGTCGAAGGGCGCTCCGCTCGCCCGCCTCGGTCCCTGAGCCTGTCGAAGGGCGGTGTACGCCCCGAGCCGCCTCAGACCGCGGTGCGGCGGGGGAGGAGCGTCACGAGCGACGCCTCCGGGCGGCACGCGAAGCGGACCGGCGCGTAGATGGACGTCCCGAGGCCCGCCGACACGTTGAGGTAGGCGGAGCGGAGCGCGTGGCGCCACACGCTGAGCCCCTTCACCTGCTTGCGGGGGATGTCGCAGTTGGTCACCAGCGCGCCGTAGCCGGGCACGCAGACCTGCCCGCCGTGGGTGTGTCCGGCGAAGATGAACTGGGCCCCCTGCGTCACGAACGCGTCGAGCACGCGGCGGTACGGGGCGTGCATCACGCCGACCGTCACGGTGTGCGCCAGGGCGGGGTCGTCGGTCGAGAGGGTCTCCGCGTCGAGCCGCTCGTCGATGAGGGCCGTCAACGTGTCCAGGCGGTCGAAGTGCTTGTGCGGGTCGTCGACGCCGAAGAGGTCGAGTCGTGTCCCGCGGACGGTGATCTCGCCGACCGCGTTGTTGAGGTCCAGCCAGCCCAGGTCCTCCATGAAGAACCGCTCGAGCGCGCCGGTGTCGAGCGTCGTCGGGGAGACGTGCTTGGAGGAGGTCTGCGTGAAGTACTTGAACGGGTTCTTCGCGCTCGGACCGTAGTAGTCGTTCGAGCCGTGCACGAACGCGCCGGGGACGCCGGCGAACACGGACAGCGCGGCACGGATGCCGTCGATGCCGTGCTCGTGGCCGAGGTTGTCGCCGGTGTTGATGACGACGTCCGGGCGGAGCTCGGCGAGCTCGCGCAACCAGGCCTGCTTGCGACGCTGCCACGGAGCCATGTGGAGGTCGGAGAGGTGGAGCACGGTGATCGGCTCGGCGTCCGGTGGCAGGACCGGAGCGGTCACCCGGCGGAGCGTGAAGGCGTTGCGTTCGACGAGGGACGCGTACCCGAAGGTGAGGGCGCCGAGGCCGGCCACGACGGCCGCCGCGGTGCCGAGTCTGCCGCCGGTGCTCATGGGTGCCGCCATCGATCGTCTCCTTCTCGGTCGTCGGGTGGTTCCGACCGTCCCCCGAGCGTACCGGGTGCGCCCTCCGAGGACCCTCGGAGCGCCCGTCGTGGAAAACGCCGAAGGGCCCGGTCGGGATGTCCGACCGGGCCCTCCTGGTTGACGCGAACCGCTAACAGCTGGTCTTGGAGACCGTCACGGTGACCTTGCCGTCCTTGCGCGCCGCCGTCCCCGCCGGGGGATCGACCCCCGTCACCTTCGGGGTCGTGGCTGCCGGATCGACCGCACACTTCTGGCCCACATTCGCGAACCCGGCGCTCTGGAGAGCCGCCTTGGCCTCGTCGTAACTCGCGGCGCCGCTCACGTCGGGGACGGTCGCCAGGAGGCCGTTGCTGGTGTAGACGGTCACGATGGAGCCCTTCGGCACCGTACCCGAGGGGTTCGTGCTCGCGGCCTGGCCTGCCGGCAGCGCGGAGTCACCGGCGCCGCCGTTCGCGAAGCCGAAGCCGGCATCCTCGAGGAGCTTCTGCGCCTCTTCGATCGTCTTGCCTGCGACGTCGGGCACCTGGACCGACTGGCCGTTGATCAGCGACGGATCCGGGTCGCCGAACGCCGAGCCGCCGAACTTGGCGTTGGCGGTCAACATGATCCGTGGCCAGATCTTGTGTCGGATCGTGGCCACCTGGCCGGCGTCGAAGTACGTGCGGCGGAGGTTGACGTGGCCGGTCGCATTGAAGACACCGACGATCGTCGCGGCCTGGGTGCTGGCACCGCTCATCCACGTGGCCTCGTTGTTGTCGGTCGTGCCCGTCTTGCCGATGAGCGGGATGCCGTCGCCGGTGCGCGACGAGCTCGTCGTGCCGCCGTTGAAGGTGGCCTGCAGGGCTACGTTGGCGGTGGCCGCGACGTTCGCCTCGAGGCCGACGCGGCAGTTGGCCGCCGGGACCGGGATCTCGGTGCCGTCGGGCTTCACGACGCGGTCGATCGCGATCGGGTCGCAGGTGGTGCCGCCGGACGCGAAGGTCGCGAAGGCGGTCGCCATGCTGAGCGGCGCGACCTCGTTGGTACCGAGGACGGTCGCGGGGGACTGGAGCAGCGGCCCGCCGTCTGCGCGGTGGACGCCCATCGACTCGGCCGTCTTGCGGATGCCGCAGAGGTCGAGCTGCTTCGCCATCGCGATGAAGCCGGTGTTGATGGACAGCTTCGTCGACTGGAGTGCGGTGTACTGGCCACCGTTGCCACCCTCGTCGTTGCCGGGGTTCCAGTCGGAGCCGGCGTACACGGTGCCACCGTCGGCGCAGGAGTCCTTGAACGTGCCCCACGGCGATCGCTTGCGGCCGTCGACGCCCTCGTTCAGGCCGTGGCCTTCCTTGAGCCACTCGGCCAGCGTGAAGGTCTTGTACGTCGATCCGGGCTGGAAGCCGGTGGACCCGCCGTAGTCGACGTCGGTGTTGTAGTTGACGGCCGAGTAGTTCGACCCGAGGGCGAGGGTGTCCTCGTCGCTCGCATAGTCCTTGTTCTGCGCCATGGCGAGGATGCGCCCGGTTCCGGGCTGGACCGTCACCGCCACCGCGCCGATGTCGAGCTGGTCGCTCGCGTGCGGGATGTAGGCGTCGAGCGCGGTCTGTGCCGAGTACTGCAGGTCGAGGTCGAGGGTCGTGAACACGTCGTAGCCGCCGCGGTTGAAGGCGGCCCAGCGCTCGTCCTCGGTCGCACCGAAGATCGGGTTGTTCTGGAACACCCGCGTGACGTAGTCGCAGAAGTAGCCCGCTCCCGGGCTCACGTTCACGGCCGTGATGCACCCGGTGCTCGACGGCGTGATCGTCGGGGTGATGACCGTGACGATCGCCGCGTCGTACTGCTCCTGCGTGATCTTCTTCTCGGCGAGCATCTTGCCGAGGATGTAGTCGCGCCGGTCCTTCGTCTTGCTGTAGCCGTCGGCCGCGCCGTTCACCTCGTTCTCGGGCTGGTCGAAGCGCAGGTTCGACGGGTTGTTCACCACGGCGAGCAGCGTCGCCGCCTGCTCGAGGGTGAGGTTCGCCGCCGTCGTGTTGAAGTAGTAGTTGGCGGCGGCCTCGATGCCGTACACGCGCCCGCCGAAGCCGGTGATGTTCAGGTAGCCGCGCAGGATGTCCTGCTTGCCGTAGCGCTTCTCCAGGCCGATGGCCATGCGCATCTCCTTGAGCTTGCGCTCCGGAGTCGTCTTCGTCGCCTCTTCGTACGCGGCCTTCATCTTGGCCTCGTCGGTGATGGCCTCGGCCTTCTGCACGAGCACGTTCTTCACGTACTGCTGCGTGATCGACGAACCACCCTGCAGATCGCGCCCCGTCGCGCTGATCGCGACGGCTCGGATCGTTCCCGTGAGGTCGACGCCGCCGTGCTCGTAGAAGCGCGGGTCTTCAGCAGCGATCGCCGCGTCCTTGACGAACTGGTTGATCTGGTCCCAGCCCACCTCGATGCGGTTCTGCTGGTAGAAGGACGCGAGCAGCTGCGGGTTGCCCGCACTGTCGGTCGCGTAGATGTTGGACTTCTGCGCCAGCTCGTCGAGGGCCAGGTAGTCGGGGAGACCGTCGAACACGTTGATCGTGCTGTTGGTCGCGATCCCGGTGACGGCGAGGGCCGGCGTGACCGTCGCGGTGACGAGGACACCCGCCGCGACGCTCAGCCCGAGGAAGCCCAGGAGGCCGCCGAGCACACCGGTGGCCGTGCGATGTTGTTGAGGCATGGATCGATGCTAAGCGACATTCCTGAAAAAGGCCCGCTCAGAGCGACGTCGAAACCCGATCGTTGTCGGGCCGGCGGCGGGAGGTCGGGAAGCCGACCGCCCCGCCCGCCGTCCGTCCGATCAATCCGGAGGGCCGTTGCCGGTGCCGTTCCCGGTGCCGTTGTTGCCGTTCCCGGGCGCGGCCGGCTCACCGGGTTCACCCGTGCCGCCGGTGCCGCCCTCGTCGCCCGGTGCCGGTGTCGGCGCCTGGGTGGGTGCCTGCGTCGGGTCGGCGGTCGGTGCTGGCGACGGGGTCGCATCCTCTCCGCTGCCACCTGATCCGTCGCCCTGCAGCGTGGCGCGGTCGGCCTCAGGGAAGTCGCCACCCGGATACTTCGCCAGGGCGGCCGTCATGATCTCCGGCCAGATGAGGTGGCGCATCGACGCGACCTGCGTGCCGTCGATGTAGGTGTCGCGGAGGTTGACGTGCCCGGAGACGTTGAACGTGCCGACGACCGTCGCGACGGTCGTGCTCGCGCCGCTCATCCAGGTCGCCTCGGCGTTGTCGGTCGTCCCGGTCTTGCCGATCAGTTCGCCGACCCCGTCGGTGCGGCTGCCGGAGGCCGAGGCGGTGCCGTTCGACACCACCCCCTGGAGGACGTCGTCGGCGGCGGCCGCCACCTTGGCGTCGACGGACTGGCGGCAGTTCGCCGAGGGGACCTCGGCGGTCGAGCCGTCGGGCTTCGTGATCGAGTCGATGGCGATCGGGTCGCAGGTCTTGCCGCCGGCGGCGAGGGTCGCGAACGCCGTCGCCATGCTCAACGGAGCGACCTCGTTCGTGCCGAGCACCGTGGCCGGGGAGTTGTTCAGCGGTGCTCCGTCGGCGCGGTGCACGCCCATCGACTCGGCCGTCTTGCTGATGTCGCAGAGGTCGAGTTCCTGCGCCATCGCGATGAAGGCCGTGTTGATCGACTGCTGCGTGGCCCGACGGACCGTGTACGAACCGGATTCACCCTCGTCGTTCCGTGGGCTCCATCCGGCCTCGGCCTGTTCCGTCCCGCCCGGCACACAACTGTTGGTGAAGGTGCCCCAGTCGGATCGGCGGTTCGCGTTGATCGACTCGTTCACACCCTTGCCCGCCTTCAGCCAGTCGGTGAGGGTGAAGATCTTGTACGTCGACCCGGGCTGGAACCCGGCCGATCCGCCGTAGGCCTGATCGGTGTTGTAGTTGATGGCGCTGTAGTTGGCGCCCGTCGCGAGCACGTCGGGGTCCTGTGAGTAGTCCTTGTTCTGCGCCATCGCGAGGATGCGTCCCGAACCGGGCTGCACGCTCACCGAGACGGCGCCGAGGTCGGCCTCGGTGGTGGTCTTCGGCACGTACTCGTCGATCGCGGCCTGTGATGCGCCCTGCAGATCGAGGTCGAGGGTCGTGAAGACGCTGTACCCGCCGCGCTTGAAGTTCGTCCAGCGCTCCTCCTGGGTGGCACCGAAGATCTCGTTGTTCTGCAGCACATTGGTGACGTAGTCGCAGAAGTAGGCCGCCGACGCGGCAGCCGAGCAGCCGGTGACCGGCGGCACGATCGTCGGTGTCACCGGCACCGCGATGGCGGCGTCATGCTGCTCCTGGGAGATCTTCGCCTCCTTGAGCATCTGGTCGAGGACGTAGTCCCGGCGGGTCTTCGTCAGGGCGTATCCGTTCGCGGCCCCGTTGTCGGCGTTGTCCGGTCTGTCGATGCGGAGGTTCTCGGGGTTGTTGACGATCGCGAGGAGCGTCGCCGCCTGTTCCAGGGTGAGGTTCGCGGCGGTGGTGTTGAAGTAGTAGTTCGCGGCGGCCTCGATCCCGTAGACCCGACCGCCGAACCCGGAGATGTTGAGGTACCCGCGGAGGATGTCCTCCTTGCCGTACGTCTTCTCCAGACCGATCGCGAGCCGCATCTCCTTGAGCTTGCGCTCCGGGGTCGTGGCCGTCGCCTCCTCGTAGGCCTTCTTGCTCTCGGCCGCATCGGGGATCGCCTCGGCCTTCTGCACGAGCACGTTCTTCACGTACTGCTGCGTGATCGAGGAGCCACCCTGCGTGGACCCGCCGGCGGCGTTGTTGACCACGGCGCGGACCGTGCCCGCGAGGTCGATGCCGCCGTGGTCGAAGAAGCGCGGGTCTTCGGCCGAGACGGCCGCGTCCTTCGCGAACTGGGAGATCTGGTCCCAGCTGTCCTCGATGCGGTTCTGGTCGTAGAAGGAGGCGAGGAGCACCGGGTTGCCGGCGGAGTCCTTCGCGTAGATGCTCGACTTCTGGGCGAGCGAGTCGAGCTGGAGGTAGTCGGGGAGACCGTCGAAGACGGTGATGCCCGTGGACGTGGCGAGGCCCGTCATCGCGATGGCGGGGGTGACCGCAGCGGTCGCGAGGACACCGGCGGCGACACTCAGGCCGACGAAGCCGAGGACGCTCTGCACGACCGTCTTCGCGGGGGTACGTGGTTCAGGCATAGGATCGAAGGTAAGCGGGGAAACTGTGAGCGAGCTTCACCCGGTGTTCGCCACGTCCGTCCCCTGCGCATCCGCCTCACTGTGTGGAGCGCCCGATCGAGGAGAGACATGACCCGCTGGGAGTACCTCACCACGCCGTTGATGATCCACAACACGGCAGCCATCCTGAACAACTGGGGCGGGGACGGCTGGGAACTCGTCCAGGTCGTCACCGGTCCCGAGGGCGGCCTCGTCGCCTACCTCAAACGACCCATCGCCGACTGACCGCACGCCCCGGAGGAGCCCTCATGTCCCAGATCGCCGATCGACTCGCCGAGCTCGACATCACCCTGCCCACCGTCGTCCCGCCCGTGGCCGCGTACATCCCCGCGGTCGTCTCCGGCGACCACGTCTTCACCTCCGGTCAACTGCCGATGACCGACGGCAAGCTCCCGGCCACCGGCAAGGTCGGTGAGGGCGACGGCCTCGTCTCGCCAGCGGACGCGAAGGCGTACGCCCGCACCTGCGCGCTCAACGCGCTCGCCGCGGTGGAGAGCCAGATCGGTTCGCTCGACCGCGTCACCCGTATCGTGAAGGTCGTCGGCTTCGTCGCCTCCGACCCGGCGTTCACCGGCCAGCCCGGCGTCATCAACGGCGCTTCCGAGGTCCTCGGCGAGATCTTCGGCGACCTCGGCGTGCACGCCCGTTCGGCTGTCGGCGTCGCGGTCCTCCCGCTCGACTCGCCCGTCGAGGTGGAGCTCATCGTCGAATTCGCCTAGCGAGTCCCTGCGTCGACGCACGAGAGCCGGATGGAATCAGCGATTCCGTCCGGCTCTCGTGCTTGGAGCACTCGCCTAGCTGTTCTTCACCATCTTGTCGGTGATGATCTGCATGACGGTGGTGTCGGCGAGCGTCGTCGTGTCGCCCACCTCCCTGCCCTCGGCGACGTCGCGCAGCAGGCGACGCATGATCTTGCCCGAGCGCGTCTTCGGCAGTTCGTTCACGAGGTAGACCTCGCGCGGTCGGGCGATCGGCCCGATCTGCTCGCCGACCCAGCTGCGCAGGGCGCCCGTGATGTCCGCGAGTCCCGAGGCCTGCTCGAGGTGGGACTCCTTGATGATGACGAAGGCGACCACCGCCTGGCCCGTGGTCTCGTCGGCCGCACCGACGACGGCGGACTCGGCCACCATCTCGTTGGCGACCAGCGCGGACTCGATTTCCGCGGTCGACAGCCGGTGCCCGGACACGTTCATGACGTCGTCGACGCGGCCGAGCAGCCAGACGTCGCGGTCCGAGTCGAGCCGGGCGCCGTCGCCGGCGAAGTAGAACGGGCCGCCCTCGACGTCCCAGAACTTCTCCCAGTAGGTCTCCTTGAACCGTTCCGGGTCTCCCCAGATCCCGCGGAGCATCGACGGCCAGGGTTCTGTCACGACGAGCAGCCCGCCGCCACCGGCACCGACGGCTTCGCCCGCCTCGTCGACGACGTCGATCGAGATGCCGGGGATCGGCACCTGCGCGCTGCCCGGCTTCGTCGAGGTCACACCGGGGAGGGCCGAGACCATGATCGCGCCCGTCTCGGTCTGCCACCAGGTGTCGACGATCGGGGCGAGCTTGTTCCCGATGATCTTCCGGTACCACATCCACGCCTCGGGGTTGATGGGTTCGCCCACCGAACCGAGGAGGCGGATCGACGAGAGGTCGAACTGCTTGGGGATCGTCCGGCCGAGCTTCATGAACGAGCGGATCGCCGTCGGCGCCGTGTAGAAGATGCTGACGCCGTACTTCTCGATGATCTCCCACCAGCGGCCCGGGTGCGGGGCGTCCGGCGTGCCCTCGTACAGCACCTGGGTCGCGCCGTTGGCGAGGGGGCCGTAGGTGACGTAGCTGTGTCCGGTGATCCAACCGATGTCGGCCGTGCACCAGTAGACGTCGGTCTCGGGGTGGAGGTCGAAGACGTTCTTGTGGGTGAACGCCGTCTGCGTGAGGTACCCGCCCGAGGTGTGGAGGATGCCCTTCGGCTTGCCGGTGGTGCCGGAGGTGTACAGGATGAACAGCGGCTGCTCCGCGGGGAACGGCTGCGCGTCGTGCTCGGGCTCCGCGTCGGCGATCGCCTCGTGCCACCACAGGTCGCGTCCGGCGGTCCACTCGACGTCGTTCTCGCCGCGACGGACGACGAGGACGTGGTCTACCGTCGCCTGTTCCGCGAGCTCTCCGCGGCTGGCGAGTGCGGCGTCGACGGCCGGCTTCAACGCGGACACCTTGCCCTTGCGGTAGCCGCCGTCGGCCGTGATGACGAGTTTCGCCTCGGCGTCGTCGATGCGGGAACGGAGGCTGTCGGCGCTGAACCCGCCGAAGACGACGGAGTGCACCGCACCGATGCGGGCGACGGCCAGCATGGAGACGATGGCCTCGGGGATCATCGGCAGGTAGATGGCGACACGGTCCCCGGCTGAGACGCCGAGGCTCGTGAAGAGGTTGGCGGCCCGCTTGACCTCTGCGGTGAGCTCGGCGTAGGTGATCGAGCGGCTGTCGCCCGGCTCACCCTCCCAGTGGAGCGCGATGCGGTCGCCGTTGCCGGCCTCCACGTGTCGGTCGAGGCAGTTGTAGGCGACGTTCAGCTCGCCGTCCTCGAACCAGGTCGCGAACGGCGGGTTCGACCAGTCGAGGGTCTTGGTGAACGGCTTGCTCCAGGTGAGCAGTTCGCGGGACTGGTCCGCCCAGAACGCGAGTCGGTCGTCCGAGGCCTGTTCGTACAGTCCGGCGTCGGCGATCGCCTGCGCAGCGAACGCCTCCGACGGCGGGAACCGTCGGTCCTCGTGCAGCAGGCTGTCGATGTGAGTGCTCATCGTGTGTCTCTCGCTCCCTTGCGAATCCGCGTTCCTGACCTGTCCGCGCTTCGGCGGCCGGGTCCGTGCCATGCACGAGCGTAGCGCGTTCTCGGTTGCGGATTTGTCACTCATCCGAACAAACTCCGGCGACCAGTCTGTGAATGATCTGGGCATGGTAGGGAAACCACTCGATCTGGGGCCATCGGAATGCTTGTGTTCCGGGTCGACTGGCGTACACTTGAACCCGGCCGAATACTTATTCGTGCATGCAGTGCCAGCGATTCCCCCCAATCCGGCACTGCAGAGGCGGCACCCATTCCCCCCAATGGGTGCCGCCTTCTTCCGTCTCCGGCGGTCACACGCTCGAGCGGGTGATCTCGTGCCATGTCGCCCGGAGTCGGACGCCGACGCCCGGGTCATGCAAGAACGCCCGCGCCTCCGGGGTTCCGGTGGCACGGGCGTCCTGACAGGCTGCAGCTCAGTCGGAGGCGACGGGATGCTCCTCGCGGAACACCTCGAGCTGCTCCTCACTCGGGTACGAGGCCTGTGCGCCGGCTCCCGTCGCCGCAAAGCTCCCGACCGCCGAGGCGAACCATGCCGCATCGACGAGCGTGTCCCCGGCGGCGAGCCTGCGGGCGAGGGCGCCCATGAACGCATCACCGCAGCCGGTCGTGTCGACCGCGGTGACCTTCGGCGACCGCACGACGACCGCATCGGCCCCCTCGTCGATCACGACGCTGCCGGCAGCCCCGGTCGTGACGACGGCTCGTCGGACACCTCGGTCGCGCAGTGCGGAGGCCATCGCCGCCCAACCGGACTCCTCGGGATCGACGCCGGTGAGCTCGGCCGCCTCGTGCTCGTTCACGAGGAGCACGCCCGTCGCCTGCAGGAGTTCCTCGGGCACGGGGCCGAAGGGGGAGAGGTTGAGGAGGACGACCGCGCCTGCCGCTGCACCGCGCTGCGCGGCCTCGAGCACGGTCTCCAGTGGGACCTCGAGGCAGAGGCAGACGACCCCGGCACCGTCCAGTGCCGACCACGCCTCGCCGATCCGCTCCGTCGCGAGCGTGCCGTTGGCGCCCGGCGAGACGATGATCGTGTTCTCGCCGGCATCGTCGACGGTGATCACCGCCGTACCCGTCGCCGTGTCGTCCCGGCGCGCGATCCGGGTCACGTCGACGCCGGCGTCCGAGAGCGACTCGAGCAGCATCGAACCGTTCGCATCGTCACCGACCGCGCCGACCATCGTGACGTCGCCGCCGAGTCGTCCGGCGGCGACCGCCTGGTTGGCGCCCTTCCCGCCGGGGATGACGGCGAGTTCGGAACCGGTGAGCGTCTCACCGGGTTGGGGGAAGCGGGCGGTGCGGACGACGAGATCGGCGTTCAACGACCCGACGACGACGATGCGTGGACCCTGCATGATGTTCCTCTCTCAGCTCGCCGAAACGGGATCGGCGGGACGGACCTCGGCGCTCGCCGGCTTCGGGATGAGGAACGAGACCAGGAGGGCGACGGCGGTGATGCCCGCGCCGACCAGCATGGCACTCGTGTATCCCGCGGTCGACGTCCCGCCGTTCGGCGCCACGGCGATCTGCACCGCCGGAAGCACGACGAAGCTGAGACCGGCGCCCAGGTTGAAGGCGCCCGCGTTCAGCCCGGGCAGGAACCCCGGGTTCTCCTTCGGCGACAGGACGATGCCGAGCCCGTTGAGCATGATGTTGCCGATACCCGCGTACGTCGCGCCGATGAGGACCGTCGTCGCGATAAGGACCGGCAGGGAATGGACGCCGACGAGCGCCATGACGACGATCGAGACGATGCTGCCGACGAGTCCGATGCGGAGCACGTTCAGGTAGCCGATGGTCGGCGCGAGACGACCGGCGAACGGACCGACGATCCAGCCGACGAGCGCATACGGCGTGAGGAATGCGAGGGAGGCGAGGTCGGCCTCCATGCTGAACCCCGCGTCGGCGTTCTGCGCGATGGAGGTGACGAGGCCGTTGACGACGGCGAAGACCCCGGTCATGGTGAGCAGGGTCGTCAGGAGGAGGGCCCACGTGCTGCGCTGACGGAGGTACCTGGTCGCCACGAGCGGTTCCGCGACGCGGTTCTCGACGGTCCAGAAGATCGCGAACGCGACGAGGGCGACCACGACGAAGCCGCCGACGAGCAACCAGTTCGCTGCTGCGAGCTTGCCGGCCTCGTTGAACGCGGTGAGGAGTGCCGCGATCGAGACGACGAGCGGGAGCACGCCCCACCAGTCCATCCGCGTGCCCTTCGAGGGCTGCGAGTTCGCCGCCCACAGGATGACGAAGACGATCGCGACCGCTGCGACGACGGCCATGGTCCAGAAGACGGACCGGAAGCCGTGATTGGTGACCAGCCAGCCGCCCGCGAGGGCGTCGATCCCGGCGATCCCGCCGTTGACCGCGGTGATGAGGCCCATCATGGCGCCGTACCGCTTGGGGTCGGTGACCTCCGCACGCAGCATGAGCAAGGTGATGGGCACGACCGGCCCGGACACGCCCTGGATGATGCGGCCGACGAACAGCATCTCGACGTTGACGGCGAGGGCCGCGACGACGGTGCCGATGAGCATGACGACGAGCATCCCGGTGAGGACGCGCTTGCGGCCGACGA
This sequence comes from Plantibacter sp. ME-Dv--P-095, assembly GCF_030209365.1. Taxonomy (NCBI): domain Bacteria; kingdom Bacillati; phylum Actinomycetota; class Actinomycetes; order Micrococcales; family Microbacteriaceae; genus Plantibacter; species Plantibacter sp. ME-Dv--P-095. Next base: position 178,041 of record NZ_JARVSB010000010.1, read on the forward strand.
TGTCGCTGAGGCGGGGGAGGAAGACGGAGAACAGGGCGGCGGTGGTGAAGAACATCGTCTGCGAGAGGCCGATGGTGGCGTCGTCGGTGTTCAGCTCGCGCGCCATGCTGACGAGCGCCGGGCTCAGCATGCTGGCGTTCAGCTGGAAGGCGACGCAGGCCGCGAGCAGCGCGGCCATGAGTGCGCCGATGCGGACCGCGGGCGTCGTGCCGGTGGTGCCGGAGGAGGCGCTCACAGCTCGACCTGCCCGATGTTCTCGAGAGCTTCGGTGACGAGTCCCCAGAAGCGGGCGTGGTCGAGATCCGTCGCGGCCCAGGTGCTGCAGTCGTCCGGGGCGGGGTGGCGGAAGTCGGCGACCGTCATGCCGAGCGTGAGCGTGCCGGTGAGCTCGATGTCGATCGGGACCTTCACGGTGCGCACGATCGTCGGGTCGATCACGTAGGCGACGGCGCACGGGTCGTGCACGGGCGGACTGTCGAAGCCCTGCGCGTCCTTGTAGGTGGTGCCGAAGAATTCGAGCAGCTCGACGACGAACCGCGCCGGGCCGGTGCCGACAGCGGCGATGCGCTCGACGACCTCGGGCGTCGCGAGGGCCTGGTGTGTCAGGTCGAGACCGACCATCACGACGGGCCAGGCCTCGTTGAAGACGATGTGTGCGGCTTCCGGGTCGATCTTGATGTTGAACTCGGCGACCGCCGACCAGTTGCCGACGTGATACCCGCCGCCCATGAGGACGACCTCCTTCACGCGGTCCACGATCCGCGGCTCCTTGCGGGCGGCGAGGGCGATGTTCGTCAGGCCGCCGGTCGGTACGAGGGTGATCTCGCCGGGCTCGTGCGACATCACGAGGTCGATGATGAGGTCGACGGCGTGCCGCTGGTCGAGCTCGATCGCGGGGTCGGGGAGGACGGGGCCGTCCATGCCCGACTCGCCGTGGATGTCCGGGGCGTTCTCGAGCGGACGCACGAGGGGGCGGTCGGCGCCGGCTGCGAAGGGCACGTCGGTGATCCCGGCGATGCGGGCGACGGCGAGGGCGTTCCTGGTGACCTTCGGGAGCGTCTGGTTGCCGACGACGGTGGTGACGGCGAGGAGCTCGATCTCCGGGTTGCCGTGCGCCAGGAGGATGGCGATCGCGTCGTCGTGGCCGGGGTCGCAGTCGAGGATGATCTTGCGGGGCATGGTTCTCCACATCGTTGGGGTGCCGGCGCGGTGCGAGCCGCGACGGACGTAAAGCGCTTCAGGTGCGCCGCGAGCAGTTTACGTCAAGCGCTTTAGGTTCGCCAATCCGGGCCATCAGCCCCGAGGCTCCGGCGCCCGATACGATCGACGGGTGACTGACGCGTCGAACGATCCCAGCCCGCGCGGCGCCCGTCGGGTGACCGCCGCGATGGTCGCGGAGCGTGCAGGGACGTCGGTCGCGACCGTGTCGCTCGTCGCCAACGGCAAGGACGCCGGCCATGTCTCGGCGCGGAACGCCGAGCGGGTCCGTCGGGCGATCGCGGAGCTCGGGTACGTCGCCGACCACGCTGCCCGGGCGCTTGCGAGCGGATCGAGCAACCTCGTCGTCTTCGTCACCCCGGATGCTTCGAACCCGTACTTCGGCGCGGTCATCCGCGGGCTCCGTGAGGGGCTCGGTGACACCTACCAGCTCCTCGTCTCGGTGACGGGGGAGGGCGACGTTCCCACCGCCGCAGCACTCGGACGGCTGGCGGCGCTCCGGCCGGCCGGGGTCGTTGTCGACGCTCCGAGTGAGGCCTTCCTCGATGAGTTGCGGCTCGACACTCCACTCGTGCTCCTCGACGCTCCTCGGCTTCCCGCTTCGACGGTCGAGGCGGCTTCGGGTGCTCCGTCGACGGACCGCCGCGCCGTCTCGGTCGACTTCGACCTCCTCGGCGGGGTGCGCGCGCTCCTCGACCACCTGCACGTGCTCGGGCACCGCCAGCTGGGCTACCTCGGTGGGCGGACGGCGACCGACACCTTCCGCCTCCGCAGGCTGCTCCTCGAACGGGAGGCCGCGCTCCGCGGGATGCGGGTGCATGCCGACGACCGGGCGGAGAGCATCATCGACCTGGCCGCGGCGGCGGAGGCGTTCGTCGACAGCTGGCCGCGGTGGCGCGACGCCGGGGTGACGGCGCTCGTCTGCGCGACCGACACGCACGCCTACGGGGTGCTGCAGTCGGCGCGGGCGATGGGTATGCCGGTGCCCGGCGAACTCGCCGTGGTCGGGTTCGACGACCTCGCCTCGTCCGTCGTCAGCGATCCGCCGCTGACCAGTGTGCGGTTGCCCGGTGAGGCGCTCGGTCGTGCCGGGGCCGAGCAACTCCTCGCCCAGATCGAGGGCCGGACGGCGGCACCGGCGCCCGTGATCGCCGCGGACCTCGTCGTGCGCGCGTCGACGATCGGACGCTGAGCCGGGCTGTCGCGTCGCGGAGCCGGTCGATCGTCCGGCCGCGCCGCGCGAAGCCGGCATCGCGTCACGTGATGCGGTGCGACACCGCTCCACAATCGTCCCCACCCGTGTCACCGTCGCCGGTCGCCTCGTCCGACCGCGAGCACCGACCGGACCGCGCCTACGCTCGCCGCATGTCCGAACGTTTCGTCGTCTCCGTGCCGCCCGACACCGCCCCACCCGACCCACCGGGGGCGGCCGACGAGGCCGAAGCCACCCGCGTAGACGAGTCCCGCGGGGTCACGGCGCTCGCCGATTTCGGCGCCCTCGCGCCCTACCTCGCCGACCCGGGGGTGACCGACCTCTTCGTGAACGGGACGTCCGGCCTCTGGCTCGACCACGGCGCCGGCCTCGTCCGCGAAGCCGGATGGACGTCCGACGAGGCGACCATCCGTGCGCTGGCCATCCGCCTCGTGGCGCGCGGCGGACGCCACGTCGACGAGGCGACCCCGTGCGTCGACGTCCGGCTGCAGGACGGCATCCGTGTCCACGTGGTGTTGCCGCCGGTCTCCACGAGGGGCACCCTGCTGTCCATCCGGGTGCCTCGCGATGAGGCGTTGGGATTCGAAGCCCTGCAGGCCGTCGGCATGTTCCCGTCCACCGTCGCCGAACTCCTGCGTGAGGCCGTGGCCACGCGCGTGAACATCCTCGTCACCGGTGCCGGGGGGTCCGGCAAGACGACCCTGCTGGGTGCCCTGCTCGGGCTCGCGCCACCGGCTGAACGGCTCGTCGTCATCGAGGACGTCGCCGAGCTCCGGATCCTCCACCCGCACGTCGTCGCACTCCAGTCCCGCCAGGCGAACCTCGAGGGCGCAGGCGGTATCGACCTCGAGCGGCTCCTGCGCGAGGCGCTCCGCATGCGGCCCGACCGCCTCGTCCTCGGCGAATGTCGAGGTCCGGAGGTGCGGGAGTTGCTCTCGGCGCTCAACACCGGCCACGACGGCGGCGCCGGCACGCTCCACGCGAACTCGCTCACGGACGTCCCCGCCAGGCTCGAAGCGCTCGGTGCGCTCGCCGGCATGAGCCAGGAGGCCGTCGCGCGTCAGGCGACGAGCGCCATCGGGCTCATCGTCCATCTCGCCCGGCTTCCGGCCGGGAGGCAGGTGGTGGCCGTCGGACGGTTCGTCCTCGACGAGCGGGATCGTCTCGCGGTCGAGGAGTTGCCGTGATCACCCCTCGGTGGCTTCGCCCCGTGCTCGCGGCGTTCCCCGGCGCGACCCCACCGGAGGACGACGGCCCCGCGCGCGTCGCCCGCACCACGCGCCGTCTGGCCGTGCTGCTCGGCGCGGGGGTGGCTCCCGGCAGCGCTTGGACGCATCTCGCCGCGGCTGCCGACCTGCAGGGCGGTGTCACGGTGGCCGGTGCGCCCGAGCCGGTGCATGTCGACGCGTCGGACGTCGGAGTCGCGGACCCGATGCCGCAGGCGAGCTCGGCCACGGCGGCGCTCGCCGGCGTGGCCGACGCCGCGGTCCGCGGCGGGGACATGCCGGAGGCCATCGCCGCCATCGCCGAGCAGGAGTCGAGCGCCGGTGCTCGCACGGCCTGGGCTGGCTTGGCTGCCGCTTGGCAGGTCGCCTCCATCAGCGGCGCACCGCTCGGGGTCTGCCTCCGAGACCTGGCCGGGTCGCTGCGAGAGCTGGATCGGATCGCTCGAGACGTGGGTACGGCGCTCGCCGGTCCGGCGGCCACCGCGCGGCTCGTGCTCTGGTTGCCTGTCGTGGCCGTCGTGCTCGGGATGGCACTCGGCTTCGACACCCTGCGGACGCTCTTCGCGACGGGCCCTGGACTCGGTTGCCTCGTCGTCGGCGTGGGCTTCCTCGTGCTCGGCGCACGGTGGAGTGCGTCGCTGAGCGCGCGGGCAGCCCAGCGGGATCCGGCCCCCGGGCTGTCGCTCGACCTCGTCGCGGTCGCGATGGCGGGCGGCGGCGCCGCTCCGGCGGCCCGGGCGATCGTCGAGGAGGCCTGCACACGGTTCCACGTGCCCTACGACGAGCAGGCGATCGCCGGGGTGCTCGCCCTGTCGGCCCGGGCGGGTGTCCCGGCAGGCGAACTGCTCCGGAGCGAGGCGCAGCAGCAACGCGATCAGGCTCGTTCCGACGGCGAGCGCGCCGCTGCGGTCCTCGCGACGCGCCTGATGATCCCGCTCGGCGTCTGCGTGCTGCCCGCCTTCCTGCTCGTGGGTGTGGCCCCGCTGCTCCTGAGCGTCCTGACCTCCACCGCACTGGGGTTCTGAGCCCCGGTGGTCGCCGGTGTGGCTCTAGTGTCTCGGGCGCGGCAGAGCGCGCCAGCATCGGGCACCGAGCAGGACGCCGACCGCGAGGATCACCGCCGGCACGAGGAGCCAGGCCAGGTCGCCGCTCCATCCCACCCCGATCCCGTCCGGACCGGCGAACGCGAGGACGTCGACGAAGAAGAACCGTGCGTGTGCCTCGGTGAGCGTCGACTGCTCGACGACCGAGAGCATCCCGAGCGTGAACAGGGCGAAGGCGCACCAGTAGGCAAGGATCGCGACGCCACCCCAGATGACCCCGATCGACCACACAGGCCGAAGCCGTGTCGGGTCTTCCGCGTATCGGGCGGCGAGTGCTCGGGGTGAGCCGAGGTCGGCGAGGGCTGCGGCCATCGGCCTCCGCTCGGCCGTGAGGTCCTCGCGGAGCGATCGGACGATCGACCGGCGTTCGCGCCCGGGCACGACGGCCTCGAGGTGCCAGTCCACGCGCTGCAGGTAGGCGTCGCGACGCCATCGGTCCGCGGCACCCGGGCGGTGCGGAGTGGGTTCGGCGGATCGCTCGTCCGTCGGGGTGGTCTTGCGATCGGTCATGGTCGGGCTCCCTCTGGGTCCAGTCCTCGCTCGGCGATGTCGGTCATCGCCCTCCAGCGTGCGATGGCGTCGAGCCTCGCCGCCTCTCCTCGTTCGGTGATCGCGTAGTACTTCCGTGCCGGTCCGCCAGGTGACGCGACCCGGCGTCCGGTCACCAGGCCGTCACGCTCGAACCGGCTGAGGACCGGGTACACGACGCCGGTGGCGAGGTCCGTCAGGCCGAGAGCGCGCAATTGCTCCACGAGTTCGTACCCGTACGTCTCGCCGCGCTGCACGGTCGACAGGATCAGCATCGGCAACACCCCTCGGAGGAGTTGCGAATCGCGTCCCGCCAGCTGTTCATCCACGACTAATACTCAACCATGAATAGCGCTCCTTCGCAATGGAAGCCGCTCCACAACGCGCCCAGCGAAGGCATGCGTCGCTCCCGAGCCCGTTGTCGATCCGACAGCCGCCGCGGCCGGGGACCATGGAGGTGTTCGTGCCACGGACACAGCACTCCGGTGCAGGGAAGGAACATCATGATCAGGATCGGAAGCCGGATCGAGCAGGACCTCGTGTGCGAGGCGCGACGCCTCCTGCGGGACGAGCGAGGGTCGGCGACGGCGGAGTACGCCGTGGCGACCATGGCCACTGTAGCGCGTTTCGGCGTATTCTGGGGCCATGACTTCGACCCGAGTTGCTCCCGTCCGCGCTGCCATCTACGCCCGGCAGTCGGTAGCTGAGCCCGAGGGCATCCGGCGACAGATCGACGCGTGTCTCCAGCTCGCCGCCGCCCGCGACTACGAGGTCGTCGAGACCTACGAGGACAACAACGTCTCGGGGTACAAGAGCCGCGGCGCGGGGACCGCCTATGACCGGCTCCTCACCGACGCCCGCGCGGGCAAGTTCGACGTGCTGATCGTGCGGAAGCTCGACCGGCTCGGCCGGAGCCTGAGCGCCCTCGAAGCACTCACCGCCGCGAAGGTCAACACGGTCACGACGGACGGCGCTCTTGACCTCGCTTCCCCCTCCGGTCGCCTCGTCGCGAACGTCCTGACGAGCGTCAGTCGGGCAGAGTCGGAAATCAAGGCTGAGCGGCGCATCTTCGCGAATGCCGACCGGCGAGAGCGAGGCGTCCCGACCTCCGGCCGGGTGCCGTACGGCTACCTCTGGGTCCCGACCGCCGAGCGGACGGCGGAGTCCCCGAGCGCCTACCTGATCGACCCCGAGCGAGCCGATGATGTGCGACGGATGTACGAGTCCCTCCTCTCGGGAATGACCCTCGGCTCGATCTGCCGCGAGCTCAACGCCGCGGGCAAGCGGACGATGCCATCGAAGCGAAACCCGGACGGCGTCGAGTTCCGGCCGACGACGCTCCGGCGGATGCTCCTCTCGCCCTACTACGCGGCCCTCCTGCCGAGGCGGAACCCGGATGGCGAGCTCTACGACCTCGAATCCATCACGCGGGAGTCATGCGTCCCCGGCGCCTGGGAACCGATCGTCGGCGAGGAGACCTGGCTCGCGGCGAAGGAGCTCCTCTCGCACTCCGGGCGGCGGACGAACGGCGGGGAGACGGGCCGGAAGTGGCTCCTGTCTGGCCTCGCCGTGTGCGGGGTCTGCTTCGACCCGATCCGGGCCGGTGGCGGCGACGCGGGCGTCCACTCCTACCGGTGCCGGTCGATGGCCCACTTCATGCGCCGCGGCGCCCCGCTCGACCGCTTCGTCGAATCCGTCATCGTCGCCCGACTGTCGCGGCCCGATGCCGCCGATCTCCTCCTCGACCGTGAGCGGCCGGACGCCGACGCCCTCCGGATCGAGCGGCTTGCACACCAGGCCCGCCTGGACAGCGTCGTCGACCTCGTCGCGGACGGGACCCTTTCGTCGGACGACGCCCGCGCCGCGGTGCGCAACCTCCGCGAGCAGATCGCCACCATCGACGCGAAGATGACCGAGGCGGGCCGGGTCGACGTACTCGGCGACATCATCGGGCAGGCCGATGTCTCGGCGACGTGGGAGACGCTGAGCCTGGATCGGAAGCGCGCCGTCCTCGACGTGCTCATGACCGTCGTCGTCCACTCGGTAGGGCAGGGTGGCCGGTCACAGAGCATGGAAGCCATGGCCGCGAGCACCGAGATTCAGTGGCGAGACTGAGCTCGCGATACGCCTCGATCCCTACCGCGCCCACGATGGGGACCCGAGCGTAGTTCAGGCGAGATGCACCCATCCTCGGGGCGGTCTCCGAGCACCCGCGGGCACTGACCCCGGTTTCCGAAAGCGAGCCTAGGTTCACGCCGTCGACGCCGGGTGAGAGCCGTCACCTCCCCGCACTCCGATCGAGAGGCATCCCGAGCACCTGGAACGAGTCTCCATTGGATGGCGAATCTGCCCCCCAGTCTCCATCGAGTCTCCATCCCCGGTCTCCGCAGTCTCCAAGCGAGTCTCCTCTCAACTTCCGCGTCTTTCCGGGAAAGTCTCCATAGTCTCCATCCCAGTCTCCATCGAGTCTCCAAAGTCTCCCCCCCTCTATAGGAGGGGGAGATGGAGACCGAGACTGAGACCGAGACCAGGCGCCGATATTCGACACTGAGGACCGATCGAACGGGCTCCAGATCGAGTAAGAGTTCCGGGCAAGCCGGAGAAATAAGTCCAGGTCAGAAGTCATAAAACGGTAGGAATACGTCGACCATACGTGCTAGCGTTTATCCCAGCACACACCTCCCAGTGCAACCGAGATGGGGAACTGGGGATCGGTAGTGATCGAGCCCCAGCGCTCGTCGCCTAGTACCGCCTTCACCGGCAGGGAACGGCCGCTCCGCTCCTCGCCGGAAGTCCCCATCTCATGACCGTCCTCACTGACGACGACCGCGCTGTCGTCGAACGCATCGTCGACCGAGCTCCGGTCCTCTCAACCTCCCAGGCCTCTCGGCTCTCGGTCCTTCTCGGAGGTACCCGATGACGGCCGACGAGGCTCCGCGCCCGCCGAAGATGAGCGACCTCAGCCCCGGCTACCACGCCGCTCGGGAGCGGGAGGCTCGGGTCAACCGAGCGACCCTCGCGGCTATGGCCGCCGTCCACCGACAGGAGACCGAGCGCGAAGGTGAGGACGCCTGATGGGGTTCACGCCTGAGTCGGCCCGAATGGCATCGCTGGCAGGGGTCGCGAAGAAGGGGCCGGAGTGGGCCGCTGAGCGTTCCCGGAAGGCGAATGCCGCGAAGGCCGCGAAGAACTCTGCGAAGGCCGAAGCGCGCGAGGACGCCCGGCAGATCGTGGAGAAGAAGCTCAAGAAGCGGGGCCTCGCGCCCGATGAGGTCCACGAGCGCCTCAAGCTCGCCGGTCTCCTCCCGCCGGTCAAGCGAGTGTCGAACGAGAAGAGTCTTCCGCTTCCCTCCGAGGACGACCTCCGGGACTATCTGGACATCGTGGACCGTGAGCACCCCGGCCTCCCATGGGCGCGGCGCAAGCGTGCCGCGGTCGCGCTGCTCCGAGCGGACCTCGCTCGGGGTGTGTGGGAGGCGAGTCGATGACCCGCAAGCTCGCGCCACGTGAGAACGTGGCGGCGATCGCGGCTTCCCTTGCCCGCTACGGGTGGAAGGTCTTCCCCGTCCTCGTGGAGCTCGACGGCGAGAAGCGTCGGAAGAAGCCGCTGGTCCGATTCACCGAGGTCGCCTCCGACGACCCCTCGACCATCTTCGAGTGGTGGCAGGCGAACCCGGACGCCTTCGTCGGCGTCTACACCCGGGGTTCCGGACTCGTCACCCTGGATGTCGACCTCTCCGACGACCCGACGAAGGATGGACCTACGTCCCTCCGGGCGCATGGGCTCACGGCGCCGGAGACGCTCTCCTACCCGACCCTCGGCGGCGGGCGACACCACGTCTACGCCGCTCCCGCGGGTCGGGTACTCACGGTCGGCCAGAACCTCGCTCACGACGGCGAGAAGATGGGCGGCGTCGACATCCGATCCGGGAACGGGTACTTCGTCTACTACGGCGACGCGCTCACCGAGGAGCCGAGCATCGCCCCAGCTCCCGAGTGGGTCCTCGTCGATGGCCGGGCTCATGACGCGACGCACGACCTCGCGCTCGCGGACTGGGTAGCCACACTCACCCCCGGCAAGCCCGGAAAGCGAGTCCGGAAGGCCGCGTCCCTGATCCACGAGCACGGCACCTCCCACGGAACGATGCTCGAAGCTACACGCCTCCTGGCTCAGCTCGGGAGCGAAGGGCGGGTCGGCGTCGGAGAGGCCGTGGCCCAGGCCCGCGAGACGTACACGAAATTCCATCCCGGCTACGCCGCCGACTTCGACTCAGCCCTCCTCACCTCGGCGAACTACTGGGGACCCGCTCCGACATTCATCCCCTTCACGAAGGCCGAGCTCAAGGCAGCGCGAAAGCTGAAGCACGACGTAGCACCCCCAGCATCCGAGGCGGAGGGCACTCCGGAGGAGCGGAGGATCGCCGACGAGGTCGCGCGTCTGAGCATTCGTGCCGAGGCCGAGCGGCAGTTCAAGGCGCTCCAGCGACAGGACCGTCCCTCGTTCGCGGACCGGCTCCTGTCTCGTGGCGATCTGGCCGCTCTGCCGAAGCCCGAACCGCTCGTTCCGGGCGTGCTGTCGAGGAACTCCACGGCGATGCTCGTCGCCCCGCCGGCCGGATTCAAGTCGCTCCTCGCACAAGGGTTCGCATACTCCATCGCCACCGGCCATCCGTGGCTGGGACGGGAGGTCGAGCAAGGCCGAGTGCTCTACATCGCGGCGGAAGGTGCGTCTGGGCTCGATCGTCGGTTCCAGGCTCTCGAGGCGGCGTGGCGCGAGCCGCTCAAGGAGGGCCTGTTCGTCTACCCCGACCCCGTCGACCTCGGCAACCCGGCCGAGGTGGCCGAGGTCGCCGCGGTGGTCGCTGGCCTCGGGATCGACCTCGTCATCGGCGACACGCTCAACCGCCTCGCTCCGGGCCTGGAGGAGAACTCGGCAACGAGCATGGGTCTCGTCGTCTCCGCGGCCGATTCCATCCGGAAGGCGCACGAGGGTTGCTCGATCCTGCTCCTGCATCACACCGGCCACAACGGCAACCTCCGCGGTTCGACAGCTCTCCTCGCGGGCATGGATCAGGTCCTCCAGCTCTCCGGGGACGGCGATGTCCGAACGCTTGAGCTCGTCAAGAACAAGGACGGCGAGGCCGGGAAGGTCATGGACGTCAAGCTCTCGCCGGTCGACGGGACCGAGTCGGTCATCTTGCACTACGCGGCCTCGTTCGGGGCGGCGGGTGAGGCCGAGCAGATGGCTCCGCGAGTCGAGCAAGCCCTCGGCATCTTCCGCGCGGCCTTCCTCTCGACGGGCGCGACCCGGTCGGAGTGGGCCTTCCTTCTCCAGGAATCGGGTCTCTCGAAGGGTGTGGCGTACAAAGCCATCGGGGCGCTCGCCAACTCCGGTCGCGTCGTGCTCAGCGGCTCCAGATTCTCCATCGGCCACGTCGGCTCCGGCAGTCCGCCGACAGACGAGCTCCTCGATCCCCAGTTCACACAACGAAAGGCATCATGACCATGCAGAACATCAGCCTCACCTCCTCCAACCGTCAGTGGACCGTCGATCTGCCGGTCGAGACGGGTATCGCCCCGATCGACCAGGCGATCGGGAAGCTCCTCGACACGTACAACCGCTGGACCCGACTCGTTGTCGAAGCGAATCAGGCCGAGGCTCTGATCGGTCGGGCCGGTGCCGACGACAGCGCACGAATGACCGCGCTGTTCAACGACGACCCCGACCAGGCCGAGCAGGCCGACCCGCTGGAGGCCACGAAGACCGCCGAGCAGCGAGCTCGTCACGCTCGGGCGCTGGTGGAGCCTGCCGACCGGGCCATCTACACGGCCTACGGTGAGCTCGTCGCGACCATCAACGCGAACCGCAAGCCGTGGAAGAAGGCCGCGCTCGCGAAGGCCGCACACAACCGCGACCGCGTCGGTGCCGCTCTCAAGACGTTGCAGGTCGCGAGCGATGAGCTCCGTACCTCGCTCGGCGTGATCGAGCTCCTCGCTCCGGATCACCTCCCGTCGATTCTGAGCACGTCGTCGAACTCCCGCGGCATCTTCAACCTCCAGTCGGGCTCCGATGTGGTGCGCGACGGTCTGACGAGCATCGACATCCAGATCCGGAGTGTTGAGTGATGGGCGAGAAGAAGAAGTCGAAGACCATGGTCCTGGCGCCCGAGACGCCGGAGAACTCCCGCGCGGCGGAAGCCTGGGCGCTCAAGGTCGCCGGGTCGGACTACGACGCGATCGGTGAGTCGATGGGCGTCACCGCGTGGGTAGCACGCGAGCTCTGCTCCGCCTACTACGTGCGGCTCGCCACCGAGACCGCCGACGAGCTCCGGGCAACGAGCGAGGCCCGTCTCGACAAGATGATCCGGGACCTGAACCGGGACCTCAACCTCGCGGCGAACCAGCAAGCCCGGAACGGCATCTACGCCCTGATCCTCAAGGCCGAGGCTCAGCGAGCGACACTCCTCGGTCTGAACATCCCCGCGGACACACCCGACGCGAAGGTGGTCCGCAATGCCTAGGGCACTGGCACCGCGTACCGGCGCCCGGGCAAGCGAGCTGGCGGCTGAGCGGGATCGCGAGTGGTTGAAGCAGTTCGCCGAGACCGTGCGACTCATCGAGCGGGGCCACAAGCTCACCCGGGCGGAAGCGGAGCGCCACACCGTCCTCCTCGACCCCGCCCCGCACGGACCGGGCGTGCTGACGCTGCCGCGGAAGGCGACGAAGGCACGACGAGCCGAAACCGCCCCGGCGGAGTCCGAGCGGGACAGCTCAGCCCTCGTTTTCCGGCAGGCCCGGAAGAGGCAGAGACCGCGGCTGACCATCACCGCAGACCACTTCGACGACGACGACTTCGAATGAACAGGAGCCAGACCATGAGCACGAACCATCGACAGACCGCGAGCGAGCGGCAGGCCGCGCAACTCGCCCCCTCCGAGCCGGACGAGCCGAAGCCGGTCCGCAAGGTCCGGAAGATCAACGGCGCGGACGGCGGGGATCGCGGACGCACCCCGGTTTCCGCCTCGGCCTCCGAGGACCAAGCACGCGCCCTCGACCGCTCCTAGCCCCCCAGAACCCCCGCGTTTGAGATGGCGCGGGTCTCGTCGGGTCGCCGACGAGAGAACCCCCTAGACCTACCCTTTCGGGTACAGGGGGTTCCCTTTGGGGGCCGTCCATCGCGCCGATTCTGTGGACAACGTCGCCATGCATAAGCTTCGCGCACCCAGAAACCTGCCGCGACACGCCGGAAAACGTCCCGGGCTGAGAAATTATTGGGTCTACAAGACCCTGTGGATAACTTTGTCCACAGGTTGTGGAGAAATCCCCCAAATCACGGCGTTTTCGACCCCCGCGGGGTAGTACGTCGTCAGCCGAACCCGGTGGAGAACCGGTGGAGAACTCGCTCGATTCGGTGGAGAACCGGTGGAGAACTACACGGCTGTAACTACCTCAGGCCGCGGTCCCTGGAGAACGGCGATTATCGCCAGTAAGCTGGGAACATCAGGAAGCTCTGGTCGTTTGGAGGCACCCGCCGCCGGACGTGACAATGCCCTCAGCATCAGCCGAGGGCATCGTCGATTCTCCAAGAAACACATCTGCCCGGACTGCAATCCGGCTACCGAACCTTAGGAGGTTCACTCTCATGAACGATCACGACTGGATCAGTACGATCGCGTTTCTCTTCCACCAATGTACAACACTGTGTATAGCCGGGTACACACTTCGTACCAGCGTTTCTACAGTTAGCGCTCCCGTTACGGTTCCCACCAACGTTCCCGTTCTTCGCACGGTCAACGCTCCCGTTACGGTTCCCACCAAGCGAATCACGTTGGAGAAGCTCAGAAGCGTCATCTCTGTTCTCCTGGACCTGAGCAAGCTTCTCGACCGGGGCCTCGCGTTCTCGCGTGGTATCGCCATCGCGTAAGCGTCCCAGCGAGAACGGCCCTCCTCCTTCGGGACGAGGGCCGTTCTTCGTTTCTACATGCCGTGCGCGCGGAGTCGCGCGTCCAGCGAAAGAAGGACGGCCTGTTGGGCGACGGCGATCATCGCGTAGTTGACGCCGTCCGGGACGACGGCGCCGTCCACCTCGCGCCACACGACGAACGGATCGAGCCGGGCGTCGGCGAGGTCTTCCGCGATGAAGCCGACCTCCTCGGCGACGACGTACTCAGGGCCGACGTAGTGCTCGAACGCCGGGTCGTCGCGCTTCCGGACCTCGTCGATGTAGTGGAACGTCTTCGGGTGGATGGTGAGAACGGCGGCGGGGTCAATCGTCGCGGGTGCCTCGTCTTGCTTGTACCGGCGAGACGACGAAGCGGTCCCAAGACGGCCGGTCGCGTTCTCTAGCCACGCGGCCACCCGTCCACCCGTGATGTTGAAGCCCGGCGCGTTTGTGGCGTAGAGGTCCTGGCCGCTGAGCGCGGTGGTCGCGGCGATCGCGGCTCCGGAGATGACGTTCCCGTCCGCAGCGACGTTGCCGTTCGCGGTCACGCTCCCGGAGGCAGTCACGTTGCCGGTCACATTCGACCCCGAGGGCGGGTTCGCGATGCGCTGGTCGATGTCCGCTCGGAGGTAGGTCTTGTCCTCGACGAGCGTGTCAACCTGGGCCGAGAGCTCCTCGACGAGGACACGGAGCCGCTCGATGGTCTGGCCGATCTGTTCGCCTGACGGGGCCTCCACAATCTGGAGGCGCCCCTCGATCCGATCGAGGATGTCGATCAGGAAGCCGAGGTCGGAGGGGGTGCTGGAACGAAAAGCCGCGGACTGGGGCATGGGGGAATCTCCTCGTGTCGATGTACGCCCTTTCGGCGCCACAGTTGCGGCCGTCGGGTTCGCGGGACTCCTCGTCGCCATCCTCCGGGGCGATGAGGTGCGGGGCATCCTCACCGACCTCATCCGTCGCGCGCTCACGGCGAACGGTTGAACGGTGCGTCGATGTCGCCGTGCGCTCCGCTCCGAGGACGGCTCCGTCACGGCGGAGTTCGCCGTCGTGGTCCCAGCCGTCGTCCTGGTGTTGGCGATGGGGCTCTCCGCCATCCAGGTGGGCCTGACCCAGCTCCGCGCGACCGATGCCGCTGCCGACGCGGCCCGCAGCCTGGGACGCGGCGAGGACGGTGGGACGGCGGCGGGCCGGGTCTCGCAGATGTTGCCGGGGGCGACCACCGCCAGCAGCTCGGAGGGTGACCTCGTCTGCGTGCAGGTCGACGCCGCAGGTGGTTCAGGCCTCGCGGCGCTCATCCCGATCTCGGTGTCCTCCTGCGCCCTGGCCGGCGGACGATGAGGCACCGCCACGGCAGGCTCGGCTTGGCCGGGTTGCGCGACGAGGCGGGCGCAGGGTCGGTGCTGGCGGTGGGCGTCATGGGTGCGCTCGTCGCGCTCCTCCTCGCCACCCTCCCCGTGGCGACACTGCTCGCCGGGCATCAGCGGGCGGCCAACGCGGCGGACGCAGCCGCGTTGGCCGCCGCGGACACCCTCTCCGGACGCGTCGCGGGCTTCCCGTGCGACACCGCGCGCATGGTCGCATCCCGCAACCAGGCCACGCTCGGGGCCTGCACCATCGAGGGGGAGACGGTCGTCGTCGACGCCATCGTCGAGACCCCGATCGGCACCGTCACGGTCGCGGCGAGGGCGGGCCCGCCGCCGGACGCCGCAGGGCGGCCGAACGGCGCACCCGGAAACGCACCGTATTAAGAGGTACCAGTGCGACAGGTCAGGGCTGGTCGGATCCGGTCGTGAAGACCGCCTCCAGGAAGCGGTAGTCGACGGCACTCGGTGCTCCCGAGTCGTCGTACTCCTCGCCGGTCGTCCGGGCGTACCGGTAGACCTTGCCGGCCGTGCCACTCGGCACGTCGACGGTGGGCTTCGGCGATCCCTGATCGGTGAGCGGGGCGCTGATCGTCTTGCCCTCCAGCGGACCGTCGGTCAACTTCACGGTGTAGTTCGTCTGGGTACTCATGGGACACATTCTGCTCCCAACGCCGCAGAACGCAAGGGGATGGACACCCGAGTGGCCCGCCTCCCGATTGGACAAGCCTGCCGTGCACGTGTGTATGGTGTCGCTGATGGAAGGAGCCTCGTGGCAGGCAAGAAACTCGTGATCGTAGAGTCACCGACCAAGATGAAGTCGATCGCCGGATACCTCGGTGACGATTACGAGGTGTTGTCCTCGGTCGGGCACATCCGCGACCTCATCGAGCCGAAGAACCTTCCCGCCGAGCTCAAGAAGGGCTCCCTCGGCAAGTTCTCGGTCGACGTCGACAACGGCTTCGAGCCGTACTACGTCGTCTCGGACGCGAAGAAGAAGACCGTCGCGGACCTCAAACGCGCCCTCAAGAACGCCGACGAACTCCTCCTCGCGACTGATGAGGACCGCGAAGGCGAGGCGATCGCCTGGCACCTCCTGCAGGTCCTGCAGCCCAAGGTCCCGGTCAGCCGCATGGTGTTCCACGAGATCACCAAGGACGCCATCCTCGCCGCCAAGGACAAGACGCGCCCCCTCGACACCGACCTCGTCGACGCCCAGGAGACCCGCCGCATCCTCGACCGCCTCTACGGGTACGAGATCTCCCCGGTGCTCTGGCGCAAGGTCGGTCCCGGACTGAGCGCGGGACGCGTGCAGTCCGCCGCGACCCGACTCGTCGTCGACCGTGAGCGTGAGCGCCTCGCGTTCCGCGCCGCCTCCTACTGGGACGTCATCGCCCGCTTCCTCCCGGGCGAAGACGCCACCGGTGCACCCTTCACCGCCCGCCTCGTCCGCCTCGACGGCGACCGCGTCGCCACCGGCCGCGACTTCGACGACCTCGGCCAGCTCAAGGGCAGCGCCGTCCCGCTCGACGAACAGCGCGCCACGGCGCTCGCCGCAGCACTCGAGCAGTCGAAGGCGACCGTCCTCTCGGTCGAGTCGAAGCCGTACTCGCGTCGACCGGCAGCGCCGTTCACCACCTCGACGTTGCAGCAGGAGGCGGGCCGGAAGCTCCGGTTCTCCGCGCGCCAGACGATGAGCGTCGCGCAGTCGCTCTACGAGAACGGCTACATCACCTATATGCGTACCGACTCGCCGTCGCTGAGCAAGCAGGCGATCGATGCGGCGCGCAAGCAGGCGGCGTCTCTCTACGGAGCCGAGACGGTTCCGGACAAGCCGCGCCTCTACAGCGGCAAGAGCAAGAACGCGCAGGAGGCGCACGAGGCGATCCGGCCGTCCGGAGACACCTTCCGCACCCCGTCGTCGCTCTCCTCGACGCTCCGCGGCAACGACTTCAAGCTCTACGACCTCATCTGGAAGCGCACCGTCGCCAGCCAGATGGCCGACGCCAAGGGCTCGACCGCGACGATCACGCTCGAGGCCGCGACCGAGGTCGGCCGCGCCGAGTTCACCGCATCGGGTACCGTCATCACCTTCCGTGGCTTCCTCGCCGCGTACGAAGAGGGTCAGGATGAGGACCGCAACTCCCAGGAGGACGCCGCCGAGGCGAAACTGCCACCGCTGGCCGAGGGGCAGCAGCTCGGTGTCGCCGACCCGGAGGCGAAGGGGCACGAGACCTCGCCGCCCCCGCGGTACACGGAGGCCAGCCTCGTGAAGCGCCTCGAGGAGCTCGGCATCGGCCGCCCCTCGACGTTCGCGTCGATCATCTCCACGATCATCGACCGTGGTTATGTGACGCAGCGCGGCCAGGCGCTCATCCCGAGCTGGGTGGCGTTCAGCGTCGTCCGAC
Organism: Plantibacter sp. ME-Dv--P-095; assembly: GCF_030209365.1. Classification (NCBI taxonomy): domain Bacteria; kingdom Bacillati; phylum Actinomycetota; class Actinomycetes; order Micrococcales; family Microbacteriaceae; genus Plantibacter; species Plantibacter sp. ME-Dv--P-095. The sequence continues at coordinate 195,040 of NZ_JARVSB010000010.1, forward strand.
TGTTGGAGGAGTACTTCGAGGAACTCGTCGAGTACGACTTCACGGCTGAGATGGAGAACGACCTCGACCGCATCGCCGGAGGAACGGTCGATCGTGTCGACTGGCTCAAGGGCTTCTACTTCGGAGACGACGCCGGTCGTGGCCTCCGCCAGGTGATCGACAACCTCGGCGACATCGACGCTCGTCGGATCAACTCGATCGTCATCGACGACGGGGTCACGCTTCGGATCGGCAAGTACGGCCCGTACCTCGAGGTGACACCGGACGGCCCGCCGCCCGCCGAGGGCGAGGAAGGCCCCACGCCGCGACGGGTCAACCTGCCCGAGGATCTCGCGCCGGACGAGCTGACCCCGGAGAAGGCGCACGAACTCATCGACGCGCCCGTCGTGGGCGATCGCGTCATCGGCCTGAACCCGGCCACCGGCAAGGAGATCGTCGCGAAGGACGGCCGGTTCGGCCCGTACATCACGGAACTCGACCCGGAACCCGAGGCGGAACTCTCCGTGGACACGGCGACCGGCGAGGTCACCGAGCCGGCGGCCGGCGCGAAGAAGAAGGCTCCTGCCAAGAAGAAGGCAGCGGCGGAGAAGCCCCGCACGGCGTCGCTCTTCAAGTCGATGGACCTCGCGACGATCGACCTCGAGACCGCACTCAAGCTCCTCGATCTGCCGCGTGTCGTCGGCGCGGACCCCGAGTCCGGTGAGGAGATCCTGGCGCAGAACGGCCGATACGGTCCCTACTTGAAGAAGGGCACCGACACCCGGTCGCTCACCTCCGAGGACGACATCTTCACCGTCGACCTCCCCGGCGCGGTCGAGCTGTTCGCTCAGCCGAAGTACGGCGCCCGGAAGGCGTCGAGCGCGCTGAAGGAGTTCGAAGCGGACCCGGAGAGCGGCAAGCCGATCAAGATCAAGGACGGCCGTTTCGGCGCCTACGTCACCGACGGGGTGACCAACGCGACGATCCCGCGCGGCGAACAGGTCGAAGACGTCGACTTCGAGCGAGCGGTCCAGCTGCTCGCGGACAAGCGCGCGAAGGGCCCGGCGAAGCCGAAGACGACCAAGAAGGCTCCGGCGAAGAAGGCCCCTGCCAAGAAGGCACCCGCCAAGAAGGCCACGACAGCCAAGGCGACCACGGCGAAGGCCACGACGGCGACGTCGACGGCGCGGTCCGCCGCGGCGAAGAAGGCGGCCGCGACCCGTGCTGCCAACAAGGCGGCTGCGGCGAAGGCCGACGCCGTCACGTGAGCGAGGGAGCGCGGCCCCGAGGGTTGTTCATCACCCTCGAGGGCGGAGACGGTGTCGGCAAGTCGACGCAGGCGAGCCTGCTGAGCGACTGGTTCGAGCAGCAGGGTCGCACCGTCGTCCGCACCCGCGAACCGGGCGGGAGCGATCTCGGGGTCGAGATCCGCGAGATCGTGCTGCACCATCGCGGCGACATCTCCCCGCGCGCCGAGGCACTGCTGTACGCCGCGGACCGTGCCCACCACATCGCCACCGTCGTGCGCCCGGCACTCGCCCGCGGCGAGATCGTGTTGCAGGACCGCTACCTCGACTCCTCCGTCGCCTACCAGGGCAGCGGACGGGTCCTCGACGCCGCGCAGATCCGGGGCATCTCGCTGTGGGCCGCGGAGGACCTGCTCCCCGACGTCACCGTGCTCCTCGACCTGGACGTCGCCGCAGCCCGAGGTCGGCTCGACAACGCCAACAAGCGGTTCGACCGGCTGGAGGCTGAGGCGCAGGACTTCCACACCCGCGTGCGCGAATCGTTCCTGGCCCTCGCGGCAGCGGAACCGGAGCGGTTCCTCGTCGTCGACGCCGCGCTGCCGCCCGAGGAACTCGCGGCCGACATCCGCGAGCGGATCGCGCCACTCCTCTGATCAGACCCGGTCCCTGAGCCTGTCGAAGGGCGGCCCGGTGTCTGGAAGCGTGAGCTCGGCACTTCGACAAGCTCAGTGACCGGTGGGCGGCTCAGTGACCGGTGGGCGGCTCAGTGACCGGTGGGCGGCTCAGTGATCGCCCGTCGGCTCGGATACCCGCACGACCGCCAGCCGCCGTCGGTGGCGCCCGGTATCGTTGACCCATGGCTTCCTGGACCGACTTGACGGGTCAACGCGACGCGATCGAGTTGTTGCAGGCCGCGTCGGACCCGGTCGAACCCAAAGGCCTCACCCACGCCTGGCTCATCACCGGTCCGCCCGGTTCCGGCCGGTCGACCCTGGCCTATGCGTTCGCTGCGGCACTCCTCAGCCGAGAGCCCGGGGGAGACGACGTCACCCGTCGGCAGGTCGAAGCGCGCACCCACCCCGACCTCTCCGCGCTGAGCACCGATCGCGTCATCATCACGATCGACGAGGTCCGCGACCTGGTCCGCAACGCCTACCGTGCACCGTCCGTGGCCCGTTTCCGCGTCATGGTCGTGGAAGACGCCGACCGCATGACCGAGCGCACGTCCAACCTGCTGCTGAAGTCCCTCGAGGAGCCGCCCAGCAGCACGATCTGGGTCCTGTGCGCGCCCAGCGAGGCGGACCTCCTGCCGACGATCCGGTCCCGCGTGCGCTCCGTCCGGCTCGGCGTGCCGACCATCGACGACGTCGCGGAGCTGCTGGAACGACGCGACGGCGTGGCGCACGACATCGCGGAGCGCGCGGCCCGTGAAGCTCAGAGCCACGTGGGGATGGCCCACCGTCTGGCGACCGATCCCGGAGCCCGGCAACGTCGTGAGTCCACTCTGCGGGCCGTCCTCGACATCCGCAGTGCCGGTCAGGCCGTCGTCACGGCCGGGCGGCTCCTGGAACTCGCCGGCGACGACGCGAAGGCCTACACCTCGCTGCGCGACGAGGCCGAGCGCGAGAGCACGCTGCGGTCGCTCGGCGTCGAGCCCGGCCAGTCCGTCCCTCCCGCCCTCCGGTCGCAGGTGCGGGCGATGGAGGAGGACCAGAAGCGGCGCGCGACACGGAGTCTCCGCGACGGGCTCGACCGCATCATGGTCGACCTGCTGTCGCTCTATCGCGACATCGTGCTCCTCCAGCTGGGGCACGACGCCACGATCATCAACCGGGAATTGCGTCCGGAACTCGAGGATGCCGCTCGGCGGACGACGCCGGCGGTTACGATCGATACCTTGGAGGCGATCTCCGTCGCCCGAACACGAATCGAAGGGAACGTCGCCCCGGCGCTGGCCTTGGAGGCCATGCTCGTGTCGGCGGTCCGGTAGGGAGCCTCTGTGACTTCGCCCAGGCAGCAGCCGTCGGCCTCGATGGGACCGGCCGGTGGATCCCGCCGCAGCGGTCCCCGTGCGCGGCGGACGGCACGTGTCGCGCTCGTCGCCGGTCTCGCGGTGGCGGCCCTCACGCTGAGTGGGTGCGTCACGGCGTTCCTGCCCCCGAAGGCCGCCGAACCGACGCCGTCGTCGTCGGCGGCGACCAGCGACGTCGCTGCGGAGCTGAAGCCCTTCTACGAGCAGGAGCTCGACTGGAAGACCAGTGGGTGCGTCGACGGCTTCGAGTGCGCCACGGCGAAGGCGCCCATCGACTGGGACAACCCGTCCGACGGCGAGCTGTCCCTCGCGCTCGTGCGCCACCAGGCGACGAACGGCAAGCCGATCGGTTCGCTCTTCATGAACCCCGGCGGGCCGGGCGGTTCCGGCTACAGCCTCGTCGCCGACAGCCTCGACTTCGCGGTCGACAAGGACCTGCAGGAGAACTTCGACGTCGTCGGCTTCGACCCTCGTGGTGTCGGCAAGTCGACGCCCGTCACCTGCCTGAGTGATTCGGAGATGGACGCGTACCTGTACGACGTCACGCCGGGTGAGCGCGGCTCCGACGAGTGGATCGCCGCCAACGAGAAGGCCGCGAAGGACTTCGGCGACGCCTGTGCGGAGGAGACCGGCAAGATGCTCGAGTTCGTCGACACGCAGAGTGCCGCGAAGGACCTCGACATGCTCCGGGCGGCCGTCGGCGACAAGCAGCTCTACTACCTCGGCTACTCGTACGGCACCTTCCTCGGCGCGACCTACGCCGAGCTCTTCCCGAAGAACGTCGGGCGCCTCGTCCTCGACGGGGCGATCGATCCGTCGACGTCGAACTTCGAGGTGGTGAAGGAGCAGGCCAAGGGCTTCGAGAGCGCGCTGCGCGCCTACCTCGAGGACTGCATGTCGGGGACGGACTGCCCGTTCTCCGGTTCGGTCGACGACGCGATGGCGGAGATCAAGAGCCTCCTCGACCAGGTGGACGCGAGCCCGATCCCCGCTGACGACGGCCGTGAGCTCGGCGGCAACACGCTGCTCACCGCGATCATCTACCCGCTGTACCAGGCCGACGCGTGGCCGTACCTGAGTCGGATGTTCGACGAGGTCATGCAGGGCGGCACGGACATCGCGTTCCAGTTCGCCGACGGATACAACGGTCGCGGCGACTCCGGCAAGTACACCGACAACCAGACCGAGGCCTTCAACGCGATCAACTGCCTCGACTACAGCTACGACGACGACAAGACGAAGATGGCCGACGAGGCCAAGGGACTCGAGCAGGCCGCTCCGGTGATCGGCGAGTACATGGCCTACGGCGACACGTTCTGCGCGAACTGGCCGTACCAGACGAGGACCGAGCGTGGCGAGATCCATGCGAAGGGTGCCGCTCCGATCCTCGTCGTCGGAACCACGAACGACCCGGCCACGCCGTACGTCTGGGCGCAGAACCTCGCGGAGCAGCTCGACCAGGGCCAGCTCATCACCTACAAGGGTGAGGGGCACACCGGCTACAACAAGGGCAGCGACTGTGTGAACCAGGCGGTCGACCAGTACCTCATCGATGGCACCGTCCCGTCGAAGGACCCGATGTGCAGTTGATGGCGGGACCTCGATGACCATGACGGTGCCGGCCGAACTCGGGCTCCGCGAGCGGAAGCGCCTCGCGACGCGTCGGGCGATCCAGCACGCGGTGTTGACGCTCGCGGGGGAGCACGGGCTCGAGAACGTGACGGTCGAGGAGGTGAGCCGGCGGGCGGAGATCTCACCGCGGACCTTCTTCAACTACTTCGGGACGAAGGAGGAGGCGCTGATCGGCGACATCCCGTTGATCCCCGACGGCGACGCCCTCGAAGCCTTCCTGACCGCGGGCCCGGCGACCGACGTCCTCACCGATCTCGGCGAGTTGTTGGCCCGGACGGTGGGCGATGCCGACGAGGACGTCGAGATCCACCATCTCCGCAAGGACGTGCTGCGTGATCACCCGCACCTCCTCGGGGCGCGGATCGCGAGCATGCGCGGTTTCGAAGAAGGTCTGTACAAGGTCGTCGAGCGGCGGGTGCTGAACGACGAGCCCGCGCTCGCGGGTGACTCGGAAGCCCTCTTCGATCGGTGTTGGATGATGACGATGGTGGGATTCGCGGGGCTCCGCCATGCCTGGCGTTGCTGGGCCGATGCGCCGACCCCCGGGTCGCTCGCGGAGCGGATCCGTCGTTCTTTCGCCGAGCTGTACACGACCGTGCAAAAGCTGCGCTAACATGGATACTCGTGCGCCGGGCGACCAGCGCACGCGCCGCCCTAGCTCAGTCGGCAGAGCATCTCACTCGTAATGAGAAGGTCAAGGGTTCGATTCCCTTGGGCGGCTCCACCAGTATCACCCGGCCGTTGCCCTGGAAACCCCAGGTCAGCGGCATTTTTCTTGCCCACTCACAGGCCCGTCCGACAGGCCGAACTGGGCGACAGCTGCCGGCTAGGCGCGAAAATGTAGCAACGCGTGTAGCAACGCATGTAGCAACGACCCCGCGAACGGCAGTGAACAACGGCGAACGTGCATGGTCATTCCGGTCCTACAGCGGGGGAGTCGAGCGCGGCATTCATCGCGTCTGAGGCGTTCCGCAAGGTCGTCGGTGCGACGTGCGAGTAGATGTCGGAAGTGATCGCCATGTTGGCGTGGCCGAGTATTTCCATGACCGTGCGCATCTGCACACCTTGGGCCAGCAGGAGCGACGCGCAGGTGTGACGCATGTCGTGAAACCGGATTCGGCGCACGTTCGCGGCGGCGATCTCCTTGTCGAAGCTCCGGCGGAGGTTGCTCGGCTCGATGGGGGTACCGGTCCGTGTCGTGAAGACGAGCCCGGAATCGACCCAGGCATCGCCGGCCGCGCGCTGATCCGAGAGTTGGTTCGCGGCTCGAGTTCTGAGCGCAGCGATAGCTCGAGCCGGTAGGGGCAGCGTCCGCCGCGATCGCGCGGTCTTCGTCGGTCCGATCGAGATCCCTTGACCGGTTCCGGCGCGGTGAGCAGTCTGTCGGATGCGGAGCTGTGTTCGCTCGGCGTTGATGTCTGCCCAGCGCAGGCCGAGCAGCTCTCCCCGGCGAAGTCCGAGCGTCAGCGCGAGAACGTAGAGCTCGGCGAATTGTGAGTCGCGGCTGGACTCCATAAAGGCGGAAGTCTCCTCCGCTGTCCACGGCTCCACTTCCTGGTGCTCGATCTTGGGAGCGCGGACGAGTGCCGCGACGTTACGCCCGATGTGCTGCTCGCGGGCTGCTTCGGCGAGGATACTGCGGAGCACGGCGTGAGCAAGCCGCACGGTGTGGGCCGAGACGCCCGTGCGCGCGATGTTGGAGTGCATTTCGCGGACGTGTTGTGGCGTCAGCTGTTCGAGTTTCTTCGTGCTTAGCGATGGGAGCACGTGTTTCTGCAGAACCCACTCGTAGTTGGCCCTGGTGGTCGGGCGGAGCACGCTCGGTGCGATGTGGGTGAGCCAGTGCTCGGAGTAGGTCTTCACGGTCCAGCCCGAGACCGCGGTTGGGACGCCGGCGTCTGTCTGGGTGATGAGGTCGCGGAGCTTGGCGGCGACCTGCGCTTTGGTGTGTCCATAGACGGTGCGGCGCTTTCGCGCTCCGTTTGCGGCCAGCACGTACGCTGCGCCAGTCCACTGGCCGTCGTCGCGCTTGTAGATCGAGCCCTCGCCGTTTGCGCGCTGACTCACGCCTGGTCTTCACCTGCGAGCTGCCGAGCAAAGCGGCGCAGTGCGGCGACGGGGATGCGTCTGGCTCGTCCGATCTTGACGCTGGATAGGTGGCCGAGTCTCATGAGGTCATAGACCGTGGAGCGTCCCACTCCGAGTGATTCTGCTGCCTCTTCGGCGGTGAGCAGGAGCTTGTCGATTGGCATGATGATCCGATCAGTCATTGGCCGCCAGAGCGGGCGCCCCGTGACTCCTCTTGTCGGGAGGCTCGGCAAGCGGCGGACCCCGACGGATCGTGCTGTCTTTCGGATCGGCTGGGTCCGTGAGGAGCGAGCCTCCGCTTCTCTGACGGAGCGCGCGGTGCGGGGTGCTCGAGAGTCGGCTCGGGCAAGCGCCGAAAGGCGGCAATGGCTGACGTCGGCACCGGGGCATCGACGAAGCGGTTGCAATCACATCGAGCGGCAACCGAACTGGACGTCGTTGATGTCCGTCAGTCGCTAGTGGTGATCGCCGAGACCTTCGGCTGGACGCGCCTGACCAAGCATGGCCGCCGCAGAGCGACGGAGGATGTGGGCTGTCAGGGGGTCATCGATCTCCCGCATCGCAGCGTGCGCATTCGTGCCGTCAATGAGCGCTAAGAGCTGCCACGCAGCCTCGCTCGAGTCCTCGACCGTGAAGTCGCCCGCACGCATTCCCTGCTCGATCAGATCACTGAGCAGGCGATGCCATCGCTCGGATTGCTCGCGCAGTTCTATGCGGAGCTGAGGGTTGCGTCTTGCGACCGCCCAACTCTCAACCCAGACGAACGCGCTGGCCGCGTACTCCGCCTCCGGCGAAGCCCCGAGCACAGTGTCGAGCTTCTCAACCGGATTCGACAGCGCCGCCAGAGCGTTCGCGGTCTCGGCGTACTCCTCGGAGGCGATCGTCGCATACGTCTTTGCAACGAGCTCGTCCAGAGAAAAGTAGTGCGTAACGAGGCCTGCGGCGATGCCTGCACCGGTCGCAACGGACCGTACCGACAACGCACCGAGCCCCTCGTCGCGAGCGATCTGAACGGCGGCGCGGAGGATCTCAGTGGCCCGTTGTTCGGGCGACAACCTGACACGTACGCGTGAATCCTTCGTTGACATGCCCCCATAGTCTCACTACGCTCACCTTATTGTTCAGCTGTTCAATAGGCGACGGAGGCTTTGAGATGAGCAAGAGCGACATCGGGATCGACACCGCGGGACACATCGAGGTCGGCGGGATCGACTACATCGCGGAATCTCAGCGCCACGGACGCCCCCTCGGGCTCTTCGGAATCTGGGCAGCAGCGAACGTGACCTACCTCTACATCGTCTACGGCGGACTCTTGGTCATCCTTGGACTGCAGGTGTGGGAAGCGCTCGTCATCTGCGTCGTCGGCAACCTGTGGTGGTTCGCGGTGGGGTGGGTTGCGGTATCAGGGCCGGCTTCTGGTACTCCAAGCGTGATCATCATGCGAGCGATGTTCGGGCTCCGTGGCAACACGCTGTTCGGTGCCGGGCTCGGCGCCGCAATCGCGATCCTCTTCGTGATCCTCAACGTCACCTTCGCCGCGCTCGCATCGAACGCACTCCTCACCGCGCTCGGTCTCGACGTCACACCGGTGGGTTCCTTCTTCCTACTGCTCGCCGTGGCCGCACTCAGCCTCACGCTGAGCGTGTTCGGCCATGCGACGATCGAACGCCTGAGCCCATACATCTCCGGCGCCGTGGGCGCGTGTTTCCTGCTCGCCGGAGTGTATGTGCTCAAGGCCGCGGATTGGGGCTTCCAGTCACCCGCACTCGGTGGGTGGGAGCGCATCGCGCTGTGGCTGGTGGGATTGACGATCATCGCCTCTGGACCGCTCTCCTGGGGAACCAGTGCCGACTTCTCCCGATACCTCCCGACACGAAGCTCGAGCAAGGCCGTGGTCATCTGGACGGCGCTCGGCGGCATCATCCCGTCTGTGCTCCTCGGAGCACTCGGCGTCGTCGCAGCAACCAGCATCGACATGAACGATCCCCAGACCGCCATCGCAACCATCCTGCCGACATACTTTTACCCGATGTTCCTCGCAGCAGTGATCGTTGGAAGCATCGCGAACAACGCCCTCACCGCATACTCCGCGGGTCTCTACGTGCAGACCTTCGCTCCACGTATGCGCCGTTGGGTGATTGTGTTGCTCGTCGGAATCGTCTGCGTGGCCGCGGCGGCCTACCTCGCTTTCCTGGCCCCTGATCTCCTCGAGACGCTGAACTACCTCATCGAGATATCCGTGGCAGTGATGGGCCCGCTCCTCGCCGTGTACGCGACCGACGTCGTCCTGCGCCGGAACCGGTACAACGGACTCGAGCTGAGCCGGACCGATCCTGACAGCCCGTTCTGGTTCCGCGGAGGATGGTCCCTACCGGGCACGGCGGCCATGCTGATCGCCACCACCGTGGCACTGCTGATGGTCAACACCACCCTGTACATCGGTCCGATCGCGGCGGCTCTGGACGGCGCGGACCTGTCCTCCATCGCCGGGCCGACTCTTGCAGCAGTGATTTACTCGACGCTCTGGACGCACGAAGACCGATCCGCCAAGCACGACGCGCTCGGAGCCACCGCGTGAGCCTTCCTGTCGTCGACCACTGGTTCCGTATGCGCGACGTCGCGCCGGGACTGATACAAATCGACGAACCCTACGCGCACGAATTCGTCCGGGGCAACATCTGGTGGCGGCAAGGTCACGACCGCGACCTCATCGTCGACACCGGTCTCGGTGTCGGCTCGCTGAAGCAGGCACTCGAAGCGGAATCGCACGCTCAAGGTCGTCTGTGGCGAGAACCGATCGTCGTCCTCACGCACGGCCACCTCGACCACGCGGGTGGAGCTGCCGAATTCGACGACGTTCGCGCGCACCCCGGGGATACTCCTGCAGCCGTCACCTCGCTTCACGCCCCTACGTTCGCACGACAACTCGGCGCCCCTTCAGACCCGTCGATGCCCAGCGACATGTTCGTCACAGCTTCGCCTCGCACCGGGTGGGATCCCGCCGTCCATGATGTCGGCGAGATCACCGTGACCGCCGTCGAGGACGGCGACGTGATCGATCTCGGCGACCGGCAGTACGAAGTACTCCACCTTCCCGGACACACCCCGGGTAGCCTCGCACTCGTCGACCGGGCAAACCGCGAACTGATCTCAGGAGACGCGGTCTACGACGACTACCTCCTAGACGGTCTCCACGAGTCAAACCAAGACGACTACCGCGTCTCGATGAAGCTCCTGGCGGCGCTCGAGGTCGATGTCGTCAGGCCAGGCCACGGCGCATCATTCGATCGCTACGTGCTCGACCGCATCGCGCGGGCGTACCTGGCCGGAGGACCGTGATGCCGCATCTCCCCTCGCGCTCGTACCGCCCTCGAGCGTTCCTCGGACGGACCACACCATGAACACCTTCACCCTCCGCAGCACCAACGGAGTCCCCGCGTCTCCCGCCCGGGTCGATGCTGGCGACCGCTTCCCGCTCCGCGTCGCGGTCGTCCAACACGCCTGGAACCCGGACCGGGACGAGCTCGTCGCCGACCTCGACGCGGCTATCGGGATGGCAGCCGGAGCCGGGGCCCGCATCGTCTTTCTGCCGGAGCTCACCCTCAGCCGCTATCCGGCGGACGAGCTTCCGATGGGCCGTGCGGACGTCACGGCGGAGTCTCTGTTCGACGGTTCTACAGTGACGTTCGCCCGCGCGGCCGCGGCCCACCACAACGTCTTCGTCCACGCCTCGTTGTACGAGGCCACCGGCGACGTCACCGGTCGAGGCTTTGACACCGCGGTGATCGTCGCACCTGACGGCTCACTCGTCGCCCGGACGAGCAAGCTACACATCCCTGTGACCGCGGGATACTACGAGGACCAGTACTTCCGCGAAGCACCGGCCGCAGGACGTGAGGGTACCGGCGGAGATGGCACCGGTCAGACGACGCCCTACCCTGTCTACACGCTGGACACGCTCGACGGGGCACGCATCGGACTGCCTACCTGCTGGGACGAGTGGTTCCCCGAAGTCGCCCGCGCCTACTCGCTCGGCGGTGCCAATATTGTCGTCTATCCGACACCGATCGGGTCCGAGCCCGATCACCCCGACTTCGATACCAGACCGCTCTGGGAGCAAGTGATTGTCGGTAACGGGATCGCGAACGGTCTGTTCATGGTCGTGCCGAACCGCACGGGCTCGGAGACGCGCTCTGATGGCAGTGCAGGCAACACGTTCTACGGCTCGTCATTCATCAGCGACCCTTACGGTCGTATCCTGGCGAGCGCCGGACGGGACGAGCAGGTCGTCCTCGTCGCGGACCTGGAGCTCGAGCAGCGACACGACTGGCTGAACCTGTTTCCCTTCCTCCGCACCCGTCGGCCCGACACATACGGTGCGCTTGTCGAGCCGGTCAATGCAGAGGCCTCCGTATGAGCTGGACGATGCGACCCGAGAGGGCACCACACGAACGCACGTGGATGGCCTGGCCGACGAGCGGCTACACCGTCGGCGACACCATGGAAGCAGCTGAAGAGGCCCGACAGACCTGGGCTGCGGTCGCCAACGCCATCGTCGCCTTCGAGCCTGTGACCGTCGTCGTTGATCCTCGCGACATCGATATGCTCGTTCGGCGACACCCGTGATGACGAAGCTGCAGCCATCCTCGCGGCCGCATACCCAGGACGGACCGTCGTTCAGGTCGATGGACGGCCGCTCTTCGCCAGAGGCGGTGGCATTCACTGCACCACCCAACAACTACCAGCCCTCTAGCCGCAATGGGCGGCGTACCAGTGACGGACTCGTGATCCGCAGATAGCTCGAAGCGCCCGATGAGGAATTCCTCAACGGGCGCTTCGGCTTGAGCCGCTCTGACGACAGGTCCCACCACGTGGTCGTCGTTCTGCCGACGTCGGGTCTCGGACAGCCGCGATTCCGACGGTGGGCGCGACGTGCGCCTACTGTGCCAGGTAGCCGCCGTCGACGGGGTAGTACGAGCCGGTGACGAAGCTTGCAGCATCGCTTGCGAGGAAGGCGATCACGGCTGCCACCTCGTCGGCCTTACCGAGTCGTCCGATCGGGTGCTTGCTCTCCGTGTATCGAAGCGCATCGGCGTCCATCTTGCCTTCGACGAACGGGGTGAGGATGAAGCCAGGACCGACAGCGTTGATGCGAACGCCCTGCGCGGCGTAGTCGAGCGCGGCGGCTCTGGTGAGTCCCAAGACGGCGTGCTTTGAGGTGATGTATGCGCTGGACATGGCAACGCCGATGCTGGAGCCGATGGAGGCGGTGTTGACGATCGCGCCCCCGCCGTTCGCGACCAGCGCTGGCAGTTGGGCCCGCATCCCGTTCATCACCCCGGTGACGTTGACTGCGAGGACGTCATCCCAGGTCTGCGCGGGATACTCGGCGGCTTGAGCAACTGATCCACCAACCCCTGCGTTGTTGATGGCGATACCGAGCGGTGCGAGCTCGCTAGCCTTGCGCACGGCCTCGAAGGCGTGCTCCGGGTCGGTGACATCTCCGACCAGACCCACGGCAGAGCCGCCGGCAGCGATGATCTCATCGACCACGGTGTGGAGGAGTTCGGCGTTGATGTCAGTGACAAGAACGGACGCTCCGTTCGCGGCAAGCAAGTGAGCAGCGGCCCGGCCAATGCCGGATGCGCCTCCTGTCACGATTGCGGAACGGTTGGCGACGTCGTATGCGGCCATGATGTGCTTCTTTCTCTAGGGGTGATTTGCGTGTCAAATGGAGGTCTGCGTGAACGAACTGCCCACGATCGTTGGAAAGAAGGCGTCTGTTCTTCGGGATTGAGTCGTTATACGGGAAAGGTGACGCCAGTGAGTTCCTCGGACACGGACCACAGTCGGCGCTGTGTCGTCAGGTCGTAGGAGGCGGCGCTTGACGTGACCAGATGAGGGTGTCCGCGGGTCTCACGCATGCGGTCGGGGCCGTAGTACTGGCCGCCGAGCACGCTTGCATCAGTCGCGGCACGCAGAGTGGGTAGTGCGCCTCCAGCAGCGCTCTGAGCAAGCAAAGGCTTGACGGCGGCCGAGGCGACTCGCGCGAAAGCGGGCAAGTTCTGGGTCAGCTCGGTTGAAGCGTTGCCCGGGTGGGCGGCAACGGCGATGGTGCTGCCCCGTTCGGCGAGGCGGCGCTGTAGCTCGTAGGTGAACATCAGGTTCGCCAGCTTGGCCTGACCGTAGGCGGCGACCCGGTCGTAGGTGCGGTCCCACTGCAGGTCGTCGAAGTAGATGTCCGCTCGAATGCGGTGGCCGTAGCTGCTGACCGTCACCACGCGGGAGCCCGGCACGGGCAGGAGGTGGTCGAGCAGTAGACCGGTCAACGCGAAGTGGCCGAGGTGATTGACGCCGAACTGCAGGTCGAATCCGTCGGTCGTCTTCTGCTGCGGTGTGTACATCACGCCAGCGTTGTTGATGAGTAGATCGATCCGCGGGTGTGCAGACCGGAGCTCGGCGGCCGCTGCGTGCACGGATGCCAGGGAGCCCAGATCCAGCTTTTGCACCGTGACGCGGGCGTCGCGCACCTGGTCGGCGATCCTCGCCGCAGCTTCCTGGCCCTTGTTGATGTCGCGGACGGCGAGGACGACGGCCGAGCCGTGGTCGGCGAGGGCACGGGCTGTTTCGAATCCCAGCCCGCTGCTGGCTCCGGTGATGACGGCGACCCGTCCGTCCTGGCGAGGAATGTCGTTCGTGGTCCATGGGGTGGTCACGGGGTAGCTCCGATGTTTCGTGGTCGATGGGTTGTGCTGCCACTATAGGACACACGTGGCACTCAGTGCCACACATGCCGATGTAACGATAGGGTGGTACACATGACGGAGTCCACCCCCATCCCCGTGCGTGAACGAGCGCGACGGGCAATGCGTGCCGAGCTGGCGATGCTGGCCCAGGACCTGTTTGCAGCCAAGGGCTACGAGCAGACGACGATCGACGACCTGGTCGCTGCTGCCGGCATCTCCAGGCGCACGTTCTTTCGCTACTTCACCTCGAAAGAGGACCTCATGCTGGGCAAGTACGACGCCTGGTCGCAGATGCTCGGTGAGGCGCTCGCTGCGCGGCCCGCTGAGGAGCCGATCTGGGAATCGCTGCGGCGGTCATTCGACGTCGTCGTCGAGCACTTCGAAGACGCGACACTGGCGGAGCGGGCACTCGCGATCGAGTTGATCATCCACGACAACCCCGCCTTGAGCGCGGGGGAACTCGAGAGGATCTCGCGCGTTCAGGGCGATCTTGCCGAGCTGGTGGGGGAGCGCATCGGCCATCGACCGGGCACCGACCCGCGCGCGACGGTCATCGCCGGCGCGGCCCTGACCTGCGTGGTCGCCGCGAAAGACCTCTGGATGACCACCGACCGGGGTCGGCCGTTCGGAGTGTTGCTCGACGAGGCGATGGGGTCGCTCAAGCCAATCTGAACGCCATCGTTCCAGCCGAGCGGCTGATACCGACGCGGCGCGTCTCAGACGCTCGCGGGAGTGGCCGGTCCTGCGCCTTCTGCGAACAGGTCTTGATTGCCGCTGGAAGCCGTGGCCGGACGACGACGTCGACGTCGCCGGCGGCGTCGGTGCGGCTCCTGCGTCGAATCCCACCTCGCCGACCGCGGCCGCGAGCACTCGCGACCTCGGTCGGCGAAGTCGTGTTCAGTGCGCAGTACTGGTCGGCGCGCCCACGTTGAGGGTCACCTGGACGGGGTCGAGGTCAGGAGCCGTCACGTCGACCGTGATGGTTCCCCTGCCAGTCGGGCGGACGATCGCGAGGAGGCGCCCGTCGAAGGTTGTGAACTCCTGAGCGTCGAACTTCTCCGTCGTGTCGGGGCGCGCACTGCCGAGCCCTTGCAGGGTCCCTGCGCCGCTGACTTCGACCCTGACGGCACGGTCGACATTGCTCGCGAGGGTGCCGTGTTCGTCGTGGAGCTCGACGGTGATGAAGCTGAGGTCCGAGGAGTCGTCGAGGAGCAGGTCGCGATCAACGCTCACCGCCAGCTGCAGCTTGGTGGAGGCGGTGAGGAGGCTTGTCCGGCTGACCGTCTCCCCGCCAGTGATCGCGACGGCGGTGAGTTCGCCCGGCGCATACGGCACCTCGAAGGTGGATCGATAGCGGTTGTCGCGACCACTCGGGGCCCGTCCGATGCTGTCGCCGTTCAGCAACAGTTCGACCTCGTCGGCGTCGCTGTACACCTCGACGGTGATCGGCGAGCCGACCGCGACGTCCCAGCTCCAGCTGGCGATGCTGTCGGACCACGTCCATGGGCTGGCCTGCTGATGCGTGCCGCGCGGGTGGGGGCGCTGCACGGCGATGAAGGGCTCGTGCCGCAACCCGAAGACGATCTCGCGGTAGTACGAGGCGGGGCGCCGTAGTCCGGTGATGTCGATGTCCCCGCACCATGCCGCCAGCCACGGGTAGGGAGCTGCGAACAAGGGGGCCTCGTCGTCAGAGAGGTACTGCATGCGTCCGATGCCGGCTTCGCCCAGGTAGTCCCAACCGGTCCAGGTGAAGTCGCCGATGACATGCGGGTTGTCCTGCACCAGCTGCCAATTGGTGTCGATGTTCGTGGGGAACGTCTCGGTGCCGACGATGATGCGGTTGGGGAATGCCGTGCGGTCGGCGGCGTACCGGGAGTCGCCGTAGTTGAGGCCCGCGACATCCACGATGGCGAACGATTCTGCGGTCTTCTCCGTCACGATTTCGGAGGAGTTGATTACGCCCATGAGGTCGCCCGCAGCGTTCACTCCACCTGGGGCGCTGCCGTCGTCCTGCGCACCCATGAGTGCGGCGATGTCCGTGAGGACGGAGACGAATCCGTTGATGCTGTTCGTGAGATACCTGGTGTCGTCGAGCGAGCGAATCTTCTCGGCGATCTTGCGTCCCCACCCAGATCCGAGTGGGGTGCCCGTCTCGGGGATCTCGTTACCGATGGAGTAGAAGATGACGGAGGGGTGGTTGAAGTCCTTCGCGACTAGTGCCTCGACGTCACGCTCCCACCATTCGGGGAAGGACAACGAGTAGTCGAACGTGGACTTGCCGACGGTCCACATGTCGAAGGTCTCGTCCATGACGAGCATGCCGTGTCGGTCGCAGGCGTCGAGCATCGCTTGACTGAGCGGGTTGTGAGAGCTGCGGATGGCGTTGAATCCTGCCTCTTTGAGGAGTTGCACGCGTCGCTCTTCGGCGCGACCGATCGAGGCAGCGCCGAGGATGCCATTGTCATGGTGGATGCACGCGCCGCGGAGCTTCACGGTCGTCCCGTTGATCCGCAGACCGTCATGAGGGTCGAGCTGCAGGGTGCGAATACCGAAGACCGTCTCACGTTCCTCGGCGGTGACCTCTCCGTCGAGCACAGTGCTGACGGCCGTGTACAGGGATGGGTGGTCGACGTCCCAGAGCTCCGGGGAGGCGACGTAGAGTCGCTGACGGACGACGGATGTCGACCCGGCTCGGATGGTGAGCGGGGCTGTGTCGGAGGTGACGGCGCGTCCGTCCGGGGCCCGGAGGACCGTGGTGATCGAGCGGTGAGCGGTCGCGGTGCTTTCGTTCTGGACTGTGGTCATGACTTCGACGACGGCGCGGCTCGCATCGATGTCGGGGGTCGTGATCTGCGTGCCGGTCGGGGTGAGGTGGACGAGTTCCGTGACATGCAGCACTGCGTCGCGGTGCATGCCGACGCCGGTGTACCAACGAGAGTCCTCGTGCGCGCGCGATTCCACGCGGATGGAGTTCGACTCGCCGTACTTCAGGTAGGGGTCGAGCGGAACGAAGAAGGTCGAGTACCCGAACGGGCGCTGGGCGGCGAATACGTCGTTGACGTAGACCATCGCATCGCGATGGACTCCTTGGAGCTCCAGGGTCGCGCGCTTGTCCCGGTACTCCTCAGGGACGTCGAGCGTTTTGGTGTACTCGACGCTCGCGCTGGGGAAATAGCCGGTGTGAGCGGAGCGACCGGCGTCACCGGAACGGTCCCGGTGGATGAGTGCGTCGTGTGGTAGCCGGACGGTGACTGCCTCCGCGGACGCACTCTGAAGAGCCTCGAAGATGCTCTTGTGCTCGCGGACGCTCCAGTCGTCGTTGAATGAGGTGGTCGTCATGATTGCTCCTTCGTCTGGGGCAGTCGCCCCGGGTGGTGGTCGGTGTCGCAGCCCACGTGTTGCGGTCCGTTCAAGCGGCCCGTGCTGCATGTGCCGCGGAACGGATTCGGTCCAGGAGGGCGAACGTTTGGATCGAGGCATCCAGCGGGTGCAGCGGATGTTCCGATAGGCCCTGGGCGATGGCGTCCCCGACGGCGCGCAGCATCGGGACGTATCCATGGCCTTCCGTTTCGATCCTGGTGGTCGCAGGCGACCCGAACGCCTCTTCGATAGTGCCGGCGTGGGTGGTGAAGCGGGTGGTTGCCCAGAACGGGGCTGGCACGTCGATCCACCCGTTCGTTCCGTTGACCGAGGCGCTGGGATCGATGTACTCGACCATCGAGGCGGCGAGGTCGGCGAATCGTCCGTCGGGGTACTCGAGGCTCGCGCGGCAGTTGACGTCGACGCCGTCCGCTCGACGCACCTGGGTGGCGTCGACGCGCATTGGGGTTCCGAGGAGGTCGAGTGCGAGTGTCACTGGGTAGATCCCCTGATCGAGCAGAGTGCTACTGGATCGGACCCGGGACCAGCGCGCCGACTCCGCCGTGTCGAACGGGAGTCCGAACGACGCTCGGATACTTCGCACCTGTCCGATCGCGCCGGCTCGGATCGTCTGCACGAGGCTGCGATACGCAGGAGCGAACTTCATCCACATCCCCTCCATCGCGAATCGGCGCGATTCCCGCGCGACACGCGCGATGGTCCGCGCTTCGTCCGCGTCGACACCGATCGGCTTCTCGATCAGGACGTGTTTGCCAGCTCGGAGCGCTGCGAGCGCGATCGACAGGTGGGTCGCATGCGGGGTGGCGATGTAGACGATGTCGAGCTCAGGATCAGCGAGCATCTCGTCGAGATGCCCGAACGCTCTAGCCGCTTCGTGCTCTGAGGCGAATGCCGCTGCCGTCGAGGCATCACGCGAGCAGACCGCGAGTAGACGGGCGGCTTCCAGGTGCCGGAGGTCAGAGCAGATGGACCTCGAGATGTCGCCGGTACCGATGACACCCCACGCCAGTGGGTTCCCCGAGGCGGTCATCATCCCTGCTCTACAAGAGCACTCGCGCGCCGTGCTGACAGGTCGCGTTGCATTTGGGACATGGACTTGTCGATATTGAGGAAGAACACGATTACCGCTATCAGGACCGACACGATCAGTGGCAGCCAGAGGTAGAGGAAGATCTCGACGTCGATCGCCGATTGTGGCTGTGTGGCGGCGGCACCGTCGTAGGCGCCGAAAGCGAGCAGCCAACCGACGAGGGCCGTACCGAGGCCGGCGCCGAAGTTCTGGCCGGCGGTCGCTGCGGCGTAGGTCATTCCGTCCAATCGGACGCCGCTCTTCCACTCCCCGTAGTCGACGACATCGGCGACCAGGGCGAACATGACCGAGGCCGTCGGGATGCCGCCGAGCGCGCGGATCAAGCTGCCGACGAGGAGGAGGGTGATGTTGGTGGGGTCGATGAGCGTGATGAGCGCGCCGGCGACGGTCAGGCCGGTGCCGATCAGGACCGGAGTTCGTTTACCGAACCGCCCGATGATGGTGGGCATGAACCACATTCCGAGCAGCAGTGGCGCGAGGCCCGCGATGCTGAGCAGGCCGAACAACGCCGGGTTGTTGAGGACGTCGGAGGCGAAGTAGATACCGATGCCCGCTGTTCCCTGGACCATGTACTGCAGGAGGAAGAATCCGAAGACGAGGAAGAAATAGGGGTTGCGGAACAAGATGCGAATCGTCTTGCCCAGTGGTCTCGTCGGCTCGGAGCTCGTGTTGGCGGTGGTGTGCACGCGTTCCTTCGTGCCGAAGAACACGATCAGGAGCGTGATCGCGGCGATGCCACCGTAAATGAGGGTCGTCGCCGTCCAGCCTCCCTGTCCGCCGCCAAAGGCAGTCAGCAGCGGAATCGTCAGCGTGTTCACCAGAAGGGTGGTCAGAATCGCGCAGAAGGTGCGGATCACGGTGAGGGACACACGCGTCCGGGAGTCGGACGTGATCACGGACAGCAGCGTGTGATACGCGAGGTTGGAGCTGACGAAGCCGACGCCGAGGCACAGGAAATAGAAGACGAACGCGTAGATCTCTTTGCCGGTCTCGTTCAGTCCTGCGGGGACGTTGAACAGCAGGACGAAAGAGATGACGAGGACGGGCATGCTGAAGAGGATCCAAGGCCGCGCCTTGCCCCAGCGCGTCGAGGTCTTGTCGACCAGAGTGCCGACGACGAGGTCGAGCGTGCCGTCAAGCACACGTCCGAGCAGCAACAGGGTGCCCGCGATTGCGGCACCGACACCGACGGTGTCAGTCAGGTAAAACAGGAGGAATGCCGACGCGGGCGCGAAGATCAGATTCGCGCCGATGTCGCCCACGCCGTAAGAGAGCTTCTCGCGAAGCTTGAGCTTCTCGCCTGAACGGTCTGCGTGGATGGCCGCTCCGACCGCTTCCGCGGAAAGCGCGGCGGTGATCGACTCTTCGGTACTGAGAGCGACTGCGGCGCGCATCTGCTCGCCCTGTACCCGCCCGGGATCTTTCGCCATGGATGACTCCTTCGTCATAGCAGTGTCCGCGAGGCTTACCGGCGACGGCGGGAAGTTGGTGACGCGTGACACTGACGCGCGTTAGTAACGCGCGACATCAAGCTAGGCGCTCTTGTGCCACCTGTCAACCGGGCTGTGTCAGAATTCAGGGATGACCGCAACAACGCCCGGCCGCCGAGCGACGAGCTCAGATGTCGCTCGACGTGCGGGGCTGTCTCGGACGACGGTGAGCCAGATCCTCAACGGGAACGTGGACAGCTTCCCGCAGGAGACGCGCGATCGCGTCTCGATGGCTGCGGCAGAGCTGAACTACCGTCCATCGCGGGCAGGCCGCGCTCTCGCGACGGGGGTGAGTGACATGGTCGTCATTGTCATTCCGAGCGCTACATTCGGCCCGCATCTTCAGAACGCGGTCGATCAGATCACTGAGGCCTCGGCCGTCCTCGGATTGAGCGTCGTGGTCCGCTTCGCCGGTCGCGACACGACCGCGACGCTCACCTCGGTCCTTGACCTCAGGCCGATGGCCATCATTGACTTCGGAGTCTTCGCGCCCGAGCAGGGGCGGATGCTCGAAGCGTCCGGCAGTCGCTTGATTCCGTCCGGACCCGAAGCCGGTCGCGATGTGACGGACGAATTGGATCTGTTCATCGGGCGCCTCCAGGTGCGCGAGCTCGTCCGCTGCGGAAAGCGGCGCATGATCTACGCACAACTGCAGGACTCGCGCTCAGCCCCGTATGGCGAATCACGGCTCAGGGGTGTTCGAGCGGAATGCTCCGAGCTCGGCCTCCTCGAGCCGGTCGTGATCCGGGTGCAACTCAATGCAGACTCCGCTACCGATGCTCTGGCATCCGCGCTCACGGTGATCGGAGCTGACGACGTGGCCGTATGCGCCTATAACGACGACGTCGCCATCGCCGTCATCGCGGCTGCGCGCCGGTTGAACCTCGACGTGCCCGCCCAGGTCGGCGTCCTCGGTGTCGATCACACGATGCTCGGCCAACTCATCGCGCCGCGTCTCACCACCGTGCACATTGACCTCCCAACGATCATCGACGCGTTCCTCGGGCAGCTCGCGGTCATCCGCGGTGCGGCGGCGATGAACGCGGGTGCTGCTCTCGAGCCGGGCGATGTCGTCTGGGTGGTTCCAGGCGACAGCTGCTGACGGCGGGCAGCTCTACGCCGTCATCGATGCTGACGACTTCCCCCCACCGCGTCCTCGTCAGCATCGCTCCGGTGTGGCTCGAGAGCGGTCAGGTTCGGACCATGTCGATCCACGGATCGACGGGTGGAGGGACAGCAGGAGTTGCTCAGTCGGGTGTCAGTGTGCTGCGCCGAGTTCGATGAGTAAGACGCCGCCCATGATGAGGACGATCCCGAGGCTCATCAACCAGGTGAGTGGCTCCTTGAAGAGTGCCCTGGAGATGATCGCGGTGATGGCGACGCCCGCTGCTGCCCAGATGCCATAGGTGATCCCGAGGGGCATTCCATTCGACAACGTGAGGGAGAGCATGACGAAGGCCATGATGTAGCCGACCACCACCCCGCCGTACCAGCGGTTGTTGTCGACGGCGAGGCGAAGGGACGTGGTCCCGGCGACTTCGAAGACGATCGCACCGATCAGAAGCACGTAAGCCATCAGGCGGCCTTCACTTTCTGTGCCGCCTGCGCTCCGAGTTCGACGCAGAGGACACCGGCGATGATCACGACGATGCCGATTCCCATGAACAGTGTGATCGGCTCACCGAAGACTACGAGGGACCCGATGGCGGTCAATGCGACGCCGCTGGCACCCCAGATGCCGTATGCGACGCCGAGGGCCATCCCGGTGCGGAGCACCATGGCGAGCAGGATGAATGCGCCGAGATATCCGACGACGACGAGCGCGTAGAACCCGGGGTGACTCAGGGCGCCCTTCAGGGACAGCGAGCCTGCCACCTCGGTGAGGATCGCGGCGACAAGCAGCAGCCACCCTTTGACAGTGTTGGTCACGAGTTGGTTCCTTCGCCGATCAGACGCTGGGTGATGGCCCGGAGGGTCGCGGTCTCGTCTTCGCGGGTGACATCGATGCCGAACGCCTTGTTGAGCCAGGCCCCGTCGGCGATGAGACGAGCCGCACGCAGGGATGCGCGCTCGACGGGGGTTCCTTCAAGGTCGTCCCCGAACCAGGGGCTGAGACGGGCAACCCACTGTTCTGCGAGGCCATCGCGGATCCGGACGTCGACCATGAACGCCAGGTCGCTGTTATCGAAGTCACTCGTGAGGGCATAGTCGACGTACGCGGCCAGTTTCTCGCGTGGCGTGGTGGCGGCTGGAGCTCGGGAGGTCAGGTCTGCCTCCCATTTGGCGGTGATGCGGTCCACGACGGACACGACCAGCTTCTCCTTCGTGGGGAAGTGGTGCACTACGCCGGGCTTTGTCAGGCCGGCCTCGCGAGCGACGGCGTCGATGGTGAGCGCTTCACTACGGCGGAGCACTTCGATCGCATAGTCGAGGATTTCGGTTTTCGAGGGCATTCTCCGAGTGTACCTACCATACGGATGGTAGGTCAACCTGTACCTGGAACTCTTGACTCTCCGTCAGCGCACTCACTTGATTTCGTGCGGTAGCACGCCATTCCCCCCCCCCGTCCTTGTCGTCTGTAGCCTCGGCGCGCTCGCCGTCGAACGACACGGATCTGCTGGCCGCGGTCGGGGAGCTGCGTTGTTGGGAGCCCAAATCGTGGGGGCCGGCTGAGCATTGACGACGGCGGCGAGAAGGGCAACGTCAGCCTGGTCCGGGTGCTCGTGAGTAACGAGGACCCGGGCGCGGCCCGGATGACATCCGGGGCTGGCGAAAGGAAGCTGCCGGGGTCGACGAGGAAGGAAACGCCATCCTTCTCGATTGCGATCGTTGAGTCGGGGTGCTTGCGGAGGATCGTGACGCATGGTTCAACGAACTCAACGAGGGTGCCGTCCGGTGAGGTGCCGGAGAACACGAGCCCGGCATCCGTGATTTGATCTCGGTACGTGTTGTTGCCCTCGTGGCGGTGACGGTGCCGCTCGAACGTCTCCGTGGTGCCGATGACGTCGGCGGCGAGAGAGCCCTCGCTGAACGATGCAGGGTAGCGCCCGAGACGCCTCGAGCCTCCGAGGCCGACTGAGGCGATCATGTCCACCTGCGCGGCCATGGTCGCGGTGCATGGCGTCGAGGGACTGATGATCCGTCGTTGTAGGAACCAGCGCCTGAAACGGCGCGTGGCTACACCCACCGCTTCTCCACGGTCGCGGTCCGACCCAACCCTCGTGCGTATCGGGAGTCTACGGTTCGGCCCGGATTGCGAACTTACGCGATGCGGATGAGCTTCTTGTTGACGAACTCGTCCATGGCGGGCTTGCCCATTTCACGGCCGGTGCCGGAGCGCTTCACGCCACCGAAGGGGAGCTCGGCGGCGTCGCCGAGGACGAGGTTGATCCACACCATGCCGGCGTCGATCCCGTCCGCGACCCGCAGCGCCTGCTCCTGGTCCGTCGTGTACACGTAGGAGCCGAGGCCGAACGGGGTGTCGTTCGCGAGGCGCACGG